>DATBEF010000231.1:0-12563 GCA_036269625.1 Bryobacteraceae bacterium | reverse complement strand
CCGCCCGACTGTGGTTCAGGAGCTTGTGAGTCAAGTGGACCTGACGCCGACGCTGATTGAGGCAGCCGGTGCGGCCGTCCCTTCGACGATGCAGGGGAAGAGCATGTTACCCCTGGTGCGAGGCGACGCGGCAAACTGGCGAAACGAAGTTTACATCCAAATGAGCGAATTTATGACGGGCCGCATATTGCGCACGCCGCAATTTACGTACGCCGTTGCCGCTCCCAAGTTGCCGGGATGGAAACCTGTGCCGAGCGCGGAACGCTATCAGGAGTACATGGTCTACGATCTTTACGCCGATCCTTTTCAGCATGTAAACCTCGCCGGGCGCGCTGAGATCAAGGACCTGTCCCATCGATTGCGGCAGCGGCTCATGGAGCGCATTCATGAGGCGAGCGGGGTGGAAGCGCCGGTTGATCCCTGCACGTTCCCGTACGTATAGGGGGCGTTGGCGCTCGGAGCGGCTCAGCCAGCGTGGTTTTTCAACTCCTCGTCGAGCTGCTGAATCACTGTTTCCCGTTCGGGGCCGTGTAACTGGATCTCCAGACGGCGCAGCGCGAGCCCAACGACATCGCGGTGGTGGAGTTTGGCGCCCAGGGCATCGGAGGAACTCAGATTCAGCCAAAGATCGTGTAGCTTGTCCACATCCTCCGGCCAAAGACGAGGCGGATGAGGTCCGAGATTGACATAGGTGGACGGGCGATCGGGAGTGATGATTTCGAGTGAGAAAGAGTGGCGCGGCTCAGGAAGCCGTTCCCAGGCGAGCCCGATTCTTCGAGCTAACTCGTCGGACGACATCCGTGGCGATACGCCGGTAACAAGGCGCGTGACCTTCAGGCTGCTGGCGGTGGTTACCACAGCGTCGAACGGATCGATGGCGGGAACCACCAACAGTTCGACCGGTTTGCCTTCCTTTTCGGCGAGAGTGACTACGGCGCTGAAGAGCGCTATCTCGTCATATCCGAAGACTTGATCCTCGTTAAGCGCATATTCGCTATCGGCCTGCAACGGGCGCACCGTCATGACAACGATGTCGTGCCGGCGCAAGTTAGTTTTATGAAGCGTCCGCTTGAGATGCACCATGTTGCTCGGATTGCGAACTGCGACCAGCACGGAACCGGGCCGGGCATGGAGCGAGCCGGCATCTATCTGCGGCTGCTGATCGAGATTAAACTTTTCAAGAGCATGTTCACGCTTAGCGTGTTTGTGCTTGTGCGCGTTCACGCGCTCGGAGATCGTGAACATGATGAAGAATGCCAGAGTGAAGCTAACGCCGTAGATGGTCGCGTATTGCTTTGAGAAGAGATTGGCGACGGCGGTGGCCAGCAGCACTAGCGTGGTCGCACCGAGGCCTACGGGGATTTCGCGCCCGAAGATGTGCAGATTGAGGGGAAATTTGTATTCCTGATCGTGCCGCTGGAAGCGCAGGACCAAAACGCCGAGCGACTTGAGCGTGAAGCTCCAGACTACGCCAAAAGCGTAAGCTTCCCCGAGTAGATAGACGTCTCCACCGCTGAGAGCGATTGTCCCCACTTGCATGATCGTGATGAGATTGATAATGCGATAGGTGGTGCCGAATTTGGCATGCGGCTTGCGGAACCAGTCGAGCAGGACGCCGTCTTCCGCTACGCGGTTTAAGACGCCATTGGCTCCGATGAGGGATGTATTAACGGCGCCCGATAAGATAAGAACGCCCACAATTACCACGAAGATATGAAAGAGGAGGCGGAGCGAGTGGGGCCCGGCCAAGTTCATCGCCAACCCGCCGATCAGGTTGTCGACGTAGGTCTTGCGGACGGCATCGGGAATGATCATGACGGCGAAGAGCGTAATCACGCCGGTGGAAATAATGGCGTAGATGCATACGATATTGCCGGTGATCCTGAGGTTCTTGAGTTTGGGATAGGCAATCTCGCGGTAGACCTGTGCAAGCGTTTCAAAACCGCTCATCGAGAGCAATGAATGTCCGAAGGCGATGATGATCGCAACGATAGGGATGGTCGGCCAGACAGTACCGCGAAACCATCCCAGCGACTCCTTGGTGAAGACGAGATTGTGCGGGAGCGGGGAGGGCGGAAGGTTCCAACGGCCATTCAGGATGATGGTGAGCGGACACCAGATAAGCAGGATCACCACCATGACCGTGGTAATCTGCATGATCCGCAGAGCCTGGCCGCTTGACTCCTCAATGCCTTTGATGTTGCTCACCCAGAAATAGAGCGTGACCGCAATGCCGAAGAAAGCCGCGAAATGGTTGGGATTCATCTGGGCGGTTTGGTGAAGCGCAGTCAGCAGCTCATTCATAAGCCGGCCCAAGTACTGGCCCGCGCTGACGCAACTGATGGGACCGGTCAGAATGTAATCAAAGACAAGCGACGAAACCGACAGGCGGGCGACGAACGGACCCATACTGTCGCGTACCACTACGTAGACGCCGCCGCGGACAAACATGCCGCAGCTTTCCATGTAGACCGCGCGCACGGCAAAGCTGAAAATCATAACGCCGAGGACGTACCAGGCGGCCGATTTTCCGATGGCTTGCTCGGCGATGCCGCCAGCGTAGAACATGGAAGAGGCGAGGTCGCTCAAAACGATGGCCGCGCCGCGCCAAAAGCTAATAAAGGAGAGAGCGACCGTAGTCGCTACAACGACCTTCGCGGTCGTAGAAATCTTAGATGCCGTTTCCATTCAAATGGACGAATCTCCTAGCATGACACGCCAAGAACTGGCAATCGATATCGTCCGTGAATTGCGCGCGCGAGGCCATACAGCGTTTCTGGTAGGCGGCTGCGTTCGCGACCGCCTTCTCGGCGCCCAACCCAAGGACTACGACGTCAGCACCGACGCGACACCCCAGAGTGTCCTCTCCTATTTTCCACGGTCTCAGGCAGTGGGCGCGCATTTCGGCGTGATTCTGGTCGGCTCAGGGCCGGGCGCCCAAGTGGAAGTGGCCACTTTTCGGAGTGAAGGGGCATATGCGGACGGACGCCGGCCCGATGAAGTCCGCTTCGAGACAGATCCGCGGCTGGATGTATTGCGGCGCGATTTTACGATCAATGGCCTGATGGAAGACCCGCTGACCGGCGAGATTCTGGACTATTGCGGCGGACAAGCTGACCTCCGCGACGGGATCGTACGAGCGATCGGCGAGCCCCATCGCCGGTTTGAGGAAGACCATCTGCGCATGCTCCGCGCCGTGCGATTCGCCGCCCGGCTGAATTTTGCGATCGAGCGGGAGACGATGAGAGCCATCCAGGAACTGGCGCCGGCCATTCATCGCATTTCGGCAGAACGGATTCGTGACGAACTGATCCGAATCTTGACGGAGGGAGATGCGCGGTTAGGCCTGGAACTGCTGGACCAGTCGGGTCTGCTGGCTGAGATTCTGCCCGAAGTGAAGGCGTACCAAGGCGTTCCGCAGCCTCCGGAATTCCATCCGGAGGGCGACGTCTGGACGCACACGCTGATGATGCTGGCAGAGCTCGACCACCCGACGGCGACGCTCGCGTTTGCGGTTCTGCTGCACGATGTTGGCAAGCCGCCTACCTTTCGCGTCGCCGACCGCATCCGGTTCGACGGACATGCGGAGATTGGGGCTGAGATGGCCGGGCGCATTCTGGCGAGACTCAAATTTCCGCACGATGAATCCGATCAGATTGTTTCACTGGTGGCGAATCACATGCGCTTCAAGGACGTGTTGCATATGCGGGCCAGCACGTTGAAGCGGTTCTTGCGGCTGCCCGATTTTGAGGAGCATTTGGAGCTGCATCGGCTGGACACGCAGGCGAGCAACGGTTATACAGCGGCCTATGATTTCGTTCGAGAGCAGTTAGCGCATTTGGGAGAGGAAGAATTGCGGCCGCCTCGGCTGATCACAGGGCGGGATTTGATCAGTGCCGGTTACGATCCGGGGCCGTCCTTTGCCAAGGCGCTGGAGGCTGTGGAAACGGCGCAGCTGGAGCGCGAGATTTCGACGAAAGAGCAGGCGCTGGCGCTGGCACGGGGAGTGTTGGAGAATGATAGGGAAGGCTTATGAGCGCATCGGCACTGATGTCCGTTGAAGAGTATTTGAAGCTCGACGTAAAGCCGTACTGCGAGTACATCGATGGCGTGTTGTACCAGAAGCCTATGCCAACTGCCTTGCACTCTCTTATTCAGAGAATGCTTATCGTGTTTCTGGCGACCCGGACTGAGAGGTTCTGGGCCCTCCCTGAATTACAGGTGCGGATCAGTCGTGGTAAGTTCCTTATACCGGACGTTGCAGTTGTTCGACCTGATACGTTCGAACATCCTTATCCGACGAAGCCTGTCTTTCTCTGCATTAAGATTACATCGCCGGATGACCGGCCCGGGCAGCTTTTGGCAAAGTGCGAAGAGTATCACCAATGGGGCGTCCCGCACTGCTGGGTAATCGATCCGGAGCGCAGAATCGCGTGGATCTATGACAAGGATGCGGAGTGGGTCAAGCTGAACGAGTCAGGAATTTTGGTTGCCGGCGAGATTGAGATTCCGCTGGTGGATGTGTTTTCCCAAATTCCGAAACAGTCAGGGACCGCTGATCTTCATTAGCGGCTCTTCGTCTTTCTTTTCATGCAGCTTCTTGACGATGGCGAATTCGGCATCGGCTTCTTTGGCACGGCCTAAGTCGGCGTACAAGCGTCCGAGGCGGTAGTGGGCGTCGAAGGCGGTGGGATCATAACGCGCGGCCTCACGGAATTGATCGATGGCGAGATCGTACTGCTTCTGCTCGGAGTACAAGATACCCAAGTCCATCCGGGCCACATGCAGATCGCCCCGTAGCGCGATCGCCTTCTTCAACATTTCCATGGCTTCCTGTTTTTTCGACTGTTTCAAAAGGACGTCGCCGAGATAAGCGAATGCATCCGCGCTGTTCGGATCGTTGGTCAGCTCTTGGCGAAATTCCCGGGCGGCGTCGTCATCCCGATGCTGTTTCCAATAGAGGTATCCGAGGCCGAAGTGCACGTCCGGTTGCGCGGGCGCGGCTTTGGCCGCGGCTTCGAACTCGGTGATGGCCTCATCCGTCTTGAGATCGGCATCCAAGGCTTCGCCCAATAACATGTGAACGGGCGCTGCATTGGGATCACGTTCGAGGAGTGTGCGAAACAGCGTCATCGCTTGTTCCTTCTGGCCCGACCAGACGTAGCATTTGGCCAGGAGATAGCCCAATTCCGGGTTGCCGGGCTGCGCATCATAGACCGGTTTAAGGCGGTCGGCGGCGTTTCGGTATTGACCAAGGCCGAAATCGCTCATAGCCAGAAGCGTGGTTACGCGAGCATCGGGCGCGGTACGGTCTTGCTGAGCGAATGCATCGCGAGCATTGCGAAAATCTCCCAGCTTGAAATACGCGAGACCCAGGTCCAGATATATTCCGGGCAAGCGATTGTCGATAGCGATTGCACGATGATACGCTTCGATGGCCTGCCGGTACTTGGCCTGTTGTGACAGGCTAACGCCCAAACTGGCTTGCCGGATTGCCTCGGGCGGATGGTCTTCCGCGGACAGTACAGATGGGACGGCAAGCAGCGCGCACACTAACACAAAGTTTCTGTTCACCAGCTTTGAGTTTTATCACTGCGCCCTCTGAGAATTTGCGTCCATCGGGTATGGCCGAATTGAGGCGAACCAACGGTTGGGGTATCGACCTGAATTATGAAGATGCATTTGGGAATTGGCACGAGGTGCCGGAGGAAACGATTGACACGTTACTGACAGTTATAGGCGCCGATCCAGATTCGGTCGCGGCGCCTCCTGATGATTCGGTCGTGATTATACATAGCGGTGCGCAGCGCGAGGCGCCCAGGCCGGCGACCATCGTGCTCGAAAACGGCGAAACCGTGACTTGCGAGCACCGTTTGCCGGCCGATCTTCCCAATGGATATCACCGGATGCAGTACGACGGCGACGGAGTAGTGAGGCGGCTAATCGTCAGCCCCGGAAAGTGCTGGCTTCCGGATGAACTGAAGACGTGGGGATGGGCGGCTCAGCTTTACGCGGCGCGGTCTCGCGAGAGCTGGGGGATTGGAGATTTCGGGGATCTCGACCGCATTGCGTCTTGGTCGGCTTCCAATTTGGGCGCGGGCATAATGCTGGTTAACCCGCTGAGTGCGGCAAGTCCTCTGGATCGGCAGCAGGCTAGCCCATACTTCCCTAGCTCCCGGCGATTTTTCAATCCGCTCTGGTTGCGCATTGAGTGGATACCAGGGGCGACGGCGGACCAGATACCGCAAATAGAGGAATTGGCTCGGGCTGGACGGGATTTAAACGCGCAGCGGTTGATCGATCGCGACAAGATTTTCAAACTAAAGATGGAGGCGCTGGGCCTGCTCTGGTTGCAATTCACTGGCGATCCGGCCTTCGATGCATATTGCCGCGAGCACGGGTCCGATCTGGATCGATTTGCGACATTTTGTGCGATTGCGGAGCTACAGCGCTCGGGATGGCACAACTGGCCGGCGGGGCTTCAGCATCCGGCGTCTCTCGAGGTTGCCCAATTCGGTCGAGAGCACGCCAGTCGTATTCGGTTCTTTAAATGGGTCCAATGGCTGCTGGATACGCAGCTTGCGCGCGCCGCCAGTCATCTGGCCCTGATGCAGGACCTGCCGATCGGAGTTGATCCCGACGGTGCTGACGCGTGGGCATGGCAGGACTTCTTTGCGACAGGTGTCACCGTGGGAGCGCCTCCCGATGAGTTCAATACGCAAGGCCAAAACTGGGGGCTGCCGCCCTTCGTCCCGCACAAGCTACGCGCGACCGGCTACGAACCGTTCGTGCAAACGATACGCGCAGGGTTCCGGCATGGCGGAGGACTGCGTATCGATCACGTGATGGGGCTGTTCCGTTTGTTCTGGATTCCGCAGGGCCAGCAGGCATTGAACGGCGCCTATGTCCGTTACAACGCGGACGAAATGTTGGCGATTGTGGCTCTCGAAAGTGAGCGAGCGCGCGCATACGTGGTCGGTGAAGATTTGGGCACTGTAGAAGAGGGCGTTCGCGAGAAATTGGCGGAACACCGGATCATGTCGTACCGGCTGTTGTGGTTTGAGCCCGGCAGTCCCGCCAACTATCCCAAGGAAGCTTTAGTTGCGGTGACCACGCACGATCTGCCCACGGTAGCGGGGCTTTGGACGGGAGCGGATTTAGAGAAGCAGAAGCAGTTGGATTTGAATCCTAACGAGGAGAGCACAGCGGAGATCCGCGCCCGTCTGAAATCGATGGCGGGACTGGACGAAAGCAACCCGATTGAAGATGTTATCGCCGGAGCTTATCGGCTGCTGGCGCGGGCTCCTTCACGCATTTTGACGGCGTCGCTGGACGATGCGGCGTCGGTGATCGAGAGGCCGAATATTCCGGCGACACTGAACGACAAAAATCCTAACTGGTCGCTGGCCCTGCCTATGCCCATTGAGGAATTTATGGAAGCGAAGCTGCCTAACGCGATTGCGGAATTGCTGAGCCGGGAGAAGGACTCCCCACGCGTTTGCAAGCGAATTCTGCGCGATTAATTGTGCCGATCAGCCGCGACGAAGAAAAAGCTCTAGAGCTACCCGGCCTACTGTTCCGACAACCTCACTTGCCGTTCCCGTCGTAAAGCTTATGATCAATGGGCGCACGTCGGCTAAGCAGGTCTTTCAGGGGCCTGCTGCGGATAGTAAAACGTCTGTATTGCTCTGATCTCTCCGTCTACAATGTGAATCCGGTCAAAGACGTGATCCACGCCGTTCAATGTCTCCATATCGAAGACAGTTGCAACATAGTCTCCTTCGACGATGTGCTGCTTCAACTGGATGCCCTTGACCATGGGCAGGATACTCGTTAGAAATCCGAGTATAGTTTGTCGACCAGTCAACTTTGGCATGCGCGGGCCTTCAAACGTTACGTCCTCGGCAAAGGACACTTTGGACGGGTCCTTCGTCGCGAAACAATCCAAATAGGCCTCAACCGCTGCAACTTTCTGCTCTCGCGACATGGCTTCTCCTCGCTGGTACATAGTCGCAGACGAACGCTCATTATGTCAATATCGACATAATGAAGATGAGTTCGCTTCAATACGTTTTGATGGCCGGCATCGATGCAGCACCGAGCAGTGGCTATGACCTGACGCTGTGGCTAGCGAATTTGGGTCAGCATTTTTGGGCTGCCGAGCACAGCAGTATCTACCCTGCTCTTCAACAACTCCAAGCCGCTGGTTTTCTGAGGTACCGTGAACAACCTGGGAAGAAGGGACAGACCAAGAAGATTTATCGTCTTTCGGCGAGTGGTCGAAAAGAGCTCAAGAAATGGGTTGACGAGCCTTCCGCCGACGCCCAGGTCCGTGACGAACAGATGGTGAAGGTTCTATGCTTCGACCTCTTGTCCCGCGAGCGAATGATTGAGCATCTTCGGCGGATCAAAGAGCATCACGCTGCGAAACTTTTCTACTACGAAGATTCGCTGGAGCGCCACCGTGACGGTAAACTCATGGGCAAGGCGTCACGGTTGGGGCCGCTACTCACTTTACGTCGTGGCATCCTTGCTGCAAGAGGTTACGTGCAATGGTGCGACGAGGCCATATCACTCGTCACCAATTCCGGAGACGGCATTTGAGACTGCGAAGATACTTCTATCGCAATTCCAATCACAGATGTTGACACTCCACACGTGCTGTTCAGGCGATAACAAGCTTAGCCAGACCGGCGCCGTCTTGCCAGGGTGCATGTCCTTTCCCGGCAGTTCAGAATGCAGGATGGCGTTTGGCACTCCTGGCAAATAGCCAAATGAGCCAGCCGTTTTTCAAGCTGCGGCGTATTGAGAAGGGTACAGGATGGCCGACGGGACTCATGTTGAGCCAAATGGGGACCGGCGCTTCTGGTTTGCTTGACGGTCATCCATCGGCCTCTTCTACCGGGACAGCCGCCTGCGCGCGACCTCAAATCGCGCGCCCATCCACCGATCAATCCTCGCGCAGGGCCTCCATAGGAGAGATCCGCGAGGCGCGATACGACGGTAAAAAAGTCGCCATGAGCACCACCGTCGCCATGACCGCGACGGTCGTCCCAAGAACTCCCAATGGCACACCCCGAACGCCAAACAGAAGCCTCTGCATAGCCTGGCTCGTCATCCACGCCCCTAGCCCTCCCAAGGCGATCCCTCCCCAAAGCAGCTTCATGCCAAGGGTCATGAAGTGAGAAAGCACCTGCTGCGGCGCCGCCCCAATCGCCATTCTCACTCCGATTTCGCGCCGCCGCTGCCCTACCGCGAACGACAGCACACCATAGGCGCCAATAACCGTCAACAACAGCGCAACAGTGGCAAAGGTACCCGCCAGGACCGTCGTCGAGCGCCGCGTCACCATACTCTCGTCAATAAGACTGTCCAGCAGTTTCACTTGATCGATAGGCAAATCGGGATCGATCTGCAGAACGATTTGGCGAAGCCTCGGCCCTATTGCCTCCACCGTCAAAGGCGTTTGCAGTACCACCGCTATCTCCGGCGACGGCCAATACTCATACGGATAGTAGATTGTCCCAAGCGGCTTCGTCTCATCTATTCCAGTTTGTTTCACCGGCGCCACAACGCCCACGATCGTGAACGCGTCATCCTTCTTGAATATCGGCCCATCATTATTCACCCTGTGCCCGAGCGCACTGCGCCCCGGCCAATATCGCTCGGCAAAAGCTCTGTCCACCACACACACGCGCCGCTTCCGCTCTTGGTCGCTATCGTCTAAGAAGCGTCCCTCAAGGAGCGGAATTCCCATGGTTCGCCAATATCCGCCTGCGATTCCGTTCCGATAATTAGAATCCGTCCCGCTCTTATCTTTCCCGACGCCCTCTACTGCCGTCACGCCATTATCGTCATCCCCACCAAACGGCATCAAATCGGTGATCGCAGCCGACGTGATTCCAGGCTCGGCTTGAAGCGTGTTCAATAGCCGATCGATGAGTCTCTGCGCAGCTGCCGGATCGGGATACTTTTTATACGGGAGACTGATCTGCCCCGCGAGCAAGTGCTCCGATTGAAAACCGGGTGAAGTCTCAAGGACGTGTTTTAGGCTGATGCCTAGCAATCCTGCGCCTGATAACAACACAAACGACAAGGCGATCTGCGCGAAGACGAAGCCGTGCCGAAGGCGCTGCGCCGAGCGGCTGCTGGTTCCACCGCGCGTTTCCGATTGCATCGCACCCACCAAACGCCCTCGAAGATGGAAGCCTGCCACGGGAACCGCAATGAGCACTCCCAAAACAGCCGCGCCCGCGAAAGCGACACATGCAGTACGCCAATCGAAAGAGACGGATTCACCCAGCGGCAACTGGTCCACCCCCAACCTTGCGAGCAGCCTGATTCCGGCTGCAGCAGTCAGCAAACCTCCGCAGCCCCCAATCAGTGTGAGCAATACCGTTTCAGCCAGAGCTTGTCTCGCTACCTCCCATTGCGAATCACCGAGTGACTGCCGGATCGCCACTTCTTTTGCACGGCTGCTTGCCAAAATCAGTAAAAGGTTCGCCACGTTCACGCCGCCAATCACCAGCAACAGCAATACACCACTTTGCAAAAGAACAAGTGTGGGCTTGATGCTTTCAACATGATCCTCATGTAGTTCGTTGACCAGGGCGTGGAAACCGTCCGCCCGCAGCATCGCAGCGAACGGATCGTCCTTCATCTGCGCGCCGCTCAACGCACTGACTTGCGTGCGCGCCGCTGCCAGCGTCGCCCCCGGAGCAAGCCGTGCAATCAACTGAAATCGATTGTTGTGTCGTTGATCAACTGCACGTTCCTTGGGATCGGAGGCCGCCGGTATATAAATCTGCGTATGGCGAGACAGAAAACGGAACCCTTTCGGCAGAACCCCTGCCACCGTAGTTGTCGATCCGTCCATTTGAAAGGTGCGGCCAACAACCTTCGGGTCACCGTTGAAATAGCTCTGCCAAAACTCATATGTAAGGACGGCCACCCCGCTTCGCGAATAGACCATTTCATCGTCGCTGAAAGCGCGACCCAGCAGCAGGGGAACTCCAAGCGTCCCAAAGAACTCGGGTGATACCCGATCGCGTTCAACCCGGCGCGGCGAACCAGTGACGCCGACAATAGCGTACTCGCTCGTGCGCGTGATAATCGCCGTAGACGCGAACGCCTTTATTTTTTCCCGATAGTCATAGTAGTTGGGAAGCGAGGCCGCCGAATGTGGACTTCCCGACAGCGGATAGCTGTTAACCGTTGTGACCAGGCGCTTCGCGTCCGGAAACGGAAGAGGCCGCAGCAGAATAGAATCGATCACGGCAAAAATCGAAAGATTGGCACCCAGGCAGATAGAAAGTGTCAGCACTGTCGCGACTGTAAAACCCCGATTCCTGAGTAGCAGCCTCGCCGCAAAACGAAAGTTGTTCAGCAAATTCAGCAGCAAATTGAATCTTTTCGCCGGCTCCCAATCAGAGCCAACTTCGGGCCGCAACGCTCCACTAAGCTCCCGAGTTATCATTGGCCAGTCGTTACTGTTTTGGATCTGCCGCCACGCTTCTTCTGGATCAGTGCCGTTACGAACCAAGCGGCGGTAGCGTTCCTCCAGATCAAGTGCGATCTCTTCTACGAGCTCGGCTTCTCTTGCACCGGAGACCCGTTGCAGTCGCAGATTGGCCCTCACATAGGCTCTGAAATCAGGCATCTTGTAACCCCGCGGTCTGCCGCAGCCCAGTCAGGAACTCAGACCAACTCGACCGTTGTGCAGCGAGCTCAGCCCTTCCCAGCGCCGTCAAACGGTAGTACCGCCGCCTGCGCTGTCCCTGCTTTTCCACCCATCGTCCCGCAATCCAGCCCTGCCGTTCCATCCGATAGAGCACGGGATACAGCGAGGCCGGCTGAAAACTGACTGACCCTCCCGAGCGGCGCTCAATCTCGGAAGCTATCTCGTATCCATGGCGCGATCGAGTCTCCAGTTGGGCGAGGATCAGAAGCTCGGCGCTGCCATTCTTACGCGCATGATCTAGCGGCGCCATATATATGGGTCAAATATATTGCACCGATAATAGTCTGTCAAGTCGACCGGCTTTATTCGGCCCAACAGTGAACGAGAAGCTTAATGATGATTCGCGGCTCGCGGCCGTTCATTGCCCGGGTTTCGACGCTTTCAGTGACGCACGCTCACCGGAAACTCACAAACGGAATCAGGAAATCAGTTCAAGGATGTGATTCCGGAAGCGTTCAGCGATGCTGTTGTCGGGAGTGATGACGAGCACCGTGTCATCGCCGGCAAGAGTCCCCACCACGTCGGTCGATTCCTCTCTATCGATAGCAACCGCGAGAGGACTCGCGTTTCCCGGAGATGTGCGCAACACGACTAAATTCTGAGCCACGCGTATGTCGAGGAGGTACTCATTGGCGACGTTCGCCAGTTCGGGTCCGCCGCTCTCGTCGGGCATAGGGCGATAGCCGTCCCCGGTCTTGACGAGATTCATCTCGCGGATGTCGCGTGAAAGCGTGACCTGAGTGGTCTGGATACCGAGCAGACCGAGCTCGCGGGCCAATTCTTCCTGCGTGTATATTTCTTTACCGCGGATCACCTTCAGGAT
>DATBEF010000227.1:0-14848 GCA_036269625.1 Bryobacteraceae bacterium | reverse complement strand
GCAGGCGGGTTTAGGAGTAGTGCTTCCGATCAACCTGGCGGTGGGCCAACAGGTGGCCGTGGATCTCGGCCAGGGTATCGCCATGACCGAGGTGCGATATTGCCGTGTTACCAAGGACGGCAATCGGGCCGGTCTTCAGGTCCTGGAATTTTTCGACCGCGAGGTTCCGGTAAGCGTGTCCAACGCCGGTACAAAAGATGAGGCTAGCCCCGGGCTCTCGGGCGTCATGTCGCTGATCCGCAGTAAGCGCAGCGACTTCATTGTTCCCGAGCCAGACAAATCGTAACCTAACCAAGAATTGCGCGCACCAGTTCAGCCGGCGGACGTCTCGTGAACTCGACCGCCCAGGCGGCGAGCCGGCCTTTCGCATTGGCGCCTTCGAGCCAAAAGTGCTCGTCCCTTTGGGTTCCTTCAGGGCGGACTTGGAGAGATACGTGGCGAAGAACGCAATTTCGAACTGTTTTTTGATAGCTATCGGATCCATCGTCGTGCGGTTGAAAGACGGTCTTGCGGATTCTGCCAGCGCGGCCAGAATCTCATGCGCAACCGTATTGAGATAGAGCAGGCAGCCCTCTCTGAGGTGGTCGCGGACGAACAAGGCTCGCTGAGGAGGAGGCAGAATTTTTGCTCTCGCAGCGATTGCGGATTCCTGATATTCCCATGAGGCTTGGACCAGGGAGGCCGCGCCGCTCTGGGTGTTGATGAAGTCGCTGATCTCTTCGCTCACCGCAAGCATTATCGTCTGTATCTTTTCGTTGCATTGACTCCGAATGACGCCCGCCGCGCCAGCGGATTGCCCTTTCGGAGGCGCGGGCATGTCGGTTAGGTGGCGCAGCGTTTTCTTATTGATTTGGTCGACCGCCGCTTTGGAGCTCTTGCCGAGGCACGAGGCCGATCCGCCAATGAAAGCAAACCAGTCTTTGAAGTCGGAAATCTTCTCGTTGCCATAAATGGTCTTAATCTCGGCCGGACTAAGGGGCGACGAGCCGGACGCTGGGACATTCGCTTGCACTCCAGCTTTGCCCCCGCCGAAATGCATTTGAGCCACGTGTCTTCGGTCAGAACGGCGGTGACGACTCCGCCTATGATTGCGCCAATGGGGAGGTGGCGCGGAATAAGTCAGGATGCCGCCGATGACGCCTCCGGCAAGCGACCAAATGGCCTGACGCTCCGCGTTGATGTCGTCAATGACAGCCTTCAGGCTGTTTCAGCCGCTGCTGCACACTCGATAAGATCGCCGACCAGACTCAGCCACTCGCTGATCATCTTGCTGAGAGAGAGTTGCTGAGCGCTCGTGAAGAGATTCCGGGCAGATTGCTGGACTTCAAACGTTAGGCTCTGGAGATCGACTAATCCATTCACGCCGGGAGGATTCAGATGCCCTTCCAAGCGGTTGTAGGCAACGGGAGGAAAGAAGCGCGCATTATTGCCCTCGGCGAGCGGGACACGAGAACGAACTTCGGACATGGACGCTGCGTGCGCGGCAGCGAGCGCTTGTATGGGAATGCCGAGAGAGCCGGGCGCAGTCTCGCGCCCTTGCGCATCGACGCGAAAAGGGCGGTGAAGGCGCCCATCGCCAACACGTACGAATGTAGATTCAATTCGTTCTTCTAACGCATCGAGCGTGGCCCGCTTCGTACTAACGATGCGCGTCATTTCGCGATAGGCGTCGTTTGTGAGACCAATGCCTCCGATAGGTGAGGCGGAGTAGCTCTGTGAATCTAAGCGTTGAACAGTTCCTGCAATTTCTCGGGAACTAAGAAGGGGCATTGGGCTCTCCTGAGGAGAGTATATTGGCGCATTGTGTAGCGCACATTACAGTCTGAACACAAAGCGGTATGACTCCCGCCGTTCGTTCCTGGGCTTGATACCATCCAGGAGTTGCCCGCGACGAATCATCATAATGGCTCTAGCTACTAAACCCGTATTAGACCCTCCGTTGCATCGAGCGACGCATGCCCGGTATTGGGTAGTTGTCTTCGCCGTTACTCTGGCGATTCTGTCTTACTTTGACCGCGTCCTGATGTCGCAGGCTATGTCGGGACCGAAAGGCGTAGCGGTTGACCTTGGGCTCCAGCCTTGGCAGCGCGGCTATATTTTCGGGGCGTTCGCGTTCGCCTACGCGCTATTCGAGCTGCCCGGCGGCTGGTTAGGCGACTGGCTTGGACCACGCAAGGTTCTGTTGCGAGTCGTGATCTGGTGGTCCTGTTTCACGGCGATTACGGGACTGGTCTGGAGTTTCGGCGCGCTGGTGGTGGTTCAGTTTCTGTTTGGCGCGGGCGAGTCGGGATGTTTTCCGAATATCACCAAAGCCTTCTCGGCATGGCTTCAAAAGCACGAGCGCGTGAAGATGCAGGGCGTGGTCTGGACCGCGGCGAGATGGGCCGGAGCAATCACGCCGCTGCTGGCTGTGCAGGTATTGAAGTTTGTGAGCTGGCGAGTCGCCTTTCCGATATTTGGCTCGCTGGGCGTCATTTGGGGCATTCTCTTCTTCCGGTGGTTCAGGGACAAGCCGGAGAATCACCCGTCGGTGAACGCGGCGGAGATGGCATTGCTCGAGTCCAATCGCGATCTTGCAGGCGGGCACGGCGATGTGCCGTGGCGTAAGCTGTTCACCACGCGCTCGGTTTGGCTCTTGTGGGCGCAATATTTCTTTCTGACGTATCCGTGGTACTTCTACATTACGTGGCTGCCGCAGTTTCTGCGGACGCATTACCCGATGCTGTCCGACGATCAACGCGCATCCATGGCATTCGTTCCGCTGTTCTGCGGCGGCTTGGGGGCGCTAGTTTGCGGATTGCTTTCGTCGTCCTTCGTTCGCTGGTTCGGCAGCGTGGCCCGCGGGCGCCGGGTTGTGGCAGTGGCAGGCTTTGCAGGAGCTGCTGTCATGCTGATCATCTGCATTCAGATGCACAGCCCACTGGGCACCGTCGGATTCCTTGGACTCGCAAGCTTCTGTAACGACATCACCATGCCGGGCTCCTGGGCTTCCTGCATGGATATTGGAGGCAAGTATGCGGGCACGGTTTCGGGATCGATGAATATGATGGGCAACCTGGCCGGCTTCGTCGGTCCGGTCGTCGGCGGTTATATTCTGCAAGTGACGGGGCACTACGAACCGTTCCTCTACACGATGGCGGCGGCCTACGTCCTGGGCGCGGTGTGCTGGCCGTTTATCAACCCGACCACACAGCTCGAACTTCAATAACGATCTAGTGGCCTTCGGCTTCGAGGAAACGCTCGGCCTCAATGGCGGCCATGCACCCAGCGCCTGACGCGGTAATCGCCTGACGATAGGTGCGGTCCTGCACATCGCCGGCATGGAAAACGCCCGAAACATTAGTGCGGGCGCCGCCGTGGGTGAGGATATAACCGTCCGGGTCCATGTCCAACTGGCCTGCAAACGGCTTCGTGTTCGGGACGTGTCCGATGGCCACAAAAAATCCGTCCACTGGCCGCTCGTAGACTTGATTAGTGATCACGTTCCGCAGGGTTACGCCGGTGACGTGACCTTGCTCTACGTCGTGAATATCCAGCACGGTGGTGTTTGTCAGAAACTTGATCTTGGGATTGTTCAGTGCGCGGTCCAACATGATCTTGGACGCGCGGAAGATCTCGCTCCGGTGAACGAGCGCGACTTCGCTGCCAAAGCGGCTGAGGAAGTTCGCTTCTTCCATAGCCGAATCGCCGCCGCCGATAACTATGATCTTCTTGCCGCGAAAGAAGAAGCCATCACACGTTGCACAGGAACTGACGCCGTGCCCAATCAGCTTTTGTTCGTTGGGCAGGTTCAGCCAGCGCGCGGAGGCTCCGGTTGCCACAATCAGAGTTCGCGTCACTATGGTTTCGCCGTCCGCGAGTTCCAAGCGGAAGGGGCGCATATCAAGATGCGCCTTTACGACGCGGTCGTGATCGTACACTGCGCCAAAGCGCTGCGCCTGTTTCTTCATGTTCTCTATCAGTTCCGGTCCTTGAATGCCCTCAGGGAAACCAGGGAAGTTTTCCACTTCGGTGGTGATGGAGAGCTGTCCGCCGGGCTCATGCCCTTCGAGAACGAGAGGTTTCAGGTTTGCCCGCGCGGCATAGATTGCGGCCGTATTACCGGCGCAACCGGAACCGAGAATGACGACGTCGTGAATCATGAAAGTGAAGTACGAAAAAATGGAGTGGCCGAGATGGCCACTCCGCACGCCATGCTAGCACACGGAACTGTGGCCAGGACCATCGATTTAGATGATCCGTGCGCCCAGAAAGAAACAAACGTGTTGCCTGGGAGTGGGGCGAGCCGCCTAGATCTAGTACAAACCCGATCCGATTCAATTACTTGGAACATATTTGGTACTTTTTGTCGGTGCTGTAGCGAAGAATTCATCGACCTAAACGGCAGCGTTGTGCGTCTAAACGGGATGGAACCCGTACGAGATTACCGAACTCCCAAGGACCTCGGCATCCGCATCAAGGGCAATGAAGTCTGTCGGGTGATTCGGCAGATGAAAGGCGCCTGGGTGGAGATCGGCCGCGATTATGAGCTTCCGATCGATCCCAACGTTTTGATCTGGTCACCGCCGGGTATTCCGAGCAGCATCCTTGCCGTAGCGTTAAGGATTTACGAACTTGATCATCCGGAAAGCGACTTGCGAACCTACCTGATGAGAAAACGGGTCCCGATTGCAACGCGCCTGAAGGTGCGCTACGCGCGGCCGGTGAGACCCGCTTCCGCCCGGTAAGCAATCCTACAACTGCGGTAAAGTATAGGCCATTGTGCCTATTCGGGTTGCAATTCTCGGCGGCGGCGTGGGTGGCTTGAGCGCGGCGCACGAACTGATCGAGCGAGGGTTTCAAGTCTCCGTTTACGAGGCTAAAAATCAATTCGGAGGAAAGGCGCGAAGTCTCTCCGTGCCGCATTCCGGAGTGGGCGGCCGCAAGGATCTCCCGGGCGAACACGGATTTCGCTTCTTTCCCGCCTTTTATCGCCATCTGCCCGACACGATGGCGCGCATTCCGTTCGCAGGGAACATCAGCGTCTTCAACAATCTCGTCCATGCCACGCGCATACACGTTGCGCGCGCGGGATTGCCGCCTCTCATCCTGACAGCCCGTATCCCGCAAAGCATAGAAGATTGGGCGCTGAGCTTCAAGGAACTCTTCACCGGAATCGGTGTTCCAGATGAGGAAGTTCTGTTTTTCGTCGATCGTATTTTGGCATTGTTGACAAGCTGTCCTGAGAGACGAATCGCCGAGTACGAAAGCATCCCCTGGTGGACGTTCATCGACGCCGCCAATCGTTCTTCCGCATACCAGACTCTGTTGGGCAAGGGGCTGACTCGATCGCTGGTCGCTGTTCGCGCTCAGGAGGGGAGTACTCGGACGGTCGGTTACACGCTATTGCAGCTACTCTTTGGTCTTCTGACCTACGGAGGATTCGATCGTCTTCTCAACGGACCGACCGATGATGTCTGGATTACGCCTTGGGTAACGTACCTGCGGCAGCGTGGAGTCGACCTTCAGAGTGGAACCACGGTTCGGGCTTTCAAAACGTCCGCCGCGGGCATTGCGTCTGTCATAGCAGAGGCAAACGGCGCTTCGGTCGAGATCACGGCCGACTACTACATTTCGGCGTTGCCAGTCGAGATCATGACCGGGTTAGTCGATGCTCCGCTGAAAGGGCTGGCTCCATCGCTTGCATCCCTCAACAAACTTCACACTGAATGGATGAACGGCATACAGTTCTATCTCGCGCAGGATGTGCCGTTGGACTACGGGCATACTCTTTATGCGGATTCTCCCTGGGCAATTACTTCTATTTCGCAACGGCAGTTCTGGAGGGATATAGATTTGGCTGCGTTCGGAGATGGGAAAGCGGGAGGCATACTTTCGGTTGATATCTCGGATTGGGGAACGCCAGGCATCGTGTACGGCAAAACGGCTATGCAGTGCTCGGCCGACGAAATCAAGAACGATGTTTGGGCGCAAATCAAAGTCCACGTGAATGTTGCGGGCGCAAATATCGTTCGCGACGACAACTTGCTCGCGTGGTTTCTAGATCCGGACATCCAATTCCCAAACCCAAGTGGCGTTACCAATCTTGAACCTCTCATGGTGAATACTTCAGGGTCTCTGCAGTATCGCCCTGAGGCGTATACGGAGATTCCGAATCTTTTCCTGGCTTCTGATTACGTGAAGACTTACACCGATGTAGCTTGCATGGAAGCGGCGAACGAAGCGGCCCGCCGGCGGTGAACGCACTTCTCGAACACGCCGGCTCGACAGCGCCTGCGGCACCGATCTGGCCTTTAACCGAACCCGAGTTTTTTGCCCCTCTTGTTGAATACGATCGCGTTCGCTTCCGTCTTGGTCTCCCTAACGCGGGAGCAGTACCGGCGCTATGAACGTATCTAAGGCGTTGACGGATTAGAGTTGCTGTGAACTACGGCTTTACCGCCAAGGCATAGCCGGGTTCGCCTGGCGCGCTTCCATTGACTTTTACAACGTCAACAGAGGCGTCAACGTCGCTGGCGCGCAGGAATCCGATTGCGCCAGGAGTACCGGCCACCAGAGTTTTTACATCGCGAGCGCTTTCCACCATGCGAGGCAGAGTGACCGCTTTTCCGGTAAAACTGATTTGAAGGAAGTACTTCTTGTAGTCGCCTTCCGACATATTGCAGATGGCCTTTAAGAAGCTGTGGAGCTCGGGATGTCCATTCCCTAAGGCGACCGGAACCATTGGTTTTCCTGTCGGCCAGCGCTCCTTCTGGCCCAAATATATGGCCTTGAGATCATTGGCCGATAGGGCCGGAACGGCATTGGTCTTGTTTACAACGATGGCAATGTCGTCTGCGCCGGCCGTCGCCCAGCTCAGCGAAAGCGCTGCCAAGGAGAAAATACCGCAGGCCAGGATGAATTTGGTTCTGTTCATTCGGAGTCCTCTTTCGTCCTACTCAGAACGTGAACGCAACCTGAGTGTCAAGCCCATTCGCGGTAGAGTTGTTGACCACCGGGAAGATCGAATTCTGGTACAGGCGGTTGTACTGCAACTTGAATGCGGCGTAGTCGGCGAAGTCGATGCGCAAACCGACGGACGGACCGGTGTACCGGCCTGTATAGATGTTGACCGGGTCGCCTTGCATAGAATTCACGTATTGGTAGCGGACGAACGGTCTGTACATTCCGAATTTACGTGACAATTGCGTATACATCAGCGGCGTATGGAAGACACGCGGCTGGCCATCGATGCGGTTATTGAGCGCGACAGCTTCGTTCATAAATTCCCAGGTGGGCGTGATATAAACGGCGTACGCGCTTTCAATGTCCTGCTGGACGTGTGGAATACCCACGGGCATCATGCGGTCGCGATAGTAGGACCCGCCGATCTGCAGGCCGCGAGCCCATTCCGGCGCGATATATGCCGCCACGTTGAAAGCCTTGTGATTCCTGTCCGAGAGAAAATTCTGAACCGGCTGCCCGGCTGGGTCTGAGTTCCGGCCGTTGCCGGCTTCCACTACCCAGTGCAATCCAAGCCGATCCGTGCCGGGGACAAGTCCAGTCGTCGTGACGCCGACGTTATGCACCGGCAGAATGCCGCCGCTGTCTTCAAAGAAATACATAAACGGACGGCCGGTCGCTGTCTGGAACCATGTGCCGTGATGGAAAGCCGTGTTGTAGTAACCGATTGCCGAATGGTATCGTCCAGCGCTGATCTCGAAGTACTTACTGGCCTTATATGTGAGCTGCAATCTCTCAATGTCGAGACCCCAGTAGTTGGTGGGATCGGAGCCGATAACGAGCTCACTGACGAAACTCAACCGGTCGGACAGCTTAGACGACATAAAGAGGTCGAACTCGCCCGCCTGGAAAGTGTTGTGAACCGCCGTGCCATAAGCGGCAAGAGGAAAGATCAAAGGATTCGCATCTGTTCCAACGCCCAAATCGAAATCGAAAAAGCCGCGAATTTTCAAGGCGGGTCCGCCGCCCGGCAATTCGATCATATGGTCGTGAGGATCGTGCATCTCATCCGATGCCGTTGGGGACGTACCCAGAGGCGATGTGCTGGCGACGACCGGAGGTTCCGCGGGCGCGCTTGGCGCCGGAGTGGGTGCGGCCGGCTGCGACCCGCTTTGGATAGCCTTGGCGTCAATCGTCTGACCAGCCATATCCTTGCTGGTGGCGGGCTGCTGACTGATGAGCTTGTTCTCGAGTTCTTTGATGCGCGCTTCATCGGCCGATAGCCGCTCCATCAGCTTCTGGAGCTGTTCACCCGAGATCGGCCCTTGCGGCGCCTCCGGCTGCTGCGCGGTAAGGGATAGGCAACCCACAAGTATCCCGGCAACGGCGCGCAAATACAACTTCGGTCGAAAGAGCAACATGTCCTTGCAACTGACGTGCAGAAGCAAGTCCGAAACTCTCGAAGAGAAAGGTCAAGAATGTTTGCTCTGGTCCGGCCCCGACCGGGCGCATCAGACCATGCTAAGGAATTCAATCATGCGGACACTGTGCTCATATGACCCGCGACTAGCCGCCACCCGTCGGGCCGCTTGTGCCAGATGCGGGTGTACCGCAGTGTTGCCGTGACCGGCACACCATCCATGACAGCTTCCGCGTTCATGCGAACGCTCACCACCGAGGTCGCTCCCAGGTGCAACAACTGGCGGTCACTCGGGTCCATCCTCGTGATGCGCAAGCGCCCCGAGCGGTGCAACGACAAATCGTCGCTCTTGCTTGCGAGGGTTCCGTCAATAGTGGTGAACAACAGCAGATCGTCGAGGAGCCGGTCGAGCACCGCGATGTCGCCGGTGAGTTGTGCATGCCGGAGTTCGGCCTCGCAGGCGAGGATTTCATCATCGATGCTCATACATGCTCCGAGTCAATTCAAATGCGACTAGCGCAACGGCGAGAAGGCCAGCGGCCGTAGAATCACGTTACTGATGTTCGAAACAATTTGAGAGTCGTGATACTCGGGAGGCCCGCTGAGCCGTTTCCAAGCGAGATCGCCGCCGAACTCGCGCCACAGCTTCTCTCGCGCGGCCAAATCGTCAAAAGAGAGCATGTAAGTGAGGCAGGGCTGCTTCGCGCCGATGATGCATTCTCCGAAGAAGACAGGACGCATGTTCAGACGCTCAAAGATGCCGATCTCGCCGCCGTTGAACATCGTTATTTTGCGCTGGAGAGTGGCGAGCGTTTGCGATTCATAGGTGCGCAATTCAAAGATGCGGGGAGGCCTGTTCGCGGCGTCTTCCGGTATTTTGGCTTCAGGAAAAGCGCGGAAACACTGCAGAAGACTGCTTTCAAGCCGAACAAATGGCAGACCGGCGCCGCTGCCCAGCTTGCGCATTGCGTCCTGGTAGGCAGCATCCGCGGAACACTTCGCAAGGACGTCCTGCAGGGAAGCTAACGATGGATATTGCACGACGGTGACGTAGAACGGACCGTCGGGCGCGATGAGATTACCGAGCGCGGCCACCGGCTTCGCGCCAGCTCGAGTTAATGCGGGGAATAGTGCAGTATCCAGAAAGTCAGAGACTCGGCTTCCCTGGTCCTCCTCCGAATTGTGCAGCTTCCAGGCCTTGATTTCAAGAAACATAGTGGGCGCATTCGAAGCAGCGCGGCCTTGATATTGCGTGAGCGCCGAGGCGGCCAGACCCGCCAGCAAGTTACGTCGTTTCACTCCCCGACTGTACAACACGGGGCGGGTCATGCCAGTGCCCGGGCATTCGCACGCTCTTCGGGAGACGTACCTTCGTGCGGCGCGTTTAGAGGCGGTTAGCCACCTAGCCCGGACGCGGCCTCTTATGCGTGAGTGTTCTTTCGGCGGCGTGGGTTTGACCTCGGGTCCTCGGAATCGCCGATGCCCGAGAGGATCACAGGATCGCGATCCGGGAATTGAGCAACTAGCGATAAGCTTCCTCCCATGCTTTCGACATAATGCCGCAAAGTGGACAGCAAAATATCGCTGCGGCGCTCCAGACGCGCGACGCTGTCCTGACCGATGCCAAGAGACTTGGCTACCCGCGCCTGGGTGAGCTTATGCGCATTCCGAAGCTGCTGCAAGGACATTTCCTCGGCCATCAGTTGCTGCGCGCGGCTCTCGATCTTCTTGCGGCGGCGAGCGCTCAGGCTGTTTAATTTATCTTCGAGCGTCATAGTCATCGCTTTTTCCTCTCTTCTTCCCTGATCTCTTCAAGATGCCTTTCAAAGCGCGCATCGGCTTTCGTTATGAGCTGGCGATAGAAACGCTTTTCACCCATGCCAGATTTATCTCCTCCGACCAAAACCACGGCGCGCCGCTTGCTGTCGAAAGCGAAAGCAAACCGCCATACTCCGTCCGCAGCATCAAACCGAAGCTCCTTCATATTCGCGTGCTTCGAACCTTTCAAAGTATCGACCCGAGGGCGGCCGAGATGCGGCCCAATCTGCTGCAAGACTTTCAATTCTGCGAGCAGTTCGTCCTGCACCTCCTCAGGCAAGGTCTCATATTCAGGGTCGAATTCCTCGTAAAACAGAACTTCCCACTTCACTTATAGAGTATGGAGCACAGTCCATATGGAGTCAAGTCCATCATCGCTCGCATCGCCAGAATCTGGCCTTCCTAACCTACGCGACTGAAGTGGGCGGCTAAAGCTTCAGCTCAGACCGATTCACTGCCGATCAGCTATTTTTTCGGCAAACGCGGGAAAGGGAGTAGAATCCTATATAGCCGGACCAGGCGGAATCCGTCAAGTTCGGCCAGTAGATTAAATGCCCATGCCCGAATCAATCAAGCTCTCCCACACCGCCGCGATGATCCTCAAAACTGTCGACAACGGGTGCAGCTACGGATTCGACATTATGGATGCCACGGGTTTGCCGAGCGGCACCGTCTACCCAGCCCTGCGGCGAATGGAAACCGAAGGATTGGTTGCCGCAAGCTGGGAATCGCCCAAAAAAGCTGCCGCCGGTCAGCGCCCACCGCGCAAGTACTACCGCGTAACAGCCGCCGGTGGCCGCGTGCTGGCCGAAGTTCAAAAACGCTATCCGCTGCTTGAAAAGCTTGCAGTCTCAAAATCCCGGGTGTGAGGCTGCCAATATGGAATCGGCTCCACGGTTTCCCTTCGCGATTGCAGTTTGCCGATCGATGATTGCCGCTGCCTCCCGAATTGTGCCGGCGGCGCAGCGCGAAGAATGGCGGAATGAGTGGCAAGCCGAGGTCTGGCATCGTTGGCGCTTTTACGTCGACGCGGGCGCTTGGAACCGAACCGAGGCCTTGCGCCTGCTTCGCAATTGCCTGGGAGCGTTCGTCGATGCAGCCTGTCACGCCGCTGCTCAGGAATCCATCCAGCATCGCTTCCACGAGTGCGCCAGGTCCCCATGGACTTGCGTTGCCGGCGTGTTCGCCGTGCTGCTGATGGTGGCGGGCCTAAGCGGAGGATTACCCGCCACGCGGGACTTGCTGATTGCGCCCGGCTATCGTAATCCGGGGCGTTTAGAGGTGCTCTCTTTGCGGTCGGAAACAGGACGCGGAGAACGAGGCTTTCATCCCATCACCGTGGCTGATTGGAGGCACAGCAGCCACCTGCTGGAGGCTTTGGCGCCGTTCCGTCTGGAGCGGGCCTGGATTGCGGAAACCCCGAGCCAAAACCACAAAGCCGCTGCTCCCGCCAGGCGCCTCATCGTCAGGACCGAACCCGAGCTGTTGCAAATGTTGAACGTGAAGCCCGTGGTTGGCTCCTTCCAACCGGGTGCAGTGCTGAGCAATGGCACCTGGCGTTCACAGTTCGGCGGCGATCCGCGCGTGATCGGCGCGGCCATCAGCGTAGACCACGAAAGCTTCCGAATCACGGGCGTGCTCCCGGCCAATTTCCATTTCCTGTCGCGCCAGGATGCGGTCTTCCTGGTGCAGCCCCGGTTATTGGACGGGCGCGTCCTGGTGGCCGCATATCCCCGGCGCGGAGCGAAGACGGAAGATATCGAGCGTGAGCTGGCGTCGATTTCGCAAGATGACGATTACTACCGCTTCTCGTCCCATATGCGCATCACCCGCGTGCAGGACACGCTGCTAACGCCGCTTGGTTACTTCAGTATCGGGGCTGGACTTTCGGCTCTCATGCTGAGCATTTTGTGCCGCGTCCGGCTTCAGCGCCCCCGTTTTGCCGCGCGGGCCGCCGTATTTTTTGCCTCAAAAGTGGTGCTTGCGTTGATCATCGTGTTTACGGCTGGACTCGAATGGACGCGCCCCGACGACTCGTTTCTGCTGCTCTGGCGGGACAACGCCAATGGTCCGGCGCTGGTCTGGATGTATGTAGCAGGCGCTATGGCCGTGCTGTTCTGGGCGTTGGCCGACCAGCGCGCCCGTTGCCGTGTCTGTCTGCGGCTGCTCTGCTTCCCCGTGCGCGTCGGCTGCCCCGGTTGTCTGCTCCTCGACTGGTCTGGCACCGAATTGCTCTGTTCCGAAGGGCATGGCGTTCTGCACGTTCCGGATATGGCCACGAGTTGGGAATCGGATTCGGACCGCTGGATTTCGCTCGATGAATCCTGGCGGGAACTGTTCGCCCGCCGTTGAGTCGACCTGAGCGCCGTAAAATCGTACAGGGATATTGCCCGTTTCGCTATACTGTGCTTAGGGTAGTGGCCGCGTCGTCGCCCTCCTCCACAGCTACGTTTTTAGAAGTATTTGCCAGGAGCCTCCTTCTCACCTTATGTTTGACCTGTTTCGCAGCCGAGAAAAAAGTGTGCGTATTCTGCTCGGCGCGCTGCTCGGCGTTGTCGCACTATCCATGTGTCTTTACCTGATCCCGGGCGGCCCCGGAAGTTCGTCGACCGTGTCGGGGAATAATGTGGTCGCCACTGTCGGCGACCAGAAGATCACCCTGCAGCAACTGCAGCAGTCCATCGAATCGATCACGCAGCGGCAGACCATTCCGAAGCAGCTTCTGGCAACCTATATCCCAGCGATCGTAAACCAGTTGGTAGAGATAGAAGCGTTGGCTTATCGTGCGCGTCAGTTGGGGATCAGCATATCGGATGCGGAATTGGCCGATCTCATTCGCAACGACATGTCGCGCGCTCTCGGAGGAACCAATTTCGATCTGAGTCTCTATCAGGCGGCGCTGGCGCAACAGGGCATGACGGTCGCCGACTTCGAACATAAGCAGCGCGAGGATTATTTGGCTTCGCGTCTGGAGACGCTCGAGTTGCAATCCGTGGTCGTTTCGCAAGCCGAAGCGAAGGAACGGTTCCGCGATAACAACCAGAAGATAGCTCTGGAGTACATTGCATTCGATCCTAAGAACTTTGTTGGAAAGATAAACAAAGACCCGGCGGCGCTCAAAGCATACTTCGAAAAGAATCGCGCCTTATTCCAGACTCCGGAAGAGAGAAAAATCGATCTGATCGTCGGCACGGCGCCTGATTTTGAGCACACGGCGAAAGTGACAGACCCTCAATTACTGCAGCTGTATAACACGAATCTGGACAGCTATCGCGTACCGGAGCGAGTGCATGCGCGGCACATTTTGATAATGACTCAGGGCAAAACTCCCGCCGAAAAGGCTCAGTTGAAGGCCAAGGCGGAAGACATCCTGACCCAGCTGAAAAAGGGCGCCAATTTTGCCGATCTGGCGAAAAAAGATTCGCAAGATCCGGGATCGGGGGCCAAGGGCGGCGATTTGGGTTGGCTTGCCCGCGGTCAGACCGTGCCGGAGTTTGAGAAGGCTGCATTTTCACTGAAGCCGAATGAGCTGAGCGACATTGTGGAATCGAGCTTCGGTTATCACATCATTCAAGTGCTGGAACACCAGCCAGCGCATCTTCAAACTTTCGACGAGGTGAAGCCGCAGCTGGTGGCGCAGATGCAAAAGCAAATCGGCGCCGAGGATTTGAAGCGGGCCGTGGCCGCCGCTCACGCCGAGATCGATAAGAACCCCGCCCAAGCCGCCGATATCGCCAAGAAGTACAATTTGCGTTACCTCAAGGTGGATCAGCCCGCTACGAACCAGAACTTGCCGGAAGTGGGGAACGCTCCCGATGCACTCTCCGCTGTATTGACCACGCCTAAGGGCCAGGTAAGCAAAATTGTCAACCTCGATAACATCTCAAAGTCGATGTTTGTTGTCGTCGACAGCATTACTCCGGCGCACCCGTCTACGTTTGAGGACGCACAAAAGGAAATCCTCGACCGCTACACTTCGGCGGAGAGCTTACGGCTAAACCAGGAAGCCGCAAAGAAGGCTGAGGAAGAGGCCAAGGCAGGCCAACCTCTCGCGGCTATTGCGAAGCAGGACGGATTGGAAGTGAAAACCGCACCGCCGTTCACCATTACGGGTGCGGCCGAAGGCATCGGATCGGGAGTCAATTTGAAGGCCGCCTTCAAAGCCAACGTCGGCGATGTCATTCCGGTGGTCAATATCACCGCGAACTCGTTTGTCTGCAAAGTGACTCAGAAATTACCCGCCGATATGGCCGACTTCGAAAAGAATAAGGAGGCCTATATCCAGCACCTAAGCGAACAGCTGCAATCGTTCTATCAGAAGGTGTTTCGGGAGAGCTTGGTATCGGACCTGAGAAAACGCGGCAAGATCAAGATGAACAACGAACTGATTTCGCACGTGATGTCTAACACCCAATCGTAGGATTTCTTTTTGATCGGACAACTAATCAGCTTTCTTCACAGCCTTACTGATCCCGACAAGCTCATCCACTTATTGTCGACGGTCCTGACCGGGTGGTACGGCTACGTGGCATTGTTCGCGATTGTATTTGCCGAAAGCGGGCTGCTGGTGGGATTCTTTCTGCCCGGCGATTCGCTCCTATTCACGGTGGGCGTCGTTGCCGGCGCCGGAAAGTTGCCAATTGGCGTAATGATTGCCATGCTGGCGTT
>DATBEF010000226.1:0-38092 GCA_036269625.1 Bryobacteraceae bacterium | reverse complement strand
CAAGAAATTCCGAGGCGGTTGTGAGCGGAGCTTTGCCTCCACACCATCTGTAGTGGCTCGGTTTCCGCCGCCCGCTGCTTCCTCTTCCCATCCGCCTCCCGCCTGGCTCTTTTTCCCTTACGTGTGAGAGGAGCGGGCTAGTTGAATGGGGGCACGGCCGTCCATTGAGCGCATGAAAGGACCGCCCGGTCGTGTACGGCGAAGAACCGCCGAAGACTTGCCCGTAACGCGTCGCTTCCAAATGGCTCCACAAGCCGTTTGAGCTGCTTCAAAAATCGAGCATTTGCGGCTTAGTTCAGTCAGGCTGTGCCGCTCGGGTTTCGGGCACTTGGAACCTGCTGGTAGACTGAAACATACCGCGCCGTGGGAACTCAGTCCAGCGTTACTCCTGTCTTCGATGAATCCGCTTTAGTTGCTCGCGCGAAAGCCGGCGATATGGCGGCCTTCAGCGATTTGGTGCAGCATTATGACCGCCGGGTCTTCCGGATGGCCAAGCAAATCACCCAAAACGAAGACGATGCCGAGGACGTCCTCCAGGAGAGCTTCTTAAAGGCTTACACGCATCTGGACGATTTTCAGGGCAACTCCAAGTTCTACACCTGGCTGGTCCGGATTGCGGTCAATGAAGCACTGATGAAGCTGCGCAAGCGCCGCAGCGACCGCACTGTTCCTTTAGATGACCCGATCGACACCGGAGAGGATTCCGTGGTCCGGGAAATCGCCGTTTGGGAAGACAATCCGGAGCAGAAGTACTCCCGCGAGGAAATGGCGTCCATTTTGGACCAGGCAATTCAAAGTTTGAAGCCTGCCTACCGCACCGTTTTCATTCTGCGCGACATCGAAGAAATGTCGATCGAGGAAACGGCGGAAGCGCTGAATCTATCGATTTCAGCGGTGAAGAGCCGTTTATTACGAGCGCGGCTACAGCTCAGAGAGAAGCTGACCCGCCAATTCAAGCGAAAGGGGGATGATGCGTTTGCTTACCTGTAAGCAGTTTCTGCAGGAGCTGAACGATTACCTCGATGAATCGCTCGACCCCGCGTTGCGGGCCGAGCTGCAAAGGCATGTGAATGAATGCCCGAACTGCTGGGTGCTCTGTGACACCACGGAAAAGACTCTGAAGGTGTTTAAAGGTATGGAGTGCCATCCTGTCCCGCAAGCTGTTCAAGCCCGGTTGCTTGACGCGCTCGAAAAAAAGTGCAGGGACAAGAGCCGTTCCTCAGGTCAAAAGGTCTAATCGCGTTAGTGGCGCACGGAGCTCAATAGCTCGTTGAAGCGCCTCTTCTGCTCTTCGTTCAGCACGTCCAGAATCTTACGTTTGCCGAGCTCGGCGACGTTGGCCCGCTGCTCTTCGATGTCGGCCTGCTGTTCCTCAATGTTCTGGTAGTACTTGGCGTAGTCATCCAATATCGGGGCGACTACATTGAATTGCTGTGGCGTCAGGTTCAATTGAGTCTGTAATGCCCCCAAACCAATCTTATTCATTTTGTTCATTGCTTCGACCGAGTTGGCCCGCCTGGCGGGGAACATGTGCGCGTGAAGATATTCGCGCATCACCACCGAACCGAATGCGGCGCCGCACAGAAATATCACGGCGAAGATCGTAAGCACTCGCGGGTTGTTCCACCCCGCATCGTGGCGTAGCATTCCCGGGACCCGGCCTGAAACTGAATGTGCTATTGGCGTGGTTCCTCGTAGGATGCGAAATTCACCAGAACCGCGTCACGCTGTTGCGATCGGCTGCCCATCACCGGTTCGTCCGGATCATTATGTGTTTCCTGCGCAATGATGGGATTACCACCCAAGTGGCCGTCGCGGGACTCTTCCGCCACGACATAGGTGGACAGCAACATAGCCAAAGCGAGAGATGCAAATACGAGCCGCTTGCCGAACGGGGAGTCGATGAAGATCGCCCAAATGGAACCTTTGGCCCGCTCCTCAATCCGCTGAAGAACCCGGGCGTAGAAACCCACCACGGGTTCTACTTCTTCCTCCACCGTCAGGCTTCGCAACAAGTCGGCTTGCTGCTTCATGGCCTGGAACTCAGTCGCGCATTCATGGCACAACGAAAGATGCTCTAACAATTCGCGTGTGCAATTTCTGTCCGGTCTCACGGCCGATACATCCGCCGTAAGCAGATCCTCTAATCGATCCCGAATGGACCCATGCATAATTCCCTCTAAAGTAACCCCGAAAACCGGGCGGCTCTCAAAAGGCCGCTCTTTTACATTAATTTAGATTTATACCCGGATCTTACCTACAGATCAAGCTGCGGGTGGTACCGGGGAACGTCCCAAACGCTGCGCTGCCTTGACCAGCTTCTGTCGCGCCCGGAACAGTTTCACCTTAATCGTGTTCTCGTTCATACCGGTCATCTCGGAAAGCTCCTCGACCGAGTGCCCTTCCACTTCCTTCAGCAACATGAGAGACCGATCTTCTTCAGAAATCTTGGACAACAACTTCAAAATCAGGTCGCGTTGTGCGAGTTGATCGTCAATGGCCGGCGCTTGGTCGGTCGCCGGCTCTGAATTTTCCATCCGCAGACTCTCGTCGACGCTGAAATCGCTTTCGTAAACCAGCTTACGGACGCGTCTCTTACGAAGATAGTCGTAGCACTCGTTGACCGTAATCTTATAGATCCAGGTCAGCAGCGAACTGCGGAAATCGAAATTCTTGATGGAAAAGTAAATCTTTGCAAAGACCTGCTGGGCGATGTCTTCTGCGTCGTTTCGATTACGAAGAATGCCATAGATGATGGAAAAAACCTTGGTTTGATAGCGTTCAACGATTTCTCGGAACGCCAGATCATCCTGGGCCTGTATGCGCCGGACAAGCGCTGCCTCTTCAGTCGTTCGGTGATCCAATTTACCTTTGGTCCGGGGTGCCTCACCGGCTACGGCGGGAAGTGGAAGTGCGCTCAGGCCGTTCATACAGGGTAGCCGACGTGAGGGGTCTGTAGTTGGTTGCACAAACCTTATATTTTGCCTTGCCGAGGGGCGTATTTCTAGTATCGCGCAGTCCTGGGGAGCCGGGCGAGGGAGACGGCCAGGCAGATTATTACAAACGATGTACAATAGGGTTGTACCCATAGTTGTATTAGGAGATTCAGATGATTGACCTTACCGAAAATGCCGTAACGAAGGTGAATGAGATCCTGAGTATGCAGGAGCCAAAGCCAGCCGGACTGCGGATCGCTGTCGTTGGCGGCGGATGCTCCGGATTCAGCTATTCGATGGCATTTGAGAATGCGCCGAATATGCTTGATAAAACCTACGCTTTCGGCGATTTGAAGGTATTTATCGACCAGGCAAGCATGCTGTACCTGGACGGAGCGCGCGTCGACTATGTGGAGACGCTCGAAGGATCCGGCTTCAAATTCGATAACCCGCAGGTGAAGTCCACTTGCGGCTGCGGCAGCTCATTCAGCGCTTAAGATTAAGCTTCCATTCGAGCACCGCGAAAATAGCGCCCAGCCCCGGGTCGAAACAGAAACCAGGCAATCACCGCGCAAAACAAGGGCGTGCATGGCCAATTCAGGGAGCGCGTGAAAGGCGCTCAAGACCACGTGGAATGCGATCCAGGCGAGCGCAAGCCAGCGTGCCCAGTTGTGGCCTTGGAGCATAAATGCTCCACAGATAATCGCTAAGGACTCTGTGAGTTCGACCAAGACGGCATCGTAGTGAAACGGATTCCGCGCCAATAGCTCCGTAAAGTGGGAAACAAAGCCGATTGCGCCTACCGCTATATAAACCCAGGCGAGGACCGTTACCGGGAGCGGGCGTTTGTTCCCATTCATGGCAGCACCTCCAGCACGGCTTCGCTGGGCTCCAGTTCCTCTGCATGCGGCGCTAGAATCGCCCCAGCATCCAGGAGCACCCGAATCGTAGCGACGAAGTCCCCCGCGTTTCGATGCCAACCATTCCCGGACCCCTATATAGCCCACCCGAGTGCGGTTCCCTCATACTCCTTCGATTTCAACTCCAGCGCCGGATGGAACCGCAGTATCTCGCGCGTCATCTCGGCATTGCCGTTGAATCCAGCCCAGTGCAGCGCCGTCGCCCCCATTTCTCCCGGAGTATCCACCGGCCAACCCGCCTCCAGCATCAGCCGAACCGCTTTTGTGTTGTTGTTCTGCGCGGCATTGGGCAGCTTTCGCCGGTCTGTCTCGGACAGGGTCATTACCGCGTCCGGATGTTTCGAAAGAAATTGGTGAAAGACCGCTTCGTCGCCCAACTCGCAGGCGAGCGAAAGCTTCAAGTCCTCCGGCGTTCGATCCATCAACAAGTCGAAAACATCTTCGTGACCGAAATCGCGCGCCACTGAGTGGGCAGTGCGGTGCGCCCCCAGTGTCCAGATGTAAATCGTTCCGCCTGCGCGCGGGTCCTGTTTTGGGAACCATTCCTCCGATACGCTCATTCGGATACAGGCGCCCTCGGTATCCAGGTGATGGCGCACCAGATCCGCATCGCCCAGTGCCGCCGCCATTAAGATGTCCGTACGGCATCCGCGCGATATCAGGTAGCGAGCCACATCCTGCCGATCCCGCGGATAGTGCCGCTTCTGCTGGACGCGCAACATGTACTGAGCCGGCGTCGATTCGTGATCCACATCGCGCGCGTCGAGATCGGCGCCGCTCTCCAAGAGGAGATTCGCAATCTCCACGGTAGAGGCGAAGTGCAGCGGCATCTGTCCGTCTCCGCCGCGTGCGTGGACAACCGCCGGATCGGCGGCCACCAACTCTTCTAATTTCGCCGTCAGTCCCAGTCGAGCAGCAGAGTGCGCATCCAGCACGGCGCCGCGCTCGGTCAGAAACTCGAGCATGCTTGGATCACAATCGTCCAGAACGCCGAATCCGCCCGCCCACCACTCGGTTCGTTTCCGGATGTTTGCGCCCGCGCGCAGCAGCACATCGATGGTCGCCCGATCGCTCCGCTGTACTGCGGCGAACAACGCGTGCAGGCCGAACCCGTAGTTGGGCAGGGGATCGTCAATCCTCGCCCGCAACTCAGGATAACGCCCAAGAACTTCGCCCACCCGCGCTGCATCGCTGTCGCACACCGCCGCTTTCAACGCCTCTGCCGGACTGCGCCCCGACGCCTCAATGTGTGACTTCAGGTTCGCCCAACTCGGGAAACCGTACTCATTGGCGAGCGTATGTTGCGCCTCCGCCAGTTTGCCCTGCTGCATGCTGCGCAGCAGTTCTTTGGCTTGCTTCTTGAGATATTCGAGATTTGGTTTTTCAGGTAGCTGACGAGACATATACTCCTCCTTCTATGGCCTGGTGTCCGCGATCACAGGCAGAAGAGAAGTCAATGCTCGGTGCTTTGAAACATTCAGGCGGGATCTTCCCTTTCCGCGGACGGGATGCAACCTGAATTGCAGGTTCAATATATCAAATGCGTGGCTTGAAAAGTTTTGTCGAAATCCCTGTCCGCCGAACGACTACCAGTTGAACATCGGCCAAGATCACTCACAAAGTCAAAGCCAATTACTCGGAAGGATGCACACACTTGAAATACATCTGTCTCGGATACATTGAACCCGGAAAATTCGAAGGTATGTCGGAAAGCGAGCGGCACGCCATGCTAGACGAATGTTTCACTTACGATGACGTGTTGCGAAAGAACGGCCATTTCACTGCGGGCGAAGCGCTTCAGGGCCCGAACACCGCGGCTACCTTGCATTGGAGAGGTGGAAAAGTGTCCGTCACCGACGGCCCGTTCGCTGAGACCAAAGAGCAATTGGGCGGAATTCTCGTGCTCGAAGCGCGCGACCTCAACCACGCCATTCAACTAATTTCCACACATCCGGGCGTCAAAGCCGGGCCGTGGGAGATCCGTCCCGCCGCCGACCTGACTGGCATGATGGACGAAAGTGAACAAAGGCGCGCCAAGACGAAACAGCAGCCGTGAGGGAAAACGCTTCGAAGTGTCGCTTCCTTTCATAGGAGCTTCCTTTGTGTCAACCACGGCATCGCCCGATTCAATCCTGAAACAAAAATACGACGACATGGTCACCAACTATACCGCCGCTCGCAAACTCAAACTGGTCTATGCGCCAGGCACGCTCGGCGATCCGGAAGTCGACGTGCCCGCAGCGATCCGCCCGGTTCTTAATGACTTGCACGAGCGTTTTCCGGAGAAAGTGAATACCGGCAGCCACTGGTGCTGCCCAAAAACGACAGAAAGCCCCCGCTACAAAACCGAACTCGGCACAAAGTTCACTTTTTACATCACTGATCTCAACAAGGAATCGGAGGTGAATTGCAGTCTGTGTACGGCGGCCGCCATCATCCGCGAGTGCACTGGAAAATCCTGGAACACGACCATGGTCGCCCAATCGACAGGCCTCACGTTTCCTGAGCGCTACGGAATAGACAGCGCTTTCGTTGACTACTCCGATCTCCTCGGTAATCCGAACCATCAGGTAAAGCCTCCAACCCAGGATCTTCCAGGCTCGCCGAGCGACTTTGCCAGCAGAGAACAGCTGTTCGGACTAGCCCAGTGGTGTGGGCTCGTCGCAGGCGCACTCAAAATCAGCCAACTGGGAACAATTCAGGCACCCCTAAAAGTCGATCATGCGCTGCAGGAAATGATGAAGTTCGCCGAGGGAACCGTCTTCGCCGTCCGCGTCAAATGTCATACGAAAGTGCACTTCAATTTCGCTAAGCGCATTAAGACATTCGGCGCGGACACACTGATATTTGTCGATTATCAGACGGATCGCGTCGAAGTCCTCGGTTCCGGGCCAAGCTACAGTCTGCGGCCCATGGGTTTTGAAGGCAAGCCGATCCCCGTCCAGGATTTCGATGCCTGGAGTATCGTTGCGCTCGCCTTTAACCCCGGCAAGGCGAACACCAACGCAAACTGACCGGCACGTCCTAAGCCGCCGCCAATCCCCGCAGATTCCAACCGCAAATACGGCTTGCTTCCAGCTTGTTCGAATCAGGACCTGGCCATGCGTCTCCAGGCTGATGTAGCCCTTGTAGCAATCGGCCAACAACGCCGTCACTTGGCCCTTCCACTCCACACGCCGCGTTCCCAGCGGACCCCAGACCGGCGTTTCACCGTCCATGTGGCAATCCTTCGCGGTTACCGCCTGAGGATCGTCCAGCGAGCCGGAACTTTCGAGACCTCGCGTTCAGACGGCACACTCGACTGATCGGTCTTCAGATGTCGCGAATTTCCAAATCGTAACGATCACGGAGGGTGACCGCCTCTTTCAGTCGCACGCTCCACCCGGATCCCTTCGCCAGTTTGCGAAGTAGGTCTCTGTCATCCGGAGGCATTAGTGGACCCAGAATGACCGATCGCAACGCGTTTGGCAAAAAAGAAACGAATCCGTCGACCGTCACGGGAATGGTGCCATACGTGTAGGGATGCTGAGTCACTACCAACCGAAACTCATCTTCGTACCTCCAGGATGCCGATTTCGTAATGAACGGCCTGACGTTTTCTAGGTCATCTGTCTCAGCAAGATCCAGGTGAGGGTAGGTGTCTAGATAATCCACACGCAACGCCTGGCCGAAGAAATCGTTCGTAGAAAATTCCAGGCACACGCCGCGACATGAATCGCTATGTGCGCCCACATGAGCATCGTATCGGGATTTTTACTCAAACAATAAATACGATACTGCCTCTTGAAACTCTCATACGTTTGGATAGTATTTTGGTCAACCATCGACTCCAGAAAGGCCCGATCGCCGCGTAGCTTTTCCGCTCTGCAACGGCGTTCGAATCTGGCAGCGAAGGGTTGTGCTTGCGCGCGGCATCGATCATCCACCTGATCACGCGATCACGTTCGGCGGGAGCGTCCAGACCCGATGTTCGAAAGTAGGGGCGGCAGTCCCATGGGTCATTCAAATGCTCGAGCGCGGAGAAGTACAATTTCCGATCCGTGAATATTTGGGCCAAGCGTTCCGGTCTCTCAAAGCTCTGGTAATGATAAAGCCGATGGATGTTGAGCGATTGTGCCGTCTCTACTACCATCTCTTCCCCTAAGCCGCCGCCAATCCCCGCAGATTCCAACCGCAAATACGGCTTGCTTCCAGCTTGTTCGAATCAGGACCTGGCCAATGTGTCTCCAGGCTGATGTAGCCCTTGTAGCAATCGGCCAACAACGCCGTCACTTGGCCCTTCCACTCCACACGCCGCGTTCCCAGCGGACCCCAGACCGGCGTTTCACCGTCCATGTGGCAATCCTTCGCATGCACATGCGCGATACGCTTCTTGGGCAGAAGCGCATAGCCGCGGGGGTATGGATTTTCGCCCGCCACAAGGGCGTTAGCTGGATCCCAAACCAATCCTATATTTGGATGCGTGACCGCCTCCAGGACCCGGACCGTTTCGGAAGCCGTTCCCACATTGCAGGCATGCTCATTTTCTAAGCCGAAAAGGATATTCTCCCTTGCGCCCAACTCTCCCAGTTGGCTCAATGCCTCCACAATTGCGCCATGGCAGCTTTCCGGTTCAACTGTCCGCCAGTAGGAGAACACGCGAATAATGCGGGCGCCAAAAAGCTTCGCAATTTCCACGGCGTGCTCCGTCAGACGCGGCTGGTCTTCGAAGGTATGCTTCGAAGCGAATACGTCATGCTGAAAGCGGCTATCGAGCGCAGAGACATTCGGCAGCACACACTTAAGCAACGGCGAGGCAATCGAGATTACCGGCAATCCGGCTTCACCCAGCGCATCCCGAGTCCGCTTCAGCTCATCATCGCTCAAGTCCATGATGTTCTTGCCGTCGACCACCCGGAGTTCAGCGGCACTCATGCCGATCTCTTTCATCACGGGGATGGCGACCGCGAGCGTGGGAGAGAATTCGTCGGTAATCGCGGCGATAGGTATTTTGGGCTCGAACATATAGATGGGTAGAATCCGCTTCGACCTTTATACTAAAGGCATGTTCTTTCGCCGCGATCGACCCAAAGTGCCGTCGTTTTCCGAACGTGTCGATCTTCTCAAGAAAGCGGGCTTCACGGTCGAAAATCAGCCGGACGGCCGCGTGAAGATCATGAAGCACGGGGTTGCCGCTCTGATTGGTGACGCAGGCAAGAACCAGCCGGAGATTGAAAGGGCGGGTATTTTGGCCGGATCGGAGATTGCCGTTCTGCTCAGCGGCGGCTATCAAATGTTCCTCGAGACGCCGAGCGGTAAGCGCCTTCCCGCAACAGCAACGGAACTTAAAGCGCTTCACGAATTCGAAGAGGACGTGAAAGAAGCGCTTGGTTTGGTCAGTTTGTACAATACGTCGCTCGGCACCACCAGCCGCAAACATATGTACGATCGGGTCACAGCTCGCGACACCGGTGATCAGCCGAAGCCTTGGCTGCGCAAGAAGCAGGCCCCAGTTCCGGCTGAGCCGTAACGGTGACGGACGGATGGTCTAACTTTTTCTCCGCTGCTCGCCCGCCCGAAAGGCGTACTTGCGAAGGATGCTCTCTAACTCCGTCCCGCTTTTCGGCCACTGGATATTGCCGTCGACAATTTGCTTGTTCCGGTACGGCTGTCCATACATTTCCGCATTGTCGCCCAGGTCCTGACGCAAGGTTGCGCCTTGAAACGCTATGCCCGCGAAAATTCCGTGATTGCGGGACCACGACAAGATTTCCGCATGCATGCTGGGATCGGTTTGGGCCGTCGAAGCGCGTCCAACCGGACCGGCAGCGACGGAACCCTCGCCACCCAGAGTGAATTGGCCGGAGAGCAAATGTTGGGCGCCTCTCCCGTTCATTACCAACATCACGACATCGGTATCCTGCCCGCCGATTTGGAATCCGAAGCTGCCTCCTTCTACTCGAACCGCGCCTGGAGCCGACCATTCAGCGCCTTTGCGGCACGAAATAAAGCCTTTGCCGTATTTCGCGCCCACTACAAACGCCGCGCCCTTCATACTCGGCACAATGACGATGCACGATGCCCGGCTCAGCAGGTCCAGGGGAATGCCTCGGTCCGGCGCCGACATCACCTCCGACAGCACGCCAGCCGCCGAGTCCAAGCGCTTCACGGCATCTTCTGCCATAGCAGTCGCAGGTACGGTGAGCAGCACAACGCAAACTAGTGTTTTAAACATATTGACCTCCAAATGATTTTTGCACGTTTCGGGGGCAAATGGGAGGGGAACGAAGCGGAAAGGGCGCGGATGCGCGCCGCCAGGCAAGAAATGAACTCATCTGCCCTTTGGGCGGGGCGCCCGATTCCGGGCCCGTCTTGCGCGAGTTCCTCAAAAGCATCAAGGCCCTCAGATACTTCGCACCGGCATGTTCACCACGTCGTCCACCTGCATGCTTTCTTTGATGACGAAGGGCTCGCCGTATTTCACCCCGATCAGATTGCCGTAGAACCGCGCCACCGCCGCCAGGCGCTGCTCCACTTCACTATGCGAAGGGAAAAGATCGGAAGCGGCCTCCGAATCGCCGTATTGCGAAGCGTAGCTAAACAGTGCTGCCATCCGGCGATCGAACTGTCGTGAGATATCGACCACAAAAGAGGGCGTTACATTCGCATACAACGAGGAATATAGGATCTTGAAAGGCCGGTGGGGAGGCGTATCTTCTTCGAGCCGGCGCAGACCCGCCAAAAAACAGGCTTCGTAGCCGATCTCGGCAGCCCGGTAATGGTCGGGGTGGCGTCCGGTCCAATAGGGCAAAATTACGGTCCGCGGCCGCAGCCGACGGATGACGCCTGCAAGAGTCATTCGCGCCGAAATCGTGTTTTCCAGGCGGGCATCTGGCCATCGGAGATTCTGCCGCCATTCCGTCAACAAATACTTCGCCGCGGCTTTCGATTCTTGGATGCGCAATTCCGGCGTTCCCCGGCTGCCCATGTCTCCCGCCGTCAAATCCAGCACACCTGTGCGATAGCCCGCCTCCGCCGATCGAATCAGCGTCCCCCCGCAGGTCTGCTCGACATCGTCCGGGTGCGCGGCAATGGCCAGAAGATCCAGCGGATCCAGATTCTCGAACGGTTCATTCGGGTCTTGGTACATAGTGCGTTCGTAATCCTAGCAGAGGATGTCATGATGGAAGTAAGCTCCTAGCCGAGAATGCAAGCTCTGAATATCGTCGGGACGGCCGTGTTCCTGGCGTTTGACTCTATTCGCGCGCACAAGTTACGAAGCTTCCTCACGCTGCTGGGCGTTATCATCGGCGTGGCCAGCGTCATACTCGTTGGCGCGGCCATTGATGGACTCGGCGCGTATGCCGAAGATATAACCTCTAAAGCGTTCGGCACGGACAGCTTTTTGTTCGCCCAGATCGCCTCAGTCGGCCGATTGACTGCTAGGGAACGGGCCGAACGTTTGCGGCGCAACAAGCGCATCCTGACTGAGGATATCGCCTACCTGCGCTCCAACACCGGCGCCGATGTCCTCTATAGCCCTTATCAGCAACGCCTTGAGGATGTCAAAGCGGAAAACCAGGTATACGAAAATGCCAGCATCTTAGGCGTTTCCTCCTCCCTTCCCGAAATACGCGACGTTCCTATCGCCACCGGCCGCTTCTTTACCGATACCGAGGAGAGGCGGCATCGGCCTGTATGCGTGATCGGCGACGACATTCGCACCACGCTGTATCCGGGAGAGAGTCCCTTGGGCAAGGAATTGAAAGTCTCCGGTATCAACCTCACTATCGTTGGAGTCGTCGAGCACCAAGGCTCATCTTTCGGCGCGAGCTTGGACAATCCGGTCTATATGCCCGACACGCTCTACCAGGATCTTTTTGGAGGCCGCACGGGCCTGGTGGTCTTCGGAGGACCGCGGCCGGGTACCGGGTTGCACATGAATCAGGCGCTGGACATTGCGCGCGGCGCGCTGCGCAATCATTTTCACGCACGGCCGGGCGAGCCGGATAATTTCGACACGCTGACTCCGGATTCGGTGCGCTCGTTCACCGATCAGATCCTGGGAGTAATTGCCGCTGTTGTCGTGCCGATCACCAGCATTTCATTGCTGATCGGCGGGATTGTCGTGATGAACATTATGCTAGTCAGCGTTACCGAGCGGACTCGGGAAATCGGTGTCCGCAAGAGCTTGGGAGCGCGCCGCAGCGACATCATGCTCCAGTTCTTAATCGAGTCCCTGATCCTGTCGCTCGCAGGCGGTGTGTTTGGCCTGGCGATGGGAGCGGGCGCTGCCTACCTGATCAGCGTGATCTCCGGGGCCACCCTGCGCGTCACTTTGCCCTATGTACTGGTGTCCGTATTTGTGTCGAGCGCGGTCGGCATTCTCTCCGGATGGTATCCCGCGAGACGCGCCGCTTTGATGGACCCGGTAGTGGCATTGAGGGCGGAAACATGACCAGCCCGATGCGCGTCAGCGGTAAAGAGATATTGGCGATGGCCCTTGGCGCCATCGCGGCTCACAAGCTCCGGTCCGGCTTGACCATCCTCGGCATCGTGATCGGCATTACCACCGTGGTCACCGTCGCGTCCTTATTGACCGGGCTTAACAATGAGATTGTCGATTTCTTCAAGGAGTTCGGTCCGGACAGCATCTTCGTCGGGCGGCTGAGCGGGGACCCGAGTGGCCAAAATGCGCCGCCCAAAGAGCGCAAGCGGCGACCCATAGAACTCTCCTACGCGGATTACATCAAGAACACGGTTCACTCCATCAGCGACGTTGCCTTGAGCGTATATGTCATCCCGCCGGCCGGCAGCGTGCCGACCGCTAAGGTGCCAGGCTACGAATCGGATAATTTCTTCATTCAGGGTGTCACACCCAACTTGTACGACATCTCGCCCCGGGACGTCCGCCAAGGCCGCATCTTTTCAGAGCCCGAAAACCGTCGCGCCGCGCGCGTAGCCGTGCTCGGTTCAAGTCTCGCCGATGCGCTGTTTCCGCGACAGGATGGCGTCGGCCGCACGGTGATGCTCGACGGCGCCGAGTATACGGTTGTCGGTGTATTTGCGCCCGCGAAAGGCGGATTCTTTGGCGAAAACAATATGGATCGCCAAGCGATCATCCCGTTTGAAACAGCGCGGCTACGCTACCCGCAATCAAATAACTACTACATCACCACGAAGGCCAAGCCCGGCGAGCGTGACGATGCGGTCGAGGAGGAACGCGCGGCGCTTCGCAAACTGCGCCACGTTCCCGCCGGCAAAGAGGACGATTTCACCCTCTCCACGCCCGACTCCATCATTCAGAACTTTAACAAGATCACCAGCATGATCCTGCTCATATCTATAGCCATTTCTGGCGTTGGTTTGCTCGTCGGGGGAATTGGGGTGATGAACATCATGCTGGTCAGCGTTACGGAACGTACGCGGGAGATTGGCGTCCGCAAGGCTATTGGCGCCCGCAAGAGCGACATCGTAACGCAGTTCCTGGTGGAAGCAATGGCCTTGACCGGCGCGGGCGGCATAATCGGAGTCATCTTCTCGATCCTGGTTACGCTTGCGGTCAGCGCGATCGTGCCCAGCCTCAGAACTGAAGTCCCGCCGCTTGCAGTCGTTGCCGGCTTCAGCATTTCGGTGGCGATCGGAGTGTTCTTCGGCGTATGGCCAGCTGTGAAAGCGTCACAGCTGGACCCTGTGGAGGCGCTTCGCTATGAGTAAGCCCGTAATTCTCTCTGCTAGTTGCTATTCGCTGGGGCGCACATTCGCACTTTTGGTCTTCCCGTCCGGGCTGAGCCAGATTCGGTACTCAAGTGACCCCTTTTCGAATTTGACCCGATAAATATCGGCGCCGCCCGGTCCGACACCCTTAAAGTTTACGGACTGCAAAGCACCCAACGCAACGACCATTGGCTGGAGCTGTGAGAGTTGCTGACGCGTCGCATCGGCAAGCCCCGGACTCATCAGATCGTAGTTAGGTTTTCCAATTCGCAATTCTTCAATCATTCTGCGTAGCGCCGCTTCGCTGCCAGGGGCCGGCGTTTGGTCTTTAAACCGCTTGTCGAATGCGGCCGCGGCATCGGCGGCCTTCTTTGCTTCGGCCTCGTCCAGCCGCTTGGCGCTCATGTCATGGCCATTCTGATGGAGAATCAGCTGGCTTGCCGGTCCCTTGGTGTCACTCTGCGGGAACTCAATCTCGGCATCGACTACCTTCGGGAAGAACATCGTCTCCGATTCGGCGTATAACGGGACCCTCTCCTGCCCTGACATTTGTGAAATAAGTTGACCGTCCGCGAGCGTAATTGTCATATTCATTCCCGGCGCCATTGCGTAAAGGCCCGTGTACCTGGCGAGGACGTCGGTCGACAGGGTGATCTCTTTGCGCTCCCGTGGCGCGAAATCGGGCCACTTGTATTCGTTGGCGATGGTCCGTACAACTTCGCTTGCCAGCTGTCCACCACTATCACTGTTCGTCATCACGACCGCACCATCGCCGTTGTTGTACGCCACAAGGTCGCATTGAAAGCCTTCGTTGGCTCCGCTGTGCGTAAAGTACGGGTGAGCAGCACTCCCGCCCGTTTCCACTCCGAGACCCCATTTGTTCTTTCCCGGCGTAAGCATCTCCCGCGCCATGCTTTGCGAAAGCACTTTATTGGAACTCCCGGCGAGGGTCTTCTGAACTTCGACCGCATAGCGGGCCAAGTCTGATGGTGTCGTCCATAGGCCTGCGGGAGCCATTTCCGGATAAACGTGCGGACCACCGGCCACCGGCTGGCCACTCCGCTGGTAGGGCATTGCCGCCTCCCCCATCCGGCTCCGCGGCAACGGCTGCTCGTAAGTGCTGCGAGTCATCCCAATCGGGCCGAGAACGATGTCATGCATCATCGTCGGAAATGGCAAACTCGTCACACCCTCCAGCACGAGCTGCGTGACGACAAATCCACCGCCCGAGTATCGCCAGTTAGTTCCTGGAACCGTGTCAACAACGATTGGAGGAGTATTGGCCGGCTTCGCTCCATTCAGAACCTGGACCAAGGTTGGCAGTGCGGCGTCAGAAGCGTACCCGGGGAATCCATGCACTGTCATACCGGCGGTGTGGGTTAGCAGCTCGCGAAGAGTAACCTTGGTCTTTTCGGTAAAGTTGTTCGCCGGCACTTTCCACGTCTTCAAATATCGATTGACGTCGGCGTCGAGATCGAGCCTTCCCGATTGCACAAGGTGCAACACCGCCAACGATGTTACGGGTTTACTGATTGACGCCGCCTGGAACAACGTGTCGGCAGTTACCGCAGGACCTCCGATGCGCGCTAGACCGAATCCACGCGCCCATTCGATTCGTCCGTCATGAATCACGGCGATGCTCACACCCGGCACATGTAACTTCGCCATTCGATCGGCGAGCGTACTAGTAGACGGCGGTTCTCCTTCAATGATCACTGCCGGAAGAATGGCATCTTGAATGTGACGGATTCTCTGCTCGACTTCAGCAGGCGCCTGGGCATTTAAGCCGCTCAAACCGATGCTGAAGAGCAGCGCAAGGACGCCTAATCGCGAACGCGAGCGGCGGGTTGTTAAACACAAGAAAGACATAGGCGGACGATCCTTCGCTGTCGTCCAAGTGAGGCTATCACGAAATTTCCGCCCAAAACTGAGACGCCGAAGCGCATAATCCCCGAGTCCGTCACTGCGGCGCGGGGCCGCGCACGACCTGCACGAAGTCGCCAGGATTCACCCATTTCGAAAACGCCGCCCGCACCTGATCCGCCGTCATCTCAAAGTAGTGCTTGGCCGCATTTTGCGGCTCATTGAGCGGCAACCCAATACGCGCCCGGGCCACAACGCCCGCGGCAAGATCGTCCTCGCTGGACTCAGCCAGCGGAATTTGGCGCAATAAAAGAGCCTTCGCCTGCTGCAGTTCAGCTGGCGTAACTTCGGCTTTCTGCATGTCGCGCAGATCCTGCTCAACCATCGCCCGTGCTTTCGAAACATTCTGCGGATCGCAGCCGTACGTCACGGAATACTGCGCCCGCGTTTCGCTCGCCGTTAGCCGATCGTCGATATTGTAGACGAGTCCGGCCTTCTCTCGCACGTCGCGATACAGACGCGTCGCATAGAAGCCTCCGCCCAGAACATGATTGCCGACCTGAAGCGCATAATAGTCCGGACTAAAGCGGTTCATCTCAAGTTCCTCGGCCAGTTCGACAGAATCCTGAACACTGCTGGGATCGGGAACATTCATCGCGGCCGGCTTGTTGCCGGGCACGGCCGGCAGCACAACCTCGGGCTTCGTCCCGGCACCCTGCCACGTTCCGAAGTACTTCTCGACAACCGTACGAGCCTGGTCCGGAGTGATATCTCCGATTACGACGATCGTGGTCAAATCGGGCCGAAATGTTTTGCTGTAGTAATTCTGCACGTCGTCATACTTCAACGAGGAAATTGTTTGCGGCGTGGCTTCACGCAGAACCGGGTCGGCCGGTGGAAGCAATGCATGCTCCAAGGCACGATTGGTGCGGTAGCCAGGACTCTGTAATTCGCCTTCCGTGAGCTGAGCCGTCTGTTGCTGCACAACTTGGAACGCGTCCTTTGGCAAAGCCGGATGCAATTCGTTGTCGGCCAGCAGCTCGAGACCACGGTCGAAGTCCTGCTTCAGCACCTTCAGATTGAAGCCGGCTCCGGCTGATTCGGATGCTGCGATATCGTCGAGTGCCTTCTGGAAAGCCAGACGGTCCAGCGTTTTCGTGCCATAGGAGAACAGTCCCTCAAGAACATCCGAGACCCCGTCTTGCCCTTTTGGCGTTTCCAGATCCGACTGCGTTTTAACGGAACCGATCAATGTAACTGTAGGACTAACATTCTCGGTTTGCACGATCAACCGAATGCCATTCGAGAGCTTTAGATCCGCGGGGTGAAGCGTTTGCGGCGGAATTCGGAGGGATTTCACGGCCGCCGCGGCCCATTCCGGCAGCGCGACCGGTTTGGTCGGAGCCGAAGTAGTCTGCTCCGATCCGCCAAAGCCCTTTGATGAGACCGGTTCGCCGGAGGGCGTGGGCTTAAGAGTTGCAGTGATCCAATTCTGGCCGAGAAGGTATTCCTTGGCTACCCGATTGACGTCGGCTACGGTAACTTTCTTGATCGCATCGACATCCTGGTCAGGTGATTCCCTGCCCTCGCTGGCAAGCGCCTGAGACCAGAGTGAAGCCAGATTTGAAATGGAATTCCGTTGGAACTCGGCACTCGCGACCTCGCCCTTTTTCGCCGCTTCCACCAGGTCCGCGGGAACGCCGTTCGTGGCATAGTCGCTCAACAACTTCTTCATTTCCGCCTGGGCCGGAGCCGGATCGGCGCCCGCGGGCAACGCTACCAGCGCGTAGGCTGCGCTGGCCTTCGGGTAGGTCTCCGCAAGCCCAAAATCGGTGCCCAAAGCCTTCCCTTGCGGGACGAGACCATATAAGTTGGCTCGCTGGCTTGCCATCGCGTCGCTCAATACACGCACAGCCGCATAGTCGGGGCTGTCGGTACCCGGGAAACGAAACGAAGCGAAGGTCAGCAGATAAGGCAGGTTGCTATCGAGCACGAAATTCTCGGCCGCTACCGGATGCAACGCTACATCCGGCCGAGGAGGAACCGCATGCCGCGGGATCGATCCATAGTATTGCTTGATCTTGGCCAGCGTGGCCGCGGGATCCACATCACCAGTCACAACGATGATCGCGTTATTCGGTGCATACCACTTGGTATAGAAGTCCTTCAACATTTGCCCGGTGGTCTTATCGAAAGAAGGCTTGGTGCCCAGCGCGTCCTCCGCATACCGTGTGTCTGCGAAAAGGTCGTGGTTCAAGCGAGTGATGAACTTATATGTCGGGTTCGAAAGGTCACGGGCAACTTCTTGTTCAATGGCGCCGCGCTCCTGGTTCCATTGATCCTGAGAATCCTCGACGTCGCCCATGCACGACGCGTCCACCCGAAGCGCCACGTCCAGATCCTGCGCCGGAACGGTTACAAAGTATTGTGTGATGTTCTGTTGAGTATCAGCGTTGGAATAGCCTCCGAGTTGCGCGAAAATCGCGGCGATCTGGTCCGCCGTCAGTCCCGCGCAGCCCCGAAATGCCATGTGCTCCTGGGCGTGGGCCATTCCAGGGAAACCGTCCGGCGTCTCATTACCGCCTACGAGGTAATTCGTTTCCAGAGTTGCAACCGGCGCCAATGGATCCCGCACGATTACCACCCGCAAGCCGTTGTCCAGCGTGGCGCGAGTCACCTGGTTGGTTTCCTGCGCACCTGCGGGAGACCCAAACAGGAATGTGAACGTCAGGGATATGATCGGGAGAAAACGCAAGGAATTGCTCATGGGGCGACAATCCCAGCTTACGGTAGAGCTTTTCCTCGTTATGGCAAAGGCACGCGGTTTCCGCTGCAATGTTCGTATAGGTCGATGTCCAGTTGGTTGTGCTTCAAGATCAATTCCCGTGTCTCGTCATCAATAGGATGGTGTGATTTCGGCGCAGCGTTCAGAATCAGATTCGCGTCGTCCGGCGCATCCCACCGCATCAACTGAGCCAGACCGGCTATGGATTCCTGCATTCGCTCAGAGATGCCAACAAAAGCGAAATACCGATCCAAAACGTCTAAGGCAATCCGATAGTGAGCGGGGTGTAGGATCTGATCGTACGGTCCTTCCGGTCCGTGCCCAAACCCATTCCAATACCCGGATATGAAGCGCAGTGATTGGGGATGACCCCGCAGCGCTTCCACGAGAGTCAAATCCGTACTGAGGATTCGAGTGACGTAGTTGTTTACCTCGGGTGCAAGATGCTCCGAAATGGCTGTCTTCAGAGTCAGCCCTTTACCAATCGCACTGTACAAACGAGCATGGGGCTCGCGGGCCTGATGTGCAAAAAATGACAGGATGCGACTGGCGGGATTTCTCAGAAAAGTGACGTACCGGGGCATTGAATCTTCGAGCAACAGATGCACCCCAAATCCGTAGTGCCCATATATCAACGTTTGCGGATCCGACCGAGCCTGCGCCTTTGCAACAAAGGCCTGGTCGGGGGAATAGACGGCAAGCTCGCCGCCGTAGGTTGTGATCAATCGATCCGGCAGAACCCGAGACGCGACAAACTGAAGCAGCGTCGTACCGGCTGTTTTGGGGATGTGGAGGAAGTAGATCAGGAGGAAGCCCGCCCAGTAACTCACATGATAGGACCCATTCTGGTCGGCGTTGTGGTCCTACTTCTTTGGATGCGCCGGCGTTCTAGGGAACTCGCGCAAAACGGGCCTAGGGTTGAGCGCGCCGCCCTAGATCAGGCGAATTCCTGTTTCGATTGGCGGCGCGCAGCCGTGCCCTTTGCGCTTTCGAGCAGCGCGCCATTCCTCCGCACACCAGCACCCGCGCCCCAGACATCGCGGCCAAGCGCATTCAACTGCCCCTGCGTGATGTCCCGCACGACAGCATCATGTGCGGCGACAGCATCGCGCCGCCGTACAGCTTCCACAATTGGCTTCAGCAAAGCTTCGACATCCTTAGGCATCTCTTGAGCGCTCTGCGCGGCCAAATAAACCAAGCGCGTCGAACGTTCGAGCACTCCCCGGAGTAGCGCTTCAAACTCAATGTTGTGACTCATTCGGGCAATCTGAAGATGAAACTTCTGATTTGCTTCGAGGAAAGCGTCCAGCCCGGCGCCGGCCTTTGCCGCTTTAATAGTCTCTTTATAAGCGGCCTCAAGCGCGTCTACTTCCACCGGTTCGGCTCGCAAAGCTGCCAATTCGGCAGCAATTCCCTCTAATACGATCCTGGTTTCCAGCAGATCGCGAACGGCGCGAAAACTCAATTCCGGTACCAGATAGCCGCGCCGGGGGACTACCTCGAGCAGGTGTTCGTTGTGCAGGCGGTTGCAAGCCTCGCGAAACGGAGTGCGTCCGATCGTGAATCGCGAAAGGATCTCCGATTCCACAAGAAAGCTCCCTTCCGGGAATTCGCCATGCAGAATGCCATGCTTGACCGCCCGGTATGCTCGTTCGGCGAGCGTCGAGCCGGAAGTTGTCCTGGTTTTCGTGCGGCCCATAATGGAAGCTTCGCAGGTTCAGAACGATATATCCATGATATATTTTGAATGGACGGAGTAAAAGATTGCCTGCCCCTGACATACTGATCCCTCCTCACATTCTTTCGCTCCGTCCCTATGAAGCGGGAATGAGGCCCGAGGCTATCCGCGAAATCTACCAAGTGGACCGCGTCGCGAAGCTCTCTTCGAATGAAAATCCGCTTGGCGTTTCCCCGCTCGCTGTCGAGAGCGCCCGCCAGGAATTAACCAATATGTCCCGGTATCCCGATGGCGGACTGGCTCTGCGGAACAAGCTGGCGGAGCGCTTTGGTTTAAAAATTGAGAACGTCATCGCCGGCGCAGGCAGCGAAGGACTGATGGCCGATATTCTCCGAACCTTCGTTTGCGATTGGGACGAACTGCTCACGACGGAAGCAGCGTTCCTCGGTTTCCAGGTCTTAGCTCACGGACGTGGCGTGTCGTATAGAACCGTTCCTTACCGTAACTGGCATTACGACTTGAACGCCCTGGCCGACGCTATAACGGAGCGCACCAAGATCATTTATCTCGCGAATCCCAACAACCCAACCGGCACGACGTTCACGCGCGAGGCGTTCGAAAGATTCCATGCGCGGGTTCCCAAACGTGTGTTGATCATCCTGGACGAAGCCTATTTCGAATTCGCAGCCGGCGATGGGTCATTTCCCGATTCGCTGCGCTACCGGTTTGACAATGTGATCACGCTGAGGACCTTCTCGAAGGCCTATGGGCTCGCCGCGGCTCGCGTCGGCTACGGCTTTGCGCATCAGGATCTGATCGCGATGTTGTTGAAGGTCAAGCTGCCGTTTGTTCCCAGCGGGCCTGCCGCTGCTGCCGCACTTGGCGCACTGGATGACAATGATTTCCTACGCCGAACGGTTGAAAACAATGCCTGTGGCCGCGAGTTCCTGACCCGATCCTTCCGCGATGCCGGGTTCACGGTAGCGCCCTCAGCAGCGAACTTCATCATGGTTATTTTCGATTCCTCGGACCAGGCGATGCTCGTATTCGAAGAATTTCTCAAGCGAGGCGTGATTGTCCGTCCATTACAGGCGACCGGCATTCCGAACTCCCTCCGCGTTTCCGTCGGTACGACTGAAGAGAATCAAATGTGCATTGATGCGCTCACAGAAATTTGCACTCAGAATGAGGTACGTCCCTATGCCACAAGTATTTGAAGAGACACGGGCAGCCGGCAACACTGAAACTGACTTCCTGCCCATCCACGGCACCGATCACGTGGAGTTCTATGTCGGAAATGCCAAACAGGCAGCCTACTTCTACCGCGCTGCGATGGGCTTTGAGTTGATCGCCTATCGCGGCCCCGAGACGGGAACGCGCGATCGCGTCTCCTACGTTTTACAGCAGAACAAAATCCGATTCGTCTTGACCACTCCGCTGCAGGGAACAGGTGAAATCGCAGAACATTTGACACGGCATGGCGACGGCGTGAAATCAATCGCGCTCACGGTTGACGATGCAGCCTCCGCTTGGGATGAGACGATCAAACGCGGAGCTCGCGGCGTTCAGGCGCCAAACCGCGCGGAAGATTCGAACGGTACCGCGCGTTGCTCATCGATTGGGCTGTATGGCGACACGATCCATACTTTTGTTGAACGCGGTGCGTATCACGGCCCGTTTCTTCCCGGATTCACGGAAGTGCCAACGCCAGACCGTGTGGCTCAGCCAGCGGGTTTGCTGCACATCGATCACATGGTCGGGAACGTTGGCTGGGGCCAGATGAACACATGGGTAAAGTTCTACGAACAGGTCATGGGCTTTCGCATGTTCAAGCATTTCGATGATCAGGATATATCGACAGAATATTCCGCGTTGATGTCAAAAGTAATGGCCAGCGGCAACGAACGCATACGATTCCCGATTAACGAGCCGGCAGTCGGTCGCCGCAAGTCACAGATCGAGGAGTACCTGGATTTCTACGGTAGTCCGGGAGTGCAACACATCGCTTTAGCCACCGAAAACATTATCGACACCGTCACCAGATTGGTGCGCCAAGGGATCGAATTCCTATCGATCCCAACCACTTACTATGACGAACTTACTTCGCGGGTCGGAAAGATTGATGAGCCTATTCAGGACCTGGCGCGGCTCGGGATTTTAGTAGACCGGGACAACGAAGGATATATGCTGCAGATCTTTACCAAACCCGTGGAGGACCGGCCGACTTTGTTTTATGAAATAATCCAGCGAAAAGGGAGCCGCAGTTTCGGAAAAGGCAACTTCAAGGCACTTTTTGAAGCGATCGAGCGCGAACAGGCGCGTCGCGGTAATCTCTAGGCCATGTCCCTACCCGAGTTGCATTATCAGTCCGGATTTGGCAACGAGTTCGTCTCCGAGGCTGTTGCTGGAGCGCTCCCCAAAGGCCAAAACGCCCCCCAACGCAATGTTTTGGGATTGTACACGGAGCAATGGAGTGGTACGTCTTTCACCGCGCCGCGCGGGGTCAATCGGCGGACCTGGACCTACCGGATTCGCCCCTCGGTTACGCATAAGCCGTTTCGCGAATTGGCGCTCGGTGTACTCGGAGCGAATAGCGCGCCAAAGCCGCCCGCCCCGCCCAACCAATTCCGCTGGAATCCGTTGCCCATCCCGACGCAAAGCACGGACTTTCTGGACGGAATGGTTGCTCTCGGCAGCAGCGGCAGCCCTGACTTGCAAACGGGCGTAGGTATTTATCTCTACGCGGCGAATGCAAACATGCACGATCGCTTCTTTTATAACGCCGATGGCGAACTGCTCATCGTGCCACAACTCGGGCGGCTTCGATTTCATACTGAACTGGGGATTCTTATCGTAGCGCCCGGCGAGTTTTGCGTCATTCCGCGCGGCCTTAAGTTTCGCGTGGACCTTCTCGACGATTCGGCGGCGCGTGGATACGTCTGCGAAAACCACGGCGCCCAGTTGCGGCTGCCCGACTTAGGCCCAATCGGCGCCAATGGGCTAGCGAATCCGCGAGACTTTCTCACGCCTATCGCGGCTTTCGAAGATCGTGACGGAGACTTCCAAATTGTGAGTAAGTTCCTCGGTAACCTCTGGGTCGCCGACATTGATCATTCTCCCCTGGACGTCGTAGCATGGCATGGGAATTACGTGCCCTATAAATACGACCTCGCTAATTTTAATTGCATCAACTCAGTCTCGTTTGACCATCCGGACCCCTCTATTTATACGGTTTTAACCGCCCCCACCGCGGTTCCGGGCACAGCGAACGTCGATTTCGTCGTCTTCCCGCCACGCTGGATGGTTGCGGAACGAACTTTCCGCCCGCCCTGGTTCCATCGCAATATGATGAATGAGTTTATGGGGCTGATTTTCGGTCAATACGACGCCAAAGCCGAAGGATTCGTACCCGGCGGTGCAAGTCTCCACAATTGCATGTCGGGTCACGGGCCGGATGCCGAGACCTATGAGCGTGCCAGCCAGGCTGATCTCAAACCGCAGTTTTTGGCGAATACGCTCGCCTTCATGTTTGAGACCCAGTTGGTGGTTCAGCCAACGCGATTTGCTCTCGAAAGCAAAATTCTGCAGCATGAGTATTACGAATGCTGGCAGGGGCTTAAGAAAAACTTCGCAGCCGAGTTCAGCAAGTAGGCTCCCGAAATGGCTGATGCGGGGTCGTGGGTAGAGTCGGCAAATGACTCAAGTACCGGCTTCCCTATTCAAAATCTGCCGTACGCCTTATTCCGTACACCGGATTTGAAAACACCTTCTCTCGGCGTGGGCATTGGCGAGTTAATTCTTGATTTACGCCTATGTGTCGGCGCCGGACTGCTCTCTTCCCTGCCCCAAGAGACTCAGGAAGCATGCCGCTCCGATCAGATGAACGCCCTTATGGCTCTCGGACAGCAGCATTGGTCCGGACTCAGAGCCCGACTCACCGAACTGCTCGGGGCCGAGCTTGACGATTGGCGGACCAACCGTCGGCTTGTCGGGCCTCTTCTCACGCCGATTTCGTCCGCTCAGTTGCTTGTGCCGGCCGCTATCGGCGACTATACCGACTTCTATGCTTCTCTCGACCACGCCCTCAATGTAGGACGGCTCTTCCGGCCAGAGCAGCCTCTGTTCGCTAACTATAAATATGTGCCCATTGCCTATCACGGGCGTTCCTCATCCATCGTTGTCAGCGGTACGCCCATTCCGCGCCCCAGCGGACAGCGAATGCCGCCAAGCGCGACGGCGCCGGTCTTCGGGCCAACCGAGGTGCTCGATTACGAGCTCGAAATCGGCCTTTTCGTTGGACCGGGCAATCGACAAGGGAAGCCAATTCCAATTGCCCAGGCGGAACAACATATATTCGGGCTTTGTTTAGTCAATGACTGGAGTGCACGAGACATTCAGCGCTGGGAATATATGCCATTGGGGCCCTTTCTGTCCAAGAGTTTCGCCACTTCCATATCTCCCTGGGTTGTTCCGATGCAGGCCCTGGAGCCGTTTCGCGCCCCCTTTTCGCGGCCCATCGAAGATCCCGAGCCGCTTCCCTATCTGCGGCTGGCGGATACTTCCTGCGCTGCGTTGAACGTAACCCTTGTCGCCGAATTCACCTCCGAAGCCATGCGGGCGCAAGGTTCCTGTCCAATTGTCCTGACGAAATCGAATTTGCGGCACTTGTATTGGACTTTGCCGCAGTTAATAGCCCATCACACAAGCAACGGCTGTAATTTGCTGCCGGGTGACTTACTCGCGACCGGTACAGTCTCCGGACCCACTCCGGAATCCCGCGGATGTCTGCTTGAAAGTACGCACGGGGGACGCGATGCCCTACAATTACCAACAGGCGAGCAACGCACCTACTTAGATCTCGGAGATGAGGTGGTCATACGGGGATGGTGTGAGCGCGAGGGGTTTCCACGAATTAGCTTCGGCGAATGTCGTGGGCGCGTTCTCTGAACATAGAAATGGCCCGCCGCTTTATTCGAGCGAACGGGCCGGTAAGCAAAGCAGATTGAAATATATTTCTATTCCTTCGCGGGCCGTTTTCTAACACGGCCAATCAATAGTAGTCCTAAGCCCGTTAGGCCTAACGTAACGAAAGTTGCAGGCTCAGGCGCCGCACTAGAAAGCCCATCGATTGCAACTTGTTTACTGTCTATAACGTTCTGATCGGCTAATGTGCTTTGGGCGATGCCAAAAGCGTAACCGTCAAAGTATTGCACCACATATTCCACAGGGGTAAGTACGTTGTTTATGGTGAAATATAGCGACTCCGTCGTCTGGCCTGCCGTCGGTGAATATTGTACATAAAGGTTATTCCCCGAGGTGACCAGGTTGCCGTCAAAATTCAATGTCGTAGAAGCAGAGCCAACCGTTACAGCTAATTGCAGGTAGATCGGTCCGTAATTGCTGAATTGCGAACTGGCCGTGCTATCGGAAAATTTAAATGACCCAAGAGCGCTGCCTTGTGAACTCAAAACACCGGGCGTGCCATATAGCGTCAGGCCCGGAGTTACATTGGAATTGCCAGATCCGGGCGAGAAACTTGCCGTAAATGACTTATCCCCCGACGGTAGACTGAGGCCTGATGGCGCAGGGCCCGAGAATTGATTTCCGTTGGGATCTACAGTAAATGAAACGGAGCTTGCGTGCGCCATAGTCGCTAAAGGCGCAAGCACAGACAAGCTCCAAAAGATAAATTTATAACTAATCCTCAAAAAGTCCTCCGATAGGGTTCAAGCCGCCTCCGAACAAGCCGGCGAGAACCCGCATATTTTCCAGCCTAATGAGCCGCAGTGACCGTTGTCAATTCGCACAGCTCGACACGTCGCCGTAGTCCGTTTTATAGGACCGGCTTAGTACCCAGTACCTCGTCGCGAATCCGATTTCCTGAAGCGTCTCGACGACTGGTACGGCCCGCCTTGTGTCAGTACCCTTATTCATTTATTTCGGAAAAGAAACTGTTTATCTTAGAAATCACCAACACAATTGTTTTAAAAGAACTCGAATTGAATATGCGAACAACATTCGGAGGACATCTTGTGAATTACTTTACAGCTCGGAGCCGAGTCTCCACACTTCTGCCGCGGTTGGTGATCTCGACCGCTCTTACTCTGGCCTCGGCCTTGTCGGCCGCCGCGCAGGGCTCGCTCACGATCCCCTCAAGTTTGACTGGCACGCAAAGTGAGTCGGCATCGCTGAACACGGGCGAGCCTTCGCCCGGCGCGTTTTCCACATTAGTGGTAACGACCGCTGCCGGCAGTTTCACCGCCGGAACATATAATGCCTGGTGCCTGAATTCGTACGGTATCGTCCCCAACGCCCCAATTTCTTACTCGGCCTTCTCGTCGGAAGCGGTGAGTTCTACCAATCTTTCGGACCTCGGGATCACGCAGGCCGAATTGAACGAGATCGACTGGCTAATCAATAACACCACTGGCGCCACAGGTGAAGTTGCATCCACCGTCAACGACGTCCAGCAGGCGATTTGGACAATAGTCGGCACACCGGAGTCGCCCACCGCGAATTCCGCTCAGCTCGTGGCGGATGCTCAGGCCAACGGAGCAAGCTTCGTCCCGGGACCATCGCAACTCATTGGAATCGTCTTAACACCCGGTCCTACCAGCAGCAACCAGCCCATTTTGGTTGTGGCTACCGTGCCCTCGTCGACTAATACCAATCCGCCCAATCCCGCTATTACTCTAAAGAAGACAGCCAACGCCTCAACTGCAAAATGCTTTCAGCAGGTTACTTACAGCTACACAGTCACTAACACAGGTAACGTCCCGGTGACTAATATTACCGTCGTCGATGACAATGGCACACCGAATTATCTGGGCGACGATGTCACGGTCGGCACGATCGCGAGCCTCGCGCCCGGAAAGTCTGTCACCTTAACTGCAAACCTATACCTGCCTATCACCGAAACGGCTACGGACTGGTGGGGGAACACTCAGAAGTGCACACTGATCACTAAGCAAAAGTCGAACGGAAATATTTGCGTAACTCTAGTGCAGGACCCCAATTCAGTCGACAACACGTACGGTTCAAACAGCGCCAAGAACTGGGGAGGATCCGGAAACTCGTTCGAGAGCATGGTAGAGTCCAACGGAGCGGAGTTCCAGTTCTTCGATACGAAGGGGAACCTGGTGTTGGACTTCACCGCTGATTATCTGAGCCCAAACAGTAAATGCCCCTCCGGTTATGGAACCCAAGGCGTACAGCGGAACAACCCAACTTCGGGCGATTGCTCGAAGATCGTGAACATCGAAACGTCACTTTCGGACAATCTGAACCAGGGCCCGAAGTACAACAAGTGCACGAACAATTCACCGGCCTGGCAAGACGGAAACTGGAATTTCCAGTGCGGCTACACGGTCGAGATAGATAAGCATGCGTTTGGCGGCAACGGCTTTGGAAAATGCGTTACGCCGACCGTTCAGAACGGCCACTGCAAGAACTTCAGTTCGGGTAAGTCCCGCCCGAAACCGTGCAGCAGCTCAGTGACGAACACGGCAAAGGCGACTGGTTCGGCCGGAACAACAGTCTTGACCGCAACGGCGAAGGCGACGGTATCTCTGACAGTCTCCTCATCGAGCAATGGTGACAATCACGATAACAATAATGATGACAACGACAATGACAACTGGAGCAACCAGGGTTGGTGGTAAACCAATATCGAGCGCGCTGCTAACGTAAATGAAAGGCGGGAGACTCGATCTTGAGACTCCCGCCTTTCGCGTTTTATCCCTCAGCCAATCCAGCGCTGGAGAAGTTCCTCCGGATTTCCCGCCAAGTCCACCGGTTCGGACTTGGTCTCGCCGTCCGGCTCAATAGAAACCGCGACAATGCCGGTGGGCGTTGGCCGTAGTTCCAAAGCCCGCCCCTTTACCTCAAGGCGCAAAGTCGAGTCCATCCATGCCATATATATCTTGGCCCGCAAACGATGCCCGGCGACTGCGGCGTGTTCCATCAGCCTCTGCGTGAAATCAGACTTCCGGAGCTTCTCCGCCCAAGGAGCAGATGCCCGGCTCGTGGCTTGTTCCGCGCTCCGGCGGTCACGTTCAGAGCCATCCTTTTCCTCTCGCGATTCCAGACTCTTCAGCGAATTCTCAAGATTATCCAGGAAGCTCATTCGCCAGTCCTTGCGTTGAGTGCCTCCAACTTCGCGTCCAGAAACCGTAGCGCCGCCTCAATGGACTCCCGGTGTCGCGGATGACTGGCTAATTCCAGATCATGCAGGACACGGATTCGCGAAAGCTGAATGCTCTCGCGTTCGCGTTGCAGGGCGATCCGGTCCAACGCGGCTTGGTCGGCAATTTCCCGTTCCCGAGCGACTTCGAGATCCTCCCGTTGCGATTCCACGCTCTTACTTTCCCAACCTCTGGCCATATCTCCACTCTGCCACAGGAACTACCAGGTCGGGGCGCTGGGCTGTGTTACCACAGGATCAGGTGCCCGCCAAATCACAGCTTATCGTCGAATATAGCGCTCGCAGACGGCGCGACGATCTATTGGGCCTCGGGCTCCTCACCTTGATTACGATGCTTTCCTTTACTGGCATCGTGGAACTTTCGCGTGAGATGCACCCAATCCGCTTTTTGCTCGTCCTGGCATGGGCCTGGAGTTCATATCGGGTTCTCACGCGAAGCCTGCTCCGGGTCCGCTTCACGGCAACGGGTATCGAAGGCAGAGGCGCTTTCGGGAAGACGAAACGTTGGCGATACGATGACCTTGCGGAAATTCGCAGGGCCAAGGGCGAACGCGGGGCGATTCGCTTGAGATTCCGGGATGGCTCAGTGTTGAAACTGGATTACAGAATGACGCACTCCGCCGAGGCTTTAGCGATGTTGGAGGAGCGGGCGCCTCACCTAACAGCCACTTTGGCGTGATCACCCTAACTTTCCTGCATCGCCGGTCCCCTTTTGCAGTTCCCGTTCGAAGAAGCATTAGACTGAAGAACATGCGTCCTGACCATAGGCTGCGCGCGGATTGGTGGAGGAGCCCCGTGCGGCTTTTCCCCGTGCGCTTTTCAATATTGCTCGTTGCAGGACTTTGTTGCGCGCAAAATCATCCGACTCATTCCAAGTATCAAGATCCCGCGGCGAGCCCGGAAGAGCGCGCAGCCGACCTGGTTTCCCAGATGACGCTCGAGGAAAAGGTGAGCCAGATGCAGAATGTAGCGGCCGCCATTCCTCGGCTCAATATTCCTGGTTACGATTGGTGGAATGAAGCCCTCCACGGGGTCGCACGCGCAGGCCTGGCAACCGTGTTTCCGCAGGCCATCGGTCTTGCAGCAACATGGGATACGGATTTGGAACACTCTATCGCGGACGCCATATCCACTGAAGCCCGAGCCAAATATAACGATGCGATCGCGCATGATAATCACGGCCGTTACTATGGGTTGACCTTTTGGTCCCCGAACATCAACATCTTTCGCGATCCACGCTGGGGGCGCGGTCAGGAGACGTTTGGGGAAGATCCGTACTTGACGTCTCAAATCGCCATCGCCTTTATCAAGGGCATGCAAGGCGATGATCCACACTATTTCAAAACGATCGCCACCGCCAAACACTTCGCCGTGCACAGCGGCCCGGAAACCACACGGCACCAATTCGACGCGAAGATCACGAAAGCAGACCTGCTCGACACATATCTCATGGCGTTTCGGGCTACGGTCCAAGACGGCGCCGTCGATTCGGTAATGTGTGCTTATAACAGTGTCGACGGGGCTCCGGCCTGCGCCAACAAACCCCTGCTACAAACGTATCTGCGGCACGACTGGCGATTCAACGGATATGTGGTTAGCGACTGCGGCGCCATTGAAGACGTTTATAAAGGACACAATTTTCGGCCATCGTTAGCCGCCGCCTCTGCCGCTTCGGTGAAGGCCGGAACGGATCTATCGTGCGGTACTGAATACAGGACGCTGGTCGACGCGGTACGCAAGAAGCTGATCTCCGAAAAAGATATTGACCGGTCGGTGGAGCGCCTGTTTGCCGCCCGCTTTCGTCTGGGTATGTTTGATCCGCCCGATCGTGTCCCCTTTTCAAAGATAAACATGAACGAGGTGGAATCGCCAGCGCACCAGCAGATCGCTCTGCGCGCAGCCGAAGAGTCGGTCGTCTTACTGAAGAACGATAAACAGACACTGCCGTTGGGGGAAAAACCGCGGCTAGCGGTGATCGGTCCCGCAGCCGACGATCCGGATGCGCTATTAGCCAACTACAATGGCATTCCCTCACACATCGTCACGCCACTTGAAGGGCTACGCGCCCAGTTCGCAACAGATCGCGTCCAATATGCTATGGGAAGCCTATACACCGCACAATCGGCCGCTCTGATTCCGGAAAACGTGCTGACACCGCAGGGCGCCACCGGCCCTCAGCGCGGTTTGTTCGCCGAATATTTCGATACGGACGATTTCACGGGAAAGCCGAAGCTGGGCCGGGTGGAACCCGAAGGCTATTTTCGCTGGGATATGCGCGACCCGGCCGTTTTATCCGCAGTCTCTCGGGATCGCTTCTCCCTGCGGTGGGCGGCAACCCTTCGCGTTCCCGCGTCAGGCGAGTATGCGCTTGGCGTCAAGCGGCTGAACCCGGAAGGCAGTAAAGGGACGGACTCGGCGAAGTTATACCTTGATGACAAGCTGTTGGTCGATGCCTCGCAAGGCAAGCACGACCTGGTGGGTGGCATGACCACGGGTGTGCATCTCGATGCCGGAAAAACATACCGGCTACGCGCCGAGTACCGGCAGAACGGAGGGCCTGCTGGTCTTGAACTCGTTTGGAAACCGCCGGTGGATGTGTCTCTCAGTGAGGCCGTCCATGCAGCCCAGAATTCCGACACCGCAGTAATCTTTGTAGGCCTGAATTCTTCGCTCGAAGGCGAGGAGTCCAAACTCGAGATACCCGGTTTCGCAGGTGGCGATCGGACCAGTATCGACCTGCCCGCTCCGCAAGCAACGCTCCTCGACGCCATACTCGATACGGGCAAGCCGGTGGTCGTCGTTCTTGTTAATGGCAGCGCTCTCGCGGTCACCTCCGCCAAACAGCGCGCGTCCGCCCTACTCGAGGCGTGGTATCCAGGTCAGGAAGGCGGTACAGCTATCGCCCATGTGCTGGCCGGCGCCTATAACCCTGCTGGCCGCTTGCCGGTCACCTTCTACCAGTCGATTGACCAGCTTCCGTCCTTCGATAACTACTCGATGAAGAATCGCACTTACCGCTATTTCAATGGCACACCGTTGTATCCGTTCGGCTACGGTCTCAGTTACTCCGATTTCCGTTACTCCTCACTCACACTAACCCGCGCCACCATTTCAGTTCGCGTGACAAACAATTCATCGCGAGATGGAGACGAGGTGGTTCAGCTCTATCAGACCGATGCCGATGCACCAAATCCGGAGTTGCGCGGTTTTCAACGCGTACATCTGAAAGCCGGCGAAAACCAGACCGTCAGTTTTCCCCGCCCTGAGGTGAAGGGCGGCCCCTTAGGAGGAAGGTTCCTCGTCAGCATCGGAGGCGGTCAGCCCGGGCCGTGGACGGAAGGGCACTATGTCCAAACAGAGTTGCCGCTCAAGCGCTCCATTACACCAAGTCGCTCCAGCACACCAAGTCATTGAAACAAGACCCTGAATTTTTCGGCGATTCCGAACTCGATCTGCTGTACCTGGCGCGACGCCTGCGCGAAGCGCTCCGTCTGGAGAAGCTGCTGACCGATGCGGGTGTGGATTACCTGGTCGAGACCGGCCCGTACGTCAGCGGATTCCTGATCAAGCGCGAATTGACGGGCGCATATTTCTATGTTGCGCCGGCGGATTTGGTCAGGACGCAAGACCTTTTATCGAAGAGCGGCTACAAGCCTTTTATAGAGAAGCCGAACAAAGAGTGACGACCTAATCGTCACTTGAAAAGAAGCTGCTCAAACCGCCGATGCCGCCGCCGATCGCACTGAGCGGGTTCTTTTCGTCACCGTTCCCGCGGTGTTCCGATGGCGAAAGCTCATGCCGCAACCGCTCCAATGTCATGCTCTGGAGAATGACCCGGCCAGGTCCGGTCAATGTCGCTAAGAACAGCCCTTCGCCGCCGAAGATGGCCGTGCGAATACCACCCACCATCTGAATGTCGTAGCTAACGGTCGGTTCAAAAGCGACCAGATGCCCGGTCTGCACCTGAAGGATCTCTCCGGGCGCCAAAGTAAACTCCACATGGTCGCCGCCAGCGTGAACAAATACCGCGCCAGGGCCGGTTAGTTTCTGAAGGATAAACCCTTCACCGCCCAACAATCCCGCGCCCAATTTCCGCACGAGCGCGATATCGAGCGTAACGGTCCCTTGCGCGAAGAGGAATCCGTCCCTCTGAACCATAATGGTCTGGCCCGGCGCCAATTCGAACACCTGGATCTTGCCAGGATAGTGACCCGCAAATCCGACTTCACCGTTTCCGCCATTTGCACGGAAGTAGGTGAAAAACAAAGATTCACCCATCAGCTTGCGCTTGATCGCGCCGAGAATTTTCTCGCCAATCGATTGCCCGGTCATCCGGGTCTGCCAATCGACATTCGCGGACTTATAGATCATCTTCCCGGCCTCTGCATAGATCTCCTGGCTAGGATCGAGATGCACGCGTGCAATCTGGAGGTTATGCCCTTCGATTTCATACTTGATCGGCGCGACCGGCGGCGCGGGTGGGTAATAGGTCGCGCCGCTGCTGGGAGCACCCCCAAGCGGTTGTCCGCAGTTAACGCAAAACTTGGAATTTTCTGAGAGTTGGGTGCCGCAATTGGTACAAAACGCCATGGCTTCTCTATCCTAAACGAAACCAGCGCCAGGAAAGTTCAGCCGCCGCCTTCGTTTGCGGGAAACATAAAGGGCAACGCGTCTCGCATGCGCCGGCCCCAGGCGTGTTCGTTGTGTTCCCCTCCCTGATCCTCGCAGAACGCCAGGTCGCGGCCAAGCTCCCAGCCCTTCACCAGCAGTGCGTCTCGGAGAGCCTCGACATCCCGACAGGTGCGTTCGGGATCGCTCCCTTCCGCCGTTCCCACATCCAGCCAAATCGTCTGTCCGGTCTTGGCACGTAATCGCGACACGCGGCTTAGAATGTTCTGGCGCGCCCACCATATCGATGGGGACATGACGATGAGCTTGCCGAACACGTCGGGGTATTCCATGCCCAAATAGAGCGTGACTAGGCCGCCTAACGATGATCCGCCCAGAGCGGTGTGCGGCGCGCCGGTCAGCGTACGATATTCGGAATCGATAAACGGCAGGATCTCTCGCACCAGCACATGGCCATAAACCCGGGCCTGGCCCCCTTTTCGATGGCTGTCGCGGATGTGCGTATACTCGTTGATCCGCTTAGTTCCTGCATTGTAGATGCCGACCAGTATCACTGGCGCCATCTGCCCGTTGCGTATCAGGTCTTCCGCGGTCTCGTCCAAGCCCCATTCGTTTCCCGCAAACGCGGTTGCGGCATCGAACAGGTTTTGCCCGTCCTGCAAATAGCAGACCGAATAGCGCGCGTCGGCCTCGTCATCATAACGGGGCGGTAAGTAAACAATAATCTCGCGGTCCGTATTTAAGAAGCACGATCGGATTTGGTGCAGCCGGATTTTGCCGGTGAGCGTATGCTCCAATGCCCTGCCTTAACCCAGCCTCACACGCGCGCCAGTGTGGGATTTCATTCAGCTTTTAATGAAATCGAGTGAAGCTGAATTCATACAATAGCGCAGCCCGGTCGGCTGAGGGCCGTCGTCGAATACGTGCCCAAGATGAGCCTCACACTTGGCACATTTTACTTCGTTCCTAGACATCCCATACGTGTTATCGATCCGGCTTTCAACATTTTCCGGCGCAATAGGCTTCCAGAAACTGGGCCACCCGGTCCCGGATTCGAACTTCGTGTCGGAGGAGAACAAGGCGTTGCCACAGCAGATGCAGCGATACAGACCATGCTCGTGGTTTTTGTAATACTTGCCGGTAAATGCCTGCTCGGTCCCGGCACGCCGGGTCACGTCGTACTGCTCTGGCGTGAGCTGTTTACGCCACTCTTCGTCCCTCTTCATGATCTTTTGTTCCTGCATAACTCCCTTTCGCATACCGGCATCCGTAAATTCCACAATCTTAACGGTCTTCAGCCCTCCGCCTCCGCGAGCCCCGAAAGCAGCGCCAACTCCGGCCGTAAACACCAAACCACCCTGCAAAAACGATCGTCGATTCATAGCTTCACCCTTTCTTACTGAGATGCGCGGTTCCTACCTTTCCTGCTAGTTTATATACATGCCCATCTTTGAATATTCGTGCGACGATTGCGGAACGAAATTTGAGAAGCTGGTGCGCCGGAGTGCGGAAGCCGACGCCGTTCGCTGCCCGTCCTGCGGCCAGGATCACCTGACGACCGAATACTCAACTTTTGCCGCCCATGCCCAGGGGTCCACACGCGACGCGCAACCCGCTGGAGGCTGTGGCGGCGGCATGTGCCAAAGCGGGATGTGCGGCATGAATATGAACTAGCTGCTTTCACGCAGCGCTCTCCTGACTTAATATTCGCCATACGTACCGAATTAGTTACGCCTCAGGCGCTTCCGACATAGTCCGATCGCCCGGATTACAGGACGCGATGATACAAATACCCAGCGCGCTCAAACTCCTGAGTCACCTCGGCGATATGATCCGGCCCGCGCGTTTCGAGCGTGATATCGACCACGGTTTCCCCCAGATGAACGTCAAAGTACGCCCGCTCGTGGCGCAAATCGACAATGTTACAGCGCTGCGCCGCAACAATTTCGACCAATCCTTTCAAACCGCCAGGCCGATCAGTGATATAAACATGCACCCGGACCAGCCGGCCATCCTTCACCAGCCCGCGCTCAATGATCCGCGACAGCACGGTCACATCGATATTTCCACCGCAGAGTATCGATACTGTCCGCTTGTCTTTCAGGCTGGTCTTCTTCTGCAGCAGCGCGGCCGTTGCAGCCGCCCCTGCCCCTTCGGCCAAAGTCTTCTCGCGTTCCAGCAGTAACAGAATTGCGTTGGCGATTTCCTCTTCGTCCACTGTCACGATTTCGTCGACATAGCGCTCGATCAAAGGTAACGTCAGATCACCGGCCCGCCGCACCGCAATCCCTTCAGCAATGGTCGTTGCGGCTGGAACTGTAACCGGCTCATGCACGGCGCAGGCTCGGATCATGGACGGAATGCGTTCCGTCTGCACTCCGACAACTCGCACCGACGGATTCTGTTCCTTGACCGCGCAGGCGATGCCGCCCAGCAGCCCTCCCCCACCAATAGGGCAGACGACCGCCTCAAGGTTGGGGCATTGTTCGAGGAGTTCGAGCCCGATCGTTCCCTGCCCCGAAATCACCGCCTCGTCGTTGAATGCGTGCACAAAAGTGAACCCATACTCCTGCTGCCGCCGGCAAGCTTCCTGGTACGCCTCGTCGTAGCTGTCCCCGATCAGCACTACCTCCGCTCCATAGGCACGCGTCTGCGTCACTTTAACCAACGGCGTTGAGAGCGGCATACAGATCTGCGCCCGAATGCCATGTCGTGTTGCATGATAGGCAACGGCTTGGGCGTGGTTTCCCGCCGACGCGGCAATCACGCCGCAAGCGCGTTCGGCCTTGGTAAGAGTCAGGATCTTATTCAACGCACCCCGCTCTTTGAATGACCCGGTCATCTGCAGGTTCTCCAGCTTCAGTAAAAGCCGGTTTCCCGCGATCTGCGAAAGCGTCTCGGAATAGGCGCACGGCGTTTCGTAGATCTGGGACTGAATGCGCTCCCGTGCACAGCGGATCAACTCCAGGGTGACCATCGCTTCTAACCATAGCGCCTGTCGTAAGCTGTTTTGATGACTGAGATACGGCAGTTGACCGCGCCAGAAGGTCGTCATCACCTCAGTGCCCTTGCCGAAGTTCTGCTGGACTGCGTTGAAAAAGGCGCCTCGGTCAGCTTCATGGCGCCCCTCCCGAGAGCAACCGCGGAGTCCTTCTTTGAAAAGGTCGTGGAAGGAGTCGAACACGGCAATCGCATGCTATTCGCGGCCTTTGCCGATTCCAAATTGGTGGGAACGGTCCAAATTCTGACCGCCACGCCTCCGAATCAACCCCATCGAGCCGATGTCGCCAAACTGCTCGTGCTCAGTTCAGCCCGCGGGCGAGGGATCGGGCGTCTCCTAATGGAACACGCCGAGAATACGAGCCGCCTTGCCGGCAAAACGCTTCTTGTGCTGGATACAGTCACGGGAGGAGACGCCGAGAGACTGTATATGCGCCTAGGATGGACCAAGGCCGGCGTAATTCCGAACTACGCTATGCTTCCGGACGGCACTTTGTGCGCGACCACGATTTTCTGGAAGGCATTGGCGTGAGGTCTTCGCGCGCTTGTGGGTTGGTCTGTGCCACTAAGCGTGGCAGGATATAGTCAATGCCGTCCCTAAACATGCGCCAACTCCGCAACACTCGCCAACTTAAGGCTTGGCTGCGAGCCGGCAAAACGGTCGAGCTTCGTGATCGGGATCGCGTCATTGGCCACATTGTGCCGGAATGCTCCGCTTCCGCGCCCGCGACGTGGCCCGACTTCGCGGCCCGGGCGAAAAAGATCTTCGGAAACCGGCTGCTGCCTGGCGCCGATCTGGTAATCGAGGACCGAGGCCGCTATTGACCGTTTACGCCGACAAGCCCCCGGAGACCGGAATCACGCCCGAAGCACTCAAACCGCCCGGCTGCCGCCAAAAAGGTGCATCACCAAGCCAACTACAAAACAGAGAAGAAATACGCCGAACAGCAGACGCGCCATCGCCAGCGCCAGGTGACCAAGCATCGACACCAAAACGCCCGCGAACCCGAGAAACCCCATAATCAGGGCACAAACGAGGAAAATCATTGCCCAACGCAGCATGTTCCTGCTCCTAACAGAAAAATCTCACTGCTTCGATACATTTGTTGTGTTGTCCTCCGGATTCCGATCAATTAGCTTGTTGTACGGATCGATGCCCGCGCGATCTGGCTTTTGGTCCACGACCACCTCAAACTTCTCGCTCTTCGCATTGATTCGCCGCTTCTCAAGGTATAACGGTTTCTGGTCTTCGGCTGTTCCTTTAAATACGCCGACCTCAATCAGATCGTTGAGCGGGATTTCCGTCTCCGCTCCCGAGCCATCGGCCTTTAGCTTCCGGGCACTCACGGCCAATGCGACCTTGTACTTGTGATCGGGAGCCGTTGTCCAGGTGGCTGAAACTGCCTTGTTGTCGAAAAGAACGATTGAGTCGAACAGATCCTCCACCAGGTATTGCTGGTCCGGCGGTGTAGCCGCCCGCATGGCCGCCACAAACTCCCGGGTATCGGGATATGGCCCACTCGCAAATCGGCGCCGTTGAAGAAATCCGCGCAACGCCGAGTTCAAGCGCCGCTCCCCAATGCTATCCCGCAGCGCATACATTGCCAAACTGCCTTTGTTGTACCAGACGTAAGGCTCGCGCTGGACCAGAGCGAGCGGCGGCTCCTTCCGCGTTTCACCGCCCCGCCCTCGCAGGTACGTATCCAACTCATGGCGCAAGAATTTACGAATATTATCGGGACCGTACTCTTTCTCCACCAGCATGAGCGCAGAATATTGGGCCAACGTTTCCGACATCATATTGGACCCTTGGGTTTGGCTGCCAATCAGCTGGGGCCCCCACCATTGATGAGCCAGTTCATGCGCGGTGATATAGAAGACCTCGTCGATATCTTCCCGCTTGTAACGATGTGCGATAAACCCGAGCGCCTCCGAATACGGCACCGTGTTTGGAAAAGACTGCGCGAACTGGCGATACCGCGGAAACTCCAATATCCGGAACTGCGTGAACTGATACGGCCCAAAATTCTCCTCAAAGTACGCAAGGCCTTTCTTGCAAGCGTCCATCATGCGCGCCAGGTTGTACTCATGCCCTGGCTGATAATAGATCTCCAGCTTCACGTTTTTCCAGTGGTCCCGCTTCACCGCGAATCTTCCCGAGATAAAGGAGTAGAAATTGGCGATCTTCGTATCGCCCATGTCGTACTCAAAGTAATTGCGTCCGTTCTGTTTCCACTCGCGCTTCAAATAGCCCGGAGCCACGGCAATCTGGTCGGCTGATGTACTGACCACCGCCTTAAAACTGATCCAATCCGAATCGGAAGTGAACAAGTTTATGTTGCTGAAGTACGGATCACCGCGCGAAGCCATTTCGTCTTGCGG
>DATBEF010000220.1:0-6927 GCA_036269625.1 Bryobacteraceae bacterium | reverse complement strand
AATGGCTGGGTAAAAGCGGAGTGGGGCGCATCGGAGAACAATCGGCGGGCTCGCTACTACACGTTGACGGCGGCGGGGCGGAAGCAGCTCTCGTTTGAGCGCGAAGAGTTTAACCAAATCGTGGACGCGATTCAAAAAGTCTTACAGATGGCGTGACGCGCATGATCTTTGCTACTAGCCGGCAATGGCGGCGGCTTCAGATGTGGGTCCAACGTTCGCGGCTCAGCCGCGAGCTTGAGGAGGAAATGGAGAATCACTTCCTGTTGAGCCAAGCAGAGCACGCAACGAAGAGAACGGCAGAGGCCGCGGCCGCGGAAACCCGCAAGGCGCTTGGCAATATGACACTCGCGAAGGAAGAGAGCAGGGACTTGTGGGGCTTTCCCGGGATTGAGCGTCTACTGCAAGACATACATTATTCCCTTCGGATCCTGAAGAGGAACCTTGGCTTCAGCATGGTGGCGATCATCTCGCTGGCGCTGGGCATTGCCGGGACCACGGCGATTTTTAGCATCCTCAACGCGTTGCTGCTCCGGCCTTTACCCTTCCGTGAATCAAGCCGTCTCGTGCGTATCACGGAACTATATCCGAAGGCCATATTCGACGTATTCCAGCAGCACTGCCGCACTTTGGACGTTGCGTCCGTGAGCCCTGGGTCGGAATTCAACCTGACTGGCGAAGGACAACCGATTCGGATCACCAGGAGTGAAACCTCCGTCAATTTTTTCGAGGTTATGGGTGCGCCGGTGGAAAGAGGCCGGGCGTTTGAAGTTGGCGAAGACCGCCCGGGCGTCGATGGCGTAGCAATCCTGAGCCATGAACTCTGGACGACAACGTTTCACCATGACGCCGACATTCTGGGACGCGACATCGTGCTCGGAGGGGTAGCCCGCCGTGTGATTGGAATTATGCCTGCGAGCTTTTCTTTTCCGTCGAATAAAGTTCAGGTTTGGATTCCGGCCCGAATGGATCGGAGCAACGTGGACGAATATTGGGGCGGCGAATTCGTTCCCTTGATCGCGCGGCTCATGCCAGGGGCAACGATGGCACAAGCGCGTGCGGAGATCCATACGCTTGCTGGCGGCGTCTGGAGATTGTTTCCGTTCCCGATGCCCAAATACTGGAATTCGGACTCCACCGTGATCTCTCTGCAGGCCGATCTGCTCGGTCAGACGCGGAGCACGCTGTTCATCCTTTTCGGAGCGGTCGGCGCGGTTTTAGCAATTGCATGTGCAAACGTCGCGGGCCTGTTACTGGCGCGCGCGACAACACGCCGCAAAGAGATCGCAATGCGGGCCGCGCTCGGCGCCGGGACCTTGAGAATCGTACGTCAACTATTGACGGAGAGTATCGTGCTCTCATTCGTAGCCACGTTGCTGGGGGTGTTACTTGGAGTTGCGGCCGTTTCGCTTTTCCGCCCCATCATCCCCACAGGGCTATCCGGAATGGCGCAGGTCACGATTGACTGGCGGGTGATTGCGTTTGCCGGGGCGTTATCGATCTTTACAGGCCTGTCGTTTGGGATCGTACCGGCGTTGAGCGCCGCAAGGTTGAACCTGGTCGAGGCGGTCAAGAGCGGCGGCCTGCGCCTGGCAACGGGCACGTGGATTGCGATGCGCAGTTGGTTGATAGCCGGTGAAATCGCAGTGACGCTAGTGCTGGTTCTCGGAGGCGGATTGCTGCTGAAGAGTCTCTACGCTCTTGCGACGGTGAATCCGGGCTTCAATCCGCAACAGATTCTCACGATGCAAATCAGTCCGAGTGAGTCCTTCTGCGCCAATCGTATGCGGTGCGTGGCGTTTTACAACCGCGTATTAGAACAGGCGCGTGGAGTGTCCGGGGTAGTTGACGCGACTGTGGTGAACACGGTCCCGCTCGATGGCAAGCTTCCGGCCCTGGCGGTTGACGTGGAGGGCCATCCGAAGACGGCGGAATTTCCCGCGCCGATGCTCTGGACCGGCGCCATTACGCCGAACTACTTACGGCTAATGCAAATTCCGCTGGTTTCCGGAAGAGTGTTTACGCCCGCGGACGCGGCAAATGCCGCCCCTGTGATTCTCATCAGCGCCGCGACGGCCAACCGCTTCTGGCCCGGCGTAGATCCAATTGGCAAACACATAAAGCCCGTGAGTGAGGACAAGTGGAGGACGATTGTGGGCGTTGTTGCCGATGTGAAGCAGTTCGATTTGGTGGCGCATTCGCCCAGTTCCATTAGCGGGGCCATGTACATGCCTTACGCGCAATCTATTCAGAGAGACAATCGGATTCCCGCTGTGATGAACCTCCTGGTAAAGACAAGCGGGAACGCGCAGCAAACCCGCGCCGACATTCGGCATATCGTCTCGGATGCGAATCCTGACATACCGGTCGGGACAGTTACGACGCTTCAGCAGATCGTGGGTGGTTCTATATCCGGCGTTCGCTCAACGATATTTATATTTCTCAGTTTCGCGGGGGCAGCGCTCATTTTAGCGGCGATTGGCATTTATGGTCTTATGTCCTACTCGGTTTCGCAACGGAAATACGAGATCAGTCTTCGTCTGGCAATTGGGGCATCGAATGGCAGGATACTGAGGTTGGTTCTTACCCAAACCGTGCGCATCACCTTGCTTGGCGTTAGCGCAGGTCTTGCCGCTTCGTTTCTGCTGAGACGACTTTTGGCAGGGCTGCTCTTCGACGTATCCCCGACAGACCCGATGATTTTGATTGGGGTATCGCTGTTTGTGATGGTTGTAGCGGCTGCTGCAAGTTCAGTCCCGGCCTGGAGAGCGGCACACATTGATCCAAATCACGCGCTTCGTGCTGAATAGCCAGAAGCCGGCGCCCTCCGCGCTTTTGACAAATCTCTCAAAGCGGGAGATCCCGAGCCTTTTCGGGCTCCGCGGAATAGCTGCGCTGGCGGTTGTCATTTATCATTACTGTCTCGATTGGAAGGTCTGTGACTTCCCTGGATATTACGCGGTCACGCTGTTCTTCGAACTCAGCGGACTGCTGATCACCTGGCTCTTGCTCAAGGAGATCGACCGATCCGGCACCGTTGATAAGAAGCAGTTTTACATCAGAAGGTCTCTACGGTTGTTCCCGGTGTTCTACTTCGTTTGGATAATCTGCCGTCTTCGAGGCGCTTTTCCCGGGAGTTGGGCATATTTCTTTTACCTTGGCGATTACTACACAGCTGTAACGCAAAGATATGGCGTGCTGACTTCGGCGTGGTCGTTGGGCGTTGAGGAGAAGTTTTATCTCATCTGGCCGCAATTGATAGGACGAGTTAGCCTTTCGGCACTCACGAAGATACTGATCGGCATTCTCGTTATCGAGCCCTTCTATCGCTGGGCGCTGATTCTTGCGGGCCACGAAAATTACACTCACTTCGCCTTCGAGACAAGCCTTGACCCGATTGTGCTTGGGTGCTTGATCGCCGTGCTCGCAAAACGCGGTTGGCCAGTGCCAAAGTGGCTGCTGCATCCGGTAAGCTTTGCGATCGTGGTGATAGCCGGCGCACTATTCTGGAGGTCTTCTGAAGTTGTGATCTTTGCATTGGCGATCACATTGGTATACGTCATCTCGAAACCACCGCGGCTGCTGAACAATGGGATCGCTCGTTACTTGGGTGTAATTTCCTATTCTCTTTATCTCTGCCACGGGTATACCGCGGATGTTGTATGGCCTTTCCTTTTCGGGCCGGCGGACCGGCTTCCCAAATTCGTTGGAATTTCTCTCGAGATAGCGCTTGCGATTGCTGGCGCCAGTGTTCTTCACTTTGCGATTGAAAGGCCATTCCTCAGATTGAAGGAACGTTTTCATCCTCATGCCGCACCCGTGGCGGTTGCCGTTTGAGGAGGTGCTTAAAACTCATCAGGGCGAACTTGAGAGGGCTTGAAAGTCTTCCGGGGTGTCGATATCGACGGCGGCCTCGGGCAGATCGAATACGACGATCTTCTGGCCGGGGAGCTTCAAGAGGTGGCGGGCGCCTGTGGTGGGAGGCAGAGCTTCGAGATCGGGGAAGAGGGTTCGCTTGAAGAAAGCGGGGACGCCGAGGGTTCCGCCGTAACGCGCGGCCACGATTGGCGATTGCGACTGGTCGGCGAGACGGCGCATGGCTGCGAGATGCTCGGCGCGGACCAGTGGTTGGTCGGCGAGCAGAATCGCTATGTAATCGGGATTCGATCCGCTGGTTAAGATGTGTTGCAAGCCGGCGACGAGCGACGAGCCCATGCCGGTTTCCCAGGCTTCGTTGCGGACGACATCGACGCTTAAGTCCGCGATGGCTTCCTGGATCTCCTGAGCGTGCGCGCCGACTACCACCGCAACGCGGTCAAATCCCGCCCCGACGGCCTGTTCGATGGCGTGTTGGATAAGAGTTGTATGTCCGAAGGGCAATAGCTGCTTGGCCTCGCCCATGCGGGTCGCGGCGCCGGCGGCGAGGATGATGGCGGCGTGCATGTCTTACCTGGTGGTGGATTTGGGGCGGTTACCGCGTACGACGGTAACGGCTTCGAGTTTACCCAGTTCGCGGCGTGCGATCTGGCTCCAAACACTGGAGGTATCGAGTTTCAGATAAAACTTCCAGTGGCGCACGGCATTCATGGTTTCTCCGGAGCTCTGGTACAGGAGGGCGACATTGTAATGGGCGTCGGCGTAGTTGGGGAAGAGCCGCAGGGCGGCCAGGTAGTGATCGAGGGCGGAGGCGATGTCACCCTGCTCATCGTAAAGGTTGCCGAGGTTGAAATGGGCAAGGGCGTAATGCGGGTCGATTTCAAGAGCTTTTTTATACTGCGCCTCAGCATCGGCCCAGGCATGGCCATTGAAGAAAACCGTACCCATGTTGACGAGCGCGCCGGCGGCCATGGGGTCGAGTTCGGAGGCCTTCCGATAGGCTTCGATGACCTGTTCATAGGGCGCGCCCGTCTGTTCCAACTGGAGACCGCGTTCAAACCAGCGGTCCGCTTCGAGCTTGTTGCGCAGGGTCTGCGCCATTTTTTCGGTGTTTTTCTGGGTGGCGGGCAGTTGGAGGAGCTTATTGATTTCCTGTCCTGCGAAATCGAAGACAAGCTGGCCGGAAACGGGATCCATCCTCTGTTTGCCGATTTGGACGCGGACGTTGCGGCCGTCGCGATAGACGCGAACATCCTGAGAATCGAAACCGCCAAGCGACAGATCTTTCAAGCGGTCGCGCAGCGCCTGGAGGGCTTGGCGAATGCGGCGTGGATGCACGTTTTCTTCGCGGAGCTTGATGATGCGTTTCAGATGGAAGAGATCGGCGAAGCGGAATTCCTGAAGGGGCGGGATGAGCTGTTGGCGCTCCCAGCTGCGCAGTTGGCGAACGTCGATATGAAGGAGGCGGCAGACTTCCTTGCGGGAGTAGACACCCGAAGTGTCGCCAGAAGCCGTGGGATGTTGCGAGTGCTCTCGCAGCACAAGCCGATCATAGCATCGGGCAGCAGTGGCCGGAGGCAGTAGACGAAAATAGGACCAGAAAGATCCGGGATTGCGCTACACTAATGGTCAGGTTGAAAATGGCATTCAATCAGAAGGGTTTGGGCCGAGAAGGGCCGAAAATTGCTCGGAACTTGGCGGAGCTGCCGACCGGGCAACGGTGCATTTTGGACCGGCTGGATCTGCCTGAGAATGTCGGGCGGCGGCTGATGGAGTTGGGTTTTTTGCCGGGGAGCGAGATTATTCCGGCAAGAACGGCTCCTGGAGGGGGGCCGCGGGTGTATCGAGTAGATGGTTCTGAGGTTGCGCTGCGGAGGGAAACAGCAGTGCACCTATATATCAAACCCGATCCGGATGAAGGCGAGACGTTGATAAAAGCATGAGTTCCTGCCATGGGGACGCTCCACGGGCGAGCTTACTACCCAATCCTTCGATACCAGTTCCGCGGGCGCCGCAGGACCGGCCGATTATTGTTGCGATTGTCGGGCCGCCTAATTCGGGCAAATCCACGCTTTTCAACCGCTTGACGGGACTACGGCAGAAGGTGGCCAACTTCCCCGGCGTGACCGTCGAGCACCGTATGGGCAAGGCCAAGCTGAAAGGCACCCAAGAGGTGTTTCTGGTCGATCTGCCGGGCGTTTACAGCTTGCATCCACGGGCCGAAGATGAGCAGGTCACGCACGATGTTCTGAAAGGCGAGCGGGAAGATTTTCCCAAGCCCGATGCGGTAGTGCTGATTCTGGACTCGACGAATCTGGGGCGGCATCTGGTGCTGGCTGCCCCCATCTTGAGCCTGGGTCTTCCGACTTTGATCCTGTTGAACATGGCGGACGATCTCGAGCTACGTGGGGGCGCGGTGGATGTGGCGGCGCTATCGGCGGAATTGAATACACCGGTTGCGTTAATCAGCGCGGCGAAGGGCACAGGGATCGATCGAATACAGCAGTTCCTGATGGGAACAGCGGCAAAGCTGAGCGAACCACCCGTGCGGCTGGAATTGCCGGTATTGCAGGATGTGCCGAAGTGCCGGAAGTGGGCGGCCGATTTAGGGACGCGCGCTTCGTACAGGTCGCCCGCGCCGCCGTTATGGACGCGGCGCCTGGACAATGTATTTCTACATCCGGTGGGCGGCCCAATCGTATTTTTGGCGGTAGTGGTTGCGGTTTTTCAAAGCATTTTCTCTTGGGCGCAGCCGGTCATGGACCTGATGACGAACGTAGTTGCCGTCTCCGGAGAGTGGATGCGGCACACCTTGCCGGCATCGCCGCTCCGTTCGCTGCTGGTCGATGGCGTCTGGCACGGCGTCGGCTCCGTAATTGTCTTCTTACCGCAGATCTTATTGCTCTTCTTGTTTATCGGCATCCTGGAGGACTCCGGGTACTTGGCGCGAGCCGCCTTGATTGCCGACAGAACGATGGCGAAATTCGGATTGCAGGGCAAATCCTTCATTCCGTTGCTTTCGGCGTACGCGTGCGCGGTGCCGGCGATTATGGC
>DATBEF010000217.1:0-61037 GCA_036269625.1 Bryobacteraceae bacterium | reverse complement strand
CACGGAATTGACGCCGGGCGTGATCTCGACGGATTCAAAGCGCAACGCTCCAGCCGCTTGACTCACAGGAACATGCGGACCGCCGTAAGGCCAGCCGCTGCAGAGCGTCATATCCACCCGGAGTCCAAGTTCGCGCGCTTTATCCGATGTGAATCGGACAGCATCAAGGAATTCGGGAGACAGGTAGGGCAGGTTCTTGAAACCGGTTTGCGGATCGTCGAGAGCCAGCGGATAGACGGGCTGAATTTCGACGCCACCAATCCCTCCCGCCTTCATGGTCTGAAGTTCACGCGCTAACTCGGGCTTGGTGACGGCTGCTCCAAACCACCACCAGCGCATCATGATGCGGGCGTTAGAGGGCGGGTCCACGAATGATTGGTGGAGAGCGTCAAGCGAAGGTTCGGGCGGCGCCGACCAAGCCATTAGGGCAATGACACCAGCCAGACCGATCATGCTACGGAGCACGCTTGTCTTTTCAATTCTCAAGTACGACCAACCCCTTTACATAGCCTCGCGCAAATCGGCCCACCCCCGCCGAGGGCGCCTACATCCCACCAACCAAGATCAGGCTTAGCGTAGATTCACTCGGCCAGGTCACACAAGCCTTCTGGAGCTGAAACTGGCGGTTTTGTAATACGAAATGCCGCACCACCGCGGCTCAGCCTAAGTAAGCGTATACAGGATCGACACTTACGACCGCCATGAGTGCGCTTCGAGACCAAGTATTTCGACAGCCGCCTGGGGGTTATGTTGCGCAGTGCGAAACAAAATTCGGCGAAACGCGAAAGCCGATTACGCGGCCCGCAGCGACCAGCGCAGTGAGTGAAATACGAGGGACCACGCCAGGAAGGCTTTTCCGTCTCACGTCTGGACCGAAACAGTGGCTCAAATTCAGCAAAGTAGTAGACCCAGGAACGTACCGCGGCGAAGATGGTTCATCGCGGGGCTGCTCGCTTTCGGCGTGTTGGTGAATTACTTCGATCGAGTAAATCTGTCGGTGTCGAAGCAAGCGCTTCAGAAAGATTTCGGTATTTCTAACGTCATCTTTGGTTATTTATTAAGCGCCTACAACTGGACCTACGCAGCGCTGCAGCTGCCCACGGGGATTTTGCTCGATCGCTTCGGCGTTCAAATGATCGGGCGTATCAGCGCGATTATTTGGAGCTTGGCCTGTTTCGCCGGCGCGCTCTCGCCCGGGCTCAGGACGTTTTTCGCTTCAAGGCTACTGTTGGGTGTCGGTGAAGCGCCGACATTCCCGGCCAACTCAAAAGCTACGGGATACTGGTTCCCCCGGCACGAGCGGAGCCTGGCTACAGCGATATTCGATTCCGCAGCGAAGTTCTCGACCGCGATTGGAACGCCGCTGATCGGGCTGGTGCTGATTTATTTCGGGTGGCGGTTCAGTTTCGCTATGACTGGTGTCGCGAGCTTCTTATTCTTTCTGGCTTTCACATTCCTATATCACGACCCGGAAGACGATCCGAGGTTATCGCAGGAAGAGAAGCAGTATTTGGCGGACAACGCGGCGCTTACAAAGCGCGATAAAAAGACGAGCGGTGGGCATTTACTGTATTTATTGCAAAATCGCAAAGTTTTGGGCCTTGCAATCGGCTTCGCAGCTTACAACTATTGTTTCTACCTGTTGCTGACCTGGATGCCTAGTTACTTCACCGGAGCGTTACACATGAACCTCCAGAGTTCGGTCTGGTACACCGCGATACCGTGGCTATTCGCGACGGCGGCGGACCTACTGGTGGGTGGATGGCTGGTGGATAGGCTGGTACAGAAGTTTGACGACAGCCGCGTGCGACAGACGATACTAATCGGCGGAATGGTGATGGGACTTGCTCTGATTGGAACGATTTTCACGCACACGCCGATGGCGGCAGTATGGTGGATCAGTTTAGGTATCGGAGGATTGGCGGCATCGGCGCCGGTTGCGTGGTCCGCGCCATCGCTAATTGCCCCGGCGGACAGCGTCGGGCAGGTGGGCGGAATCATGAACTTCGCGAATCAGATTGCGGCGATCTCGGCGCCCGTACTAACTGGATATCTCATTGGTAAGTCGAACGACTATTCACGCGCATTCATCGCAGCGGCGGTGGCGATCGCGGTGGGCATCGCGGGTTATGTGCTGCTGCTGGGGAAGTTTGAAAGAATCCCAGATGAGCCACGTAATTAGAGCCCGCGATTTCAGGTATGTGTAAGCCGATAGGTATCCTGAGCGATCATGAGTTCCTCGTCGGTCGGGATGACCCAGGCGATGACGGCGGAATCGGCGGTCGTGATGATAGCTTCCCTGCCAATAGCCGCGGCGTTGCGGGAATCATCGATCATAAGACCGCACCATCGAAGGTTCTGGCAGATTCTGGCGCGGATTTCCGGCGTATGCTCGCCGATGCCGGCGCTGAATATGATCGCGTCTGCTCCGCCCAGCGCCGCGAGATAGGCTCCCACGTATTTGCAGGCTCGATAGCAGAACATTTCAATAGCGAGTTGCGCGCGCTGGTTGCCGTTATGGTTGGCTTCTTTCAATAGGTCACGCATATCATTAGTGAGGCCGGAAACCCCGAGCAGGCCGGACTCGTTGTTCAAGACCGATTCGATCTGATCGGCACTCTGGCCCGTTTTGCCGCTGAGAAAGGCCACGAGTGAAGGGTCGACATCGCCCGAACGCGCCCCCATCATCAAGCCTTCCAGAGGCGTAAAGCCCATGGACGTGTCGATAGGCCGTCCGCCCTCAATGGCGCAAATAGAACAGCCGTTACCCAGGTGCAGCGCGATGACTTTGGCGCGTTCCGACGCGGGGCCGGTCAGGGCGGCGTAGCGCGACCAGAGATAGCGATAAGACGTGCCATGGAACCCGTAACGGCGGACCTTGAATCGCTGGTATAAGTCAAAGGGCAGCGGGTAGAGGTAGGCGCGTTCGGGCAGTTGCTGATGGAACGAAGTATCGAATACAGCGACTTGCGGGAGGGTCGGCCCTAAGACGGTCTGGACCGCTTCAATCCCACGAATATTGGCCGGGTTGTGGAGCGGGGCAAGTTCCACACATTCGCGAATACCATTCAGGACTTCAGGAGTGATCAGGACGGAATTGCGAAAACGCTCACCGCCGTGAACAACGCGGTGACCAGCGGCCTGAATGGATTGGCCACTCGGGATCGCTTCACGGAGCACCAGATCGACAGCCGCGCGGGCGTCGGGGACAACCGCGTCGATTTGTTTCGTCTCACTGTCGGCGGCTTGGACGCGGAGGGTTGCGTGTCCGCCAATGCGCTCCACTGCGCCGCGGGTGACACGAACCCAACGATCGGTGATGATCTCAAACTTTAAGGATGAACTGCCGGCGTTGAGCACCAAAATGTTCATGCATTTACCAGTAGACAGTACCCGAAGAACTGTTCGGCACGGTGCGATGCTACCGATGCGATGCTGTAGGTTATGTTCCGCAAGATCTGGCTGGCCAGTTTATTGCCTTTGGGCGCATGTCCTTTCGCCCACAGCCAAACCCCGTCTTTAGCCAATCCTGCAGCGAATGCGGGGCAGACCGCTGCACAATCCGAACAACAGCGAATCGCGCAGTTACGGGACAAATTGGAGCAAGCGCGAAAAGGGAACGATCCGATGACGCTGGCACAAGCTCTGGATGACCTCTCGTTGTTCACCCAGCCGGAAGAATCGATGCGCCTGTTAAGCGAGTGCCTGGCAATTCGCGAAAAAGCGTTGGGCTTAAATGCTGGACCGGTGCTTCAGACGCTGGGCTACCTAGCAGCGACCGGTATCCATTATGCGGATACACACAATGGGCAGGTACCGCCAGAATCGATGACAGCGGTGGACCGTCTGGTGACCGCGACGCAAGAGGTGGTAAAAAAAGACCCGACCGACGCGACAAAGCACAACCTGGACCTTGCCGAGCAGTTAAGACAAGCGCTGCTGCTCGAAAAGACACACCCTGGCCCGCCTCCTGAGACACGGGATGAAGCGGCGCTGGCGGCGAAACCGGCATTGACCGATGCTCAGGGATCGAAGTTGATGGCTCCCACACCGCTTAAGGAGTGCACGCCCAGAATCTCGCAGCTAGTGAGACGTATCGGTCGCGGCGGCGAGATCGCAGCCATTGTGTACGTGGACGCCAAAGGGCAGCCGCAAAAACTCAAGATGATTGAGACGATTGGATTCGGCATCGAACAGTACGTGGCGGCGTGCGCCTCATCCATGACGTTTCTGCCGGCTACGAAGGACGGAGCGCCCATAGCGGGCGAATATACGTTGCGGTTCAGCCTACACGTGGCGAATTAGAAGCACAAAGGGCGCGGGGTGCCGCCACGACAGCAGCCTTCTGCCGCCAGCTCGCGACACTATATGCAAGTACTATCACGAGGGATGCTACTGAGCGACGAAGGAGTGGTTTTCCCGGCACTGAGAAGAGCAGTAATACACCGTCTGGGCGCCAATCTGACGCTGGAACCGGGGGCGAATGGGGACGGAGAGATATGGCCCCATGCCATACATTGAGCGCCAAATCCGAAAATCACCGCGTTAGTCTGAGCCGAAAACGCAGCATCGGCCACCAACAGCACTCTGGACCGGTCCCGCTAGGATTTTCTCAACTGCTCAGCACGCTTATTTTGGGGGGCTTATCTGCACCGGTCGTCGAAAATAGCCATGGGGCCATATCTCTCCGTCCCCATTCGCCATTCGCCCCCATTCGCCCCATTCGCCCATTCGCCCCCCATTCGCCCATTCGCCCATTCGCCCCATTCGCCCCATTCGCCGTCCCTCGAAAGACGCACCCTGGCCCGCCTCCTGAGACTCGGGATGAAGCGGCGCTGGCGGCGAAACCGGCATTGACCGATGCTCAGGGATCGAAGTTGATGGCTCCCACACCGCTGAAGGAGTGCACGCCCAGAATCTCGCAACTAGTGAGACGTATCGGTCGCGGCGGCGAGATCGCAGCCATTGTATACGTGGATGCCAAAGGGCAGCCGCAAAAACTGAAGATGATTGAGACGATTGGATTCGGCATTGAACAGTACGTGGCGGCATGCGCCTCATCCATGACGTTTCTGCCGGCTACGAAGGACGGGGCGCCGGTAGCGGGAGAATATACGTTACGCTTCAGCCTCCACGTGGCGAATTAAAAGCACAAAGGGCGCGGGGTGCCGCCACGACAGCAGCCTTCTGCCCCCAGCCTCGCGACATTATATGCCAGTACTATCACGGGGGATGCTACTGAGCCACGAAGGAGTGCTTTTCCCGGCACTGAGAAGAGCAGTAATACACCGTCTGGGCGCCAATCTGACGCTGGAACCGTGTTGACTCCGCAACGAAGGTGCCGCAAACTGGATCGCGGTGGAGTTGACCGTGGAGCTGAGGGGTAGGAGGAGCTTGGGAATCGGGCCGACTTTGGGTAGAGGGCCGGGGAGACTGGCTGCCGCCAAGGCCCCGTAGAATACCGCCGAGTAGCGACCGAACTGCAATCACCATCACAATGGTGAACAGCAACTCAACGATGGTGCGGAAAAACATGAAATTGAGCGGCGAGGAGGCTATATTCTTGCGGGTCCCCGCCTATTTCTACTCTACGCCTTCGCGCTGAAGCGGCTAGGCGGGCTACTTCTTCTTCTTGGCGTCGGGGTTGGTGATTTTGGTCTGGACGGTCTCGCCCAGGCTCGCCAACATGTCTTTGCTTGCCTGCGCGTTAGGGCCATCAGGCTTTAGCTGCAGATACTTCTGGAATTGATCGGCCGTACCCTCGGGAGGCGTAACCTTCCCTGTCTTCGAATCGACCGTGGCCTTGGCCATTAAGCAGATTCCGTATTGATAGTGGGCGTCGGCATAATTCGGGTCGGCATCGATTGCCTTCTTAAAATAGTCGGCGGCTTGATCGTTTTGACCGCTGTTAACCAGGTTGGCGCCCATGTTGTAGAAGGCCTTGGCAGCCATTGTCGGGTCGAGTTGGGCAGCCTTGCTCAGGGCCTGAGATGCCTCAGGCATCTTCTTTTCTGCGCCGTAAATGTTGCCCATTTGGTTATAGATAGCGGCATTTCCGGGATCATTGGGCTTCAAATCGAGCGCTTTCTGGAATGCGGCGAGCGCCTGGTCGTAAGACTTCGTTTTGTCGTCCCCCGTCTGGGTGGCGGCTAATCCGGTCTCGGCATCGCCTAACTGTGCCCAAACGGCTTGCTGGGAGGCATCCAGCTCACTAGCCTTGGTGAACTGGTCAACGGCGGTCTTATAATCCTTGGTCTTCATGGCCTCAACGCCTGCATTAAATGCATCGTTCAGCGCCTTGTTCTTCTTCATCTGCTCAGACTGCACCTTCGCCTTAGCCTCGAGTTCGGCTTTCTGCTGTGCGCTTAAACCGCGCGTCTGATCATCGGAGAGCTGGCCGGTTTCGGCGGCCTTCTGCGCGGCGGCCTGCTGAGCTTTATTGCGCCCGGTATTGAAATCGACGGTGACAGTGTCGCCGTACTTGGACTTGACGCCGGCCATTTTGTCGACGACGTTTCCATCCACTTCGCAGTCGATATCGTAAGTTCCAAAGGGGAGACCGGTATAGAACCAGTGTCCTTTTTTGTTGGATTTGACCTGGTAATGGCCTTTGATATCGGTACGATTCAGGACGATCAGAGCGTTGGGGACGGGTTTTCCGTTTTCATCCTTGACGTCGCCTTCGAGAGTCGTCACCTGCGCCCAGACCGAACTGGCGACCAGGAGAACCGAAGCGCTCAAGAGCAGCGAACGTCGCAACTGGGCGAGCATAGATTCAATTTCTCCAATCTGTTTGCATTATGTTGCACTTGGACGCGTGGGGCGGCGGAGGGGTGCGGCCGACGCGCGTGGATCTTCTATGAATTTCCTGCATCAGGATACTACATAAGGGACCACAGGCATAGAGGAAGGGTTACAGAGGTCGTGCAACCCAGGGGGCGGGGGCTGCATCACATCTGGCAGAAAGTCTCATAAAGTTCTACCATGGTGGGTAAGTACAAAGGGGTTAACGTGCTTAAGTGGGGATTGAGGACGGCGGCTGCGCTGGTCTTAGCCAGCACGGTTTCGTTCGGGCAGAGCCTGCAGAAAGCCGAAGATCTGTATCAACATACGGATTTTGAGGGTTCGCTGGCAGTGCTCAACAAGCATTCAAATGACGCGGCCACAAATTTTCTAATGGGCCGGGACTATTTTTCACTGGGTCAATTCAAGAAGGCAGCGGACACGCTAGAACAGGCAGCGGCGGAAGACAATCGAAGTAGCGAATACCAGGACTGGCTGGGACGCGCTTACGGAAGGCGCGCGGAGACCTCGAATCCGCTGATGGCGCCCGGCTTTGCATCGAAGGCCCGCCAAGCGTTTGAGAGGTCAGTGGAACTGAATCCGAAGAACAGCGATGCGCTCTCGGATCTTTTCGATTACTACCTGGAAGCGCCCGGCTTTCTGGGCGGCGGTTACGACAAGGCCATGACCGTTGCCGATAAAATCGCAGTAATTGATCCGTCCGAAGGATACTTCGCTAAGGCTCGGTTAGCGCAGAAGCGGAAAGACCTGCAGCAGGCTGAGTTGCATCTCCGTCAGGCTGTCGCATTGGCTCCGCGGCAGGTAGGCAAACTGCTGGAACTGGCGAAACTGCTTTCGAGGGAAGGCCGTACCCAGGAGAGTGATGCCATGTTCAAGCACGCTGATGAAATCTCTCCGAATACACCGAGCGTGTGGTTTACATGGGCCGACACATTGATCAAAGAGAAGCGTAATCTGCCCGAGGCCAAGACCCTGCTCCAGAAGTACATCCAGGCACAGATCACACCGGATGATCCCCCGAAAAGTCAAGCTTCCAAACTCTTGAAGCAAGTCGCCGAAAACGGGGTGTAGTTGGACCTCGCGGAAGCGGTTCGCTTTGGCATTGAAGCGCTCCGCGCTAACAAGCTACGCACATTTTTGACCGCGCTGGGGCTGATTATCGGCAATGCCTCGGTCATTCTGGTCGTCACCATATCCCTTGCTAGCCAGGATATGATTCTGGACACGATCCGAGGGATCGGGTCGAACCTTGTCTTCGCGAACTATGAGACCGGCGGCCAAAATCTGGCCAAGGTCGCGGGTGATTTCGTGAAGATCGCCGACGTAAACGCCATCCGGGAGGAATTGGGGAATCTGATTGTCGCGGCAACCGCGGTGATGCCGAACCACGATCAAATCGTCGTCAACGGTCAGGTGCGTGAAGTGACCGTGGACGGCGTGGACGCTGAGTACGCCAAGGTGCGAAACCTGGTCATCCTCAAGGGCCGGGCATTCGTCGAAAGTGATATCACGTTTCGTGAACGCGTAGCAATGGTCAGCCAGCAACTGGCGACCCGTCTTTTCGGGGGCCAAGAGGCGGCTATCGGGCAAACCGTCAAAATCACTCAACTGCAGTTTACGGTTATCGGCACCTTCCGCGAAAAGACGAGCACGTTTGGGCAGGGCGAAATCGAGGACGAGACGATCCTGATTCCGATTTCCGTGATGAAGGATTTCACGGAGTTCGAGCGCGTGGAACCGGTTTATGTGCAAGTGCGCAATGCGGCCGATGTGCCAATGGTGCGCGAGCGAGTGGCCGAGATCCTCGCCAAACGGCACAGGCCTGGAGCGAAGTACGTCGTCCAGGATTTGCAAGCGTATCTGGACGCGGCGAATCGCATTGCTACGGTGCTATCGGCAGTGCTGGTCATCGTTTCGGCGATTGCCCTGGTGATCTCGGGCATCGGCATCATGAACATTATGCTGGTGACAGTGACGGAGCGCACCCGCGAGATTGGACTGCGCATGGCGCTGGGCGCATCGCGGCACGAAGTGATGCTGCAATTTCTGGTGGAAGCGGTGATGATAAGCGTCGCGGGCGGCGCGATCGGAATCGTCGTGGGATTGACATTGCCACTCAGCGTCCGGCTGTTTACTGACCGTGTGAATGTACCGATATCGCCGCTATCGGTGATTGTTGCCTTTGCGGTGTCGTTTACTGTCGGCGTTGGTTTCGGATTGTTGCCGGCCCGGCGCGCGGCGCAATTGAATCCAACGGAAGCGCTGCGGTACGAATAGGCGATTTACGCTAGTGGGTGACGGCGCAGTTCGGCGAGTTCGTGGACCTCGCGCTTGATCATCTCCTTAGGCGATTTGGTGAACGTTTTGCCGCTGGCGATATCCGAAATTGTCAGTCCGACCCACGCGGCAATAGCATCTTCCGCCAGAGCGACGGCGGGGTCGGGCAAGCCGAGTTGTTCGGATGCCGAGCGACGAAGCTCATACACGGCATAAGTCGCGCCGAGGGCCGCCGAGGCCCCAGCCACGGCCCCGATAACTGGCGAGCGCTTTAGAGCCGAACAGAAAATTGCACCGCAAATCGCGCCGGAAGCCACGCGAGCAATCAGGCTCGCGGTTTGGGTGCGCTTTGGCATAAACGGTAGCTTGTCGGCGACGAACTCGGCGATAGCCATGGCGAGAAGCGTGTTGGCTAGGACGGGTTTTTTGAAGACATCGGCCCCACTCTCTTTGAAACAGCCAGCCCGTCCGACGCGGCCCAAAATCGCAGGCGCCGCCAGTGAGCGCATGCCGGCAACGACACCCAGTGCTGTAGCGCCGGCATAGATCTGCGCATCGCGGCTCTGAAAGACGTTCTCTTCCATATTGCCTCCCTCTTCATAGATTGCTGCGGGAACCGATGGGACAAGAATAGACACAAGGAAAAACTACGGGCCCTCGTGCGGAATAGCGGCCGAGGGATTGGCATCATGACAGTTGGAAGATCATGGAACCTGTGACCTCCAACAATCGCCCGTCCCACAAAGGTAATTCGATCGTTCTCCAGCCGGAGGAAGGCGACTCGTACTGGCAACCCACACCGACAGGCGGCTACGCGACCATCAAGATCTCGCCCGAAAACTGCTGTTCGAATTTTCTATCGATGGGCGTTCAGGCGATTGCCGAAGGCGGATATGTGCGCGAGCACTGGCACGCCAAACACGAGGAAATCTTGTTTTGCTTTGAAGGAGAAGGTGAAGTGCTGGTTGACGGCGCTCGCACCGCTTCGTTCCAGGTACCACCGTCTTCGTCGGCCGCTGGGTCCGTCACAAGATCACGAATACCGGATCGGGTTACCTCAAGATGACATGGACCTATTTGCCGCCCGGGCTGCATGAATTCATGCAATACATAGGAAAACCGCGCCAGCCCGGAGAGCCCGAGCCGGCTGGGTTCGCCAGGCCCGCCGAGACGCTTGAAATCGAACGAAGGGCCGGTTTTGGCCCCAAGATCGGCGAGTGATACCGGCGGGGCAGAGCCTTCGTACACCGCTCATTGCTCGCGAAGAATGATAGCTGGATCGGCCTTGGCGGCCCTTAGAGCGGGAATAATTACGCACCCTAAGCACAAACCCAGAATCGAAAGAAGCGTCACTCCTGATGCGAGCGGGTCTGTTGGCGAAACCTGGTAGAGCAATGTTCGCATGAACTGCGCGCAGGCTGCCGCAAGACCGAGTCCTGCCAATGCGCCAGGAACAACTACCGCCAGACATTCTCGGAGCACTTGCGCAAGAAGGTCTGCCCCACGTGCGCCAACAGCGGCGCGGATCCCAAATTCTCGTTTACGGCGGTTTACGGAGTAACTGAACACGCCATATATTCCGATGGCGCAAAGAAACACGGCCAACCCTGCAAACGTCGCGATCAGCGCAAGAATAAAGCGCTGCCGCGCGAGCGAAGCAGCGATATAGTCCTTTAATTCTCTAACCGGCCCGATTGCTTCCTGCGGATTGGCGTTGCGCATCGTAGCAGCGATCAAGCTGATAAGTGCAGCATCGTTCCGGCTGGTCTTCACAATAACGTCCATTTCCGGTGATACATCCACGGAATACATTGTCGGCTCAGGTGGGGAGGTTAGTCCAAATTCATGAATATCGCCAACGACCCCGACGACTTCAACCGAGTCAGGGTGGGGAGTTACAACACCCAGCAGTATCTTTTGTCCAACCGGGTCGGAGTGTGGGAAAAAACGGCGCGCAAATGTTTGATTGACTAAGGTTCTCGGCTGATTGTGGTCTTGGTCGGTGAGAAAGCGTCCGTGAATTAGCGGCACTCCGAGAACCTGCAAATAGTTGGCGGTACCCCATCTGGTCTGTGCCGTTGGAAATCGGCCCGGCCCGAATTCTCTTCCCACGATTCCGAAGCGCGTTGCAAAACGGCTGTGTTCCGTGGTCCCGAGAGTCATAGGAAGGGCATTGATAGCGGCAACCTCCTGAACTCCGGGAACACTTTGGAGTTCGGGAGCAATGCGACCGCAAAACAAACTGTATGACTTCTGCCAATCCCGATCCGCGAGAGGTGAGTGCACGGCCAACAAATTCGAGACCAGAAAACCGGGTTGCGTAAGTAGAGTCAGAGAAAAGCTGCGAACCAGCAGAATGGCCGCTAATAACACGGATACCGAAAGGGCAACTTCAGAAGTCATCAGAAGCAAACTTACACGCGATCCGCCCAGCGAAGATACGCGCGTATTCCCGGAAGAGATAGCGTCATTTAAGTCTGAACGAGATATCTGTAGGTAAGACGGCAGGGCAAAGATCACCGCGACTAAGAAGCAAGCGAGGGTGCCGAATAATAGGACAGACAAATTGACTTGAGCTCCGTCAAAACGGGGTATCTGTCCTTTTGCCAAATTCTGAATAACGGGTGAAGCAGTGAAGGCCGCGAGAATGCCAAGTGCGCCGCCCGCTAACGAGAGGGCGGTAGCCTCCAGAAGGAATGCGCGAAAAGCAGCGAAGCGGCCTGCGCCGAGCGCCAGACGGATGGAGATTTCATGGCGGCGATTGAGAGCGCGACCCATCATTAAGTGGGCCAGATTGGTACATGCGATTAACAGCACAAGCCCCACGGCGATCCACGCCGCGAGAAGCGCGGGCCGTACTTCGCCTGTAATCGACTCGAGCAGAGGGACCGCAAACGCGCCTATTTTACCGTTCGTCGCCGGATAGGAAGCGCTCAGTTGGCGCGCTGTATTCTCTATTTCGATTTCCGCCTGGCGTAGAGTGGCTCCGGGGCGAAGCCGGCCGACGACCTCAAGCGGATGGTATTTGCGGGTTGAGGCGAGATCGGGTTCGATACGCGAGAACGGTATCCAGATATCGGCCCACGTAGGGAAAGCGTTCGTCTGACGAAGAACGCCAACAATAGTAAACGCGGTTGTATCTATCCGTAAAGCACGGCCAATCACGCCTGGGTCCGCCGAAAACTTCTGACGCCATAATTGTTCGCTGATAACCGCAACGTTCTGCTTGGCGCGTTCTTCGTTGGCGCCATACAGATGTCCGAGAAGCGGCTTGATTCCAAGAAGCGGGAACAAATCCGCGGAGGCGTTGGTGCACTGTACCGCGGCCGGATCGCCTTGGCCCGTCAGCGTGCCTTTATTCATTGCCGGAAACGTATAAGCCTCGATATCTACGCTCTTGACGTACCGCTTCCAATCCAGATAGTCGGGGACTGCCACTTGCAGATTGTGTAGATCAGGGTGGGTTTCCCAGACCTGAACAAGGGCATGCGGATTGCGAAATGGGAGGGGTGCGATCAGGACTGCGTGGATAACCGCATACACTGCGGTGTTCGCCCCGATGCCTAACGCGATCGTCAGTATCGCGGTCACGGCAAACGCGGGTTTCTGGAGAATGCAACGAATCGTTTGGCGGATCTCCGACATAAACGTAAGCCTATGCCGGAATCGCGATCTCAACCAGGTTCCCATCCAAACGCAAGGCCTCGAGCAGTGCGCCCATGACCGGCTCCAGCAACGGAGGACCAGCCTGGCAGGAAATGCGTTCGCGAATGGCGGCGACGAAGGCTTCCCGCAACGGCACGCTATTGAACCCGCCCCCAACATGCGCTACTCGCACCTTGTGATCCCGGGAAAAGAGCCGTCTGTAAACTCCTTCGGCGAAACACGCCAAATCGAGCGCGGCTGCAACGACAATATCCAGCGCAACATCGTCACCGGATTCCGCGGCTTCGGTCACCAGCGTCGCCAACGAGGCAATTTGGGATCGCGAGAACTCGGGCGTGTAGAAGCGATGGAGCAGACTGTTCATGTCATTACTTTGGGTAGTGGCGAGAAGGCTTTCGCGCAGCTTAGTGGGCGGACCCCAATGCTCTTCGTGGCGAAGGGCAGCCTGCACAGCCCGGCGTGTGAGATCGAAGCTTCCACCTTCGTCGCCGAAGATATAACCCCAGCCGCCGGCGCGAGCGGTCTTCCCGAACGCGTCGCGGCCGAAGGCCATCGATCCAGTTCCAGCAATAACGATCAGGCCCGGTTTGCCCGCCGTCGCCCCCGTCAGGGCGATTTCGGCATCGTGAGTGATTTTGTAGCGGTCGGCGCTGACAAGTTCACGCGTGTAGGCGTCTTTATCGGCGGCCCCGCCACTGAATCCGAAGCAGGCCGCGGCGAAACTCAGGTTGGTGGAATCGAGGCCGGCTTGTTTCGCCGCCTCATCGAGACAGCCGCGGACGGCTGCGCGGAATTTATCGCGACCTTCCGAGGCCGCCACGTGGTTGCAAGGGCCGCCATTACCCTCGCCAATCACCGTGCCGTTTTCGTCCGCGATGGCAGCTATGCTGCTTGATTGTCCTCCGTCGAAGCCTAGATAGTATCGGGGCATGTTTTCTTACGCAAGCGTCTTATCCTTGGCGTAACAGATCGGGTCCAGTGGGCACTCCGCGCAATGCGGCTTCCGAGCCACGCATATACTGCGGCCGAAGTGAATTACTTGATGCGCAAACAAAATCCACTTGGTTTGCGGAATGATCTTGATCAAGTCGGCTTCAATTTTGACCGGATCGGTATTCTTGGTCAGGTCCAAGCGATGGGAAATCCGCTGGACGTGGGTATCAACGACGATTCCGGATGCAATGTTGTATGCCGTCCCCAGGACGACGTTGGCAGTTTTGCGCGCCGCTCCGGGGATTTCAAGCAACTGATCCATCGTCTTCGGCACGACGCCGTGGTGCAACTCAAGCACCTTTTGAGCGGCTCCGATAACAGAGCGGGCCTTGTTATTGAAGAAGCCCGTCGAGCGGATATCGTCCGCCAGCTCGTCCTGCGAAGCGTGGGCGAACGCCTCAACGGTGGGATATTTACGGAACAGCCCGGGAGTCACCTTGTTGACTCGCTCGTCCGTGCATTGCGCCGAAAGTATGGTTGCAACTAATAATTGCCATGCGTCCTGGTGATGGAGAGCGCAGGTCACGTTAGGGAAAATGCGGTCGAGCTCATCCAGGATGCTGGCAACGCGCGCTTTTCGTTCAGCGGACGTTTTGGGCTTTAATACCTTCCGGGGTGGCGTCACGGTTCCGACGACGGTGGTGCTAGGTTCCATGTTCACGGGCGAAGCTCCAAGATATCGCAGAGGATGGTTCTAATCGAACCGGGCGATCAGGTCCGCGGGAAAGGGCCGCGACTTCAGACGGCCCGGCTGGTCAGGATGACTGCCCGCCCAGACTCGCGTTTCGAAGCCTTCGGCCGATAGCTCGCCTCGATTGAACAAACGATGGTAGACATCGAAACTGCTCCTTCGAAACTCCCGAATAGTTGTCTCGATGGTCACTTCGTCTCCGAAAGTACATGGAAGATAGAACTTCGCACGGGCATCGACCATGGGAATACCGACGATCTCCTCGCTAATTAGCATCTGCCGAAGGGAGATGCCAGCGGCTGCAAACAGGCCCACGGTATTGTTGTCGAACCAAACGAAGTAGCGCGGGAAATATACGATGCCGGCCGGATCGCAATCTCCGAATTCAATTTGTACTTTCCGCGTGTAAATGAGCATCCCTGTCTGCTGGGCTTCAGGTACCCATTTGCGCGGGCGATGACCTGCGGAGCGCGACGGACCAACTGCGCTGCCATTGCCGTTCAGCATTTCCTGGGGCCAGATAGAGAAATACTATTTCGTCGATGCGGAACCGGCGTGCGCCCAAAAGCGCATTCCACAAAGCCTCCGCACGGGCCTGCACGGTACGAACTTCGGATTCAGGAAGAGGATCGGTCAAAGTCAAATGCGGCCGAAATTCGAAAGGCTCTGAAAACGCTAAATCGCCCTGATTGAGGAGGTCATGGAGCCGATGAAGCATCTCGTTACCCTCGGCAACATCCAGATAGAGGACGTTCGTCCCATCGAAGCGGCAGACGTTGGCCAGATCGATATCAAATCCGACAATTTGTTCCAGTATCGAACGTACTTGGGTCGAAATTTCCTCAAAACTCCGCCGCAAGGGGCGAGGCGGAAGCAGAGTGATATGCGGTTTCGGGCGATTGGCGCTCGGTAGCTCGCGCGCGAGATTTCCGATGGCCGATCCTATCGGATCCGGCACATACCAGACCAGCGCAAACCACCCGTGCTCCGAGTCTTCAAAGGAAGGAAACATGCAAACGCGTTCAGTTCGCCCCCGCCAATAGGATGGACTGCATTATGCGGCAGCGCTACCGTTTTCGACGGGCCCCCCGGGGTCAACGGACTGCTTTGGCTCGGGTACATACCATTGCGCCGTTTCGAAACCGATATACTTTGTGATTTCGAGGGGCCCAAAGGTAGCGCCTTCATCTAGCCTTTCTAAGACATCTCCCGGGCGCAGCGGAGAGTCCGAGCACTGCAAGCGCTTCCACAGTGCATACGGTGTCGCAGCTTCCGCTTCTTCGCCGGCCTCGTAATCCTTCTGTTTTACAGTCGCCAAGCCGCCCGTATGCGCCGCCCAACGAAACTGCTCACGCGGCGATTCTTTCATGCGGTGTATGCGGTAGCACGGCATATCAGAACAGTTTAGCGCAGAATTGTTTGCACTCTTGCCTGTTCATGAGATTCTGCAAGTTGTCTATGATGGAAGAGCAAATGAAATCGATTCGGACACTGACGCCGAACAACGTTTCTCCGCCATCCTTAGGTGCGGCCCAGAGCGAACCCATTGTCATTCGTCGTGAAAACCGGGACGTTGCCGTTATCCTTTCGTCGCAGGAATACAACCGTTTGCGTTCTACTTTGCACCTGACCTGCCCAGCCACAAAGACGTCGATACAAGTCCGTTTAGCGTAAATATGTTTCCAGTTCAGGCAGACGCCTCCTCATCGCTTCCCTGCCCTGCTGAAACCAGCGTTCGAAGTTATCGCGTTTGAACCGAACCGCGTCGCCAATGCTGCCGAGAAACATGTCCGGGCCAACTTCAATGATGGGAACCGTGATGGACGGCGCATAACGCGTAACCCATTGGAGACCGCCGATCATTGCTCCGTAACCGCCCTTCGATCGGGTCGGAAGAACGTTCACGCTGACGATCAAATCAGGTGCGAAGTGAGAGACGCCGGTGAACGGCCGCGGGTCCAAAATGCCGCCGTCAGCGTAAACACGTTTTCCGAATTTGTGCATCTTGAGTACCCCGATAACGGCGCATGAGGCGGCCAGATGCTGCCACTCTACCTCTTGATTAACAAATAGGCGCGGGCGGAATCGGGGCAGCTCCGTCAATACGACACCATAATCCGCGCGCCTTGGAAACGCCTTGTAGAGCGATTCGATCTGGATCATCAGCGCTTCCGAAACAACAAGTCCATCGAGCCATCGCCTGGGGAATCGTAGGCCAAGCTTTTGCTCGCCGCCAACACTGAGCCACCAATCACGAAGCTGATCGCCCGAGGCGCCGCCGGCGATGGCCCATCCGTTCAGCGAGCCAATGGAAGCGCCCAGAACGACATCCGGCGGGATCAACGTTTCCAATTCCTTCCAGACGCCGGCCTGATAGCCGCCGAACATCCCGCCGGATGATAGGGCTAGGGCGACGCGCTTCAATGGTCCGCCCACACAATCGGGGGCACGCTTTTCTCATCTGTCACAATGTGATTAGGGTCCTTCACCATTGTCTCTTCTGGGGACTTGCGAGGCTGGCCGATCCTCAAATTCCAACGGAAACGGGGGCGGGCGGAAGACTCGGTGCAGTGGCCGTTTGTCTAAGCGGCGATGAAAAGACTATTGCTCCTGGCTATCCTGCCTGCCCTCCTATTAGTGTGGTGGGGTCTCGACCGGCGCGACTCTACGCCACAAGTGCACTTTGCCGCGGTGCGCCGCGCCTCCATAGAAAGCACCGTGTCAACCAACGGCAAGGTTGAGCCCGCTAATTGGGCAGCCGCGCGATCGGAGATTGCGGGCGTCGTCAAAAGCGTCGATGTTCAGCGTGGCCAAGCCGTGCGCGCCGGGCAAACGCTGGTGGCGCTGGACACTTCAACCGCCGACGCATCGTTAGCCGCCGCGCTCTCGCGCCAACAGGAAACCCAGACCGAGGAGCGAATCCTGGCGGCGGGCGGCAAGACCGCCACTCTGGCGAGCCTTGATGACCAGATCAAAACCGCTCGCCAAACGATACAGGTTGCTCAACGCAATCTGGAATCGTTGGAGCGTCTTCTCCCGCAACAGGCCGCCACTAAACAGCAAGTCCAGGATGCGCGCGATGCGCTGGCCCGGGATAACCTGCAACTTACGTCGCTCGAAAATCAGCGCCGGACACTGGTGACCTCATCTGACCAGACCATCGCCAAAGCGAAGCTCAGCGATGCGGAAGCCGCGGTCGCCCTAGCCCGCCACCAGCTGGCTCTGGCGAACATTACAGCACCCATGAGCGGTACGCTATACGAGTTCAATTTGAAAGTCGGAGCATATTTGCAGCCCGGCGATCAGGTGGGCCTGGTTGGCAATGTCGATCAGGTAAAAGTCGTCGTATATGTCGATGAACCGGACCTGGGACGAGTGGGTTTGAATATGCCCGTTCAGATCACGTGGGATGCGCGTCCGGGACAGGTCTGGAAGGGTCGCGTCCAGAAGCTGCCGTCTGAAGTGGTCGCGCTGAATACGCGCACGGTGGGTGAAGTGACCACCATCGTCGACAATCCGAACCATGATTTGCTGCCCGGCGTAACCGTGAATGCGACGGTTATTTCCGCTTCCGCGCAGGACGTTCCGGCGATGCCCAAACAGGCGCTACGGAGGACTGGCGGCGTAGATGGTGTCTATAAGCTCTCCGGGGATTCTGTGATCTGGACGCCAGTTAAGACAGGCATTTTCGATATCAATAACGTCCAGATTCTGTCCGGGCTGCAGCTGGGAGACAGGGTCGCGCTGCCCAGCGACGCCGAATTAAAAGACGGCGCACGCGTGAAGCCGGTGCTTGACTAAATCCAGGCAACTACTAGGAGCGCGCTTGAGTTCCCCTTCATCGCGGCAAGTAGCCGGCACGGACCAGGCCAAGATCAGATTGACGGAATACAATAACGGCGTTTTGTCCGCGCGACATGACGTTCGATCGAACGAGCCAAACTGCTTCACCGCCTTCGGCTGACCGGCTGACTTCGATCGGCTCGCGCCACGTCCAGCCCCGCTCGCCCGCGACTTCTCGTGCGCGTTCGATGAGTTGCTCGCGCAATTGAGGATCGAGTTCCATTTGATCTCCTAAATAATCGCCCGTCAACGCTCGCGAAGGTTTGCCGATGGCTGTACGTCAGTAGCCAAGCATCGCTCGGCTGGCTAGTTTCGGCAGGCGTTCTCAACGTAGCACGCGTTGGCGGTGGTTTCCGGATCGTGATTGGCTGGGATAAATTGCACCGTGAAAAACTGAGACCCAATAGTAATGGTTCCGATGGCTTCGCCCTCACTCACCAAGTCACTGACCAGCATATAGCCGTTTTTAACGGGAAACTTCAAACCATCTAGTAGTCCGGTGAACCCATTTACTCGCAACTGCGCAATGGTTTCCGCAAGAGCCTCCTCAAGGTATTGAAGAAGCATGGACCGAAGATAGCCAGCCATCCCAACTTGGACGCGAAATTGCCGCAAAACGCCAAAGCGTGGAGTGAGAAACCGATGAACTAGCTCGTGTGCGCGTGCCAGTGCTTGGTCCGTGGCGCTCCCCGCGGGAGATAGTCGTACCTCTCCCCAAGGGCTTGTCGAACCGTCGCCGGCTGGCAGCGTTGGGTCAGTTGAAATACCGGGTTTACTCCATATTCGCCCGGCCGCCGGATCATTTCCCACCGGTGGCAGGCCGGGAGAGTTCCGCAATCGTATGGCGTCAGAAACATTCGGGCCGCGCGTCACTTGGATCTCCTTCACACTCCGACGCAAGAGGATGGCCATGATCACTGTTATCCCTGCCAGAACCACTGCGTGGCTGAAGGCCTGGGCTGCTTTATCGAGATCGTTCTCGCTCTTGGCATTAATCGTGAGATCGGCGAAGTTGTACAGGTCGGTTGCAACGTCTCCAATTGACCATCCGATGGCGAATGCGCCCACTACCAGGAGGAGCACATCTACAATCTCACCGACGCCGAAGAAGTGAGATCCGGCCCAGACCACAAGGGTGCCCGCAAGGATCGCTAAATTCACCGGAGAAAGGAGAGCGTCAATTTGCTGCCCAACGTCGGGCCCGAAATTCTTCTTTGATCGTTTGAGGACCTCCGCCAAACGGTCAGTAACAGACATCGATCCAACGTTCATCGCCATACTGTGTTAACACCGTTGCGCACGGCTCCTCCTGGCAAAGGTGGAGCAACTTAGTTGCCAAAGTGTTGCCCCCTGCCGCCATTGCAGCGACCGGGGTTTGAGCGGCCTCGTCGAGCGGGTCGCCCTCGATGAACAGGAACTCGACAACAGGAAATCGACGGCGGCCTAAAGGGGGCGCGACCGTTTCGAACGTTACCAAACCCGCCAAGATGGAGACGGGTCTCGTTGTCCAGGCGCCGCCCTTCATTAGCCATGGTGAGCGCATCCGCGTAAGCGCTTCCGAAGGCGCCTACCAGGAACGCGCTCGGCGATTGACTACTCGACTAGCGCTGGCGACGTGTTCACTACCCCGCGAATCCACTGACCATGCGGCCGCGAAGATAAAAGAAGCACTCAGCGATATGGTCAATCCCAGTTAGCTGTACTTCCGGCGGCAACGCGCGATCGCGAGGGTAGCTGCCGCCAAGGCCGCCCCCAGCAATCCGGATGTGCCTGGTTCTGGCGCAATCTCAAGCTGTCCCCGCAGTTCCCCGGCCGGATATTCCGCCGTATGGATATTCACGTACGCGTTCCCGTCCTCAATCGCTGCCGCTACCTGGGCGATGGTGCTGATTCCGGCCGCGGGCGTGACATCACTCTGCGTAAGGGCGCCCGTGATCGTGTCGGTTCCAGACAGCGAAGACGTGAAGAATGGAACGATGATCGGGCCGCTCACGCCAACAGCTCCAAAATGAATGTGTGCCATAGTCGCGTCTCCCGTCAGGTCGGTCCACGATAACGTGTAGGTAAAATCATCCGCCGTCGAGTTGTAATCGAGGGTTACAGTGCCGCTTCCGTTGGATTTTGTTGCGCCATCGGCGCCCGGAGTCAAGGTCGCGGTTGCAATAAAGTCTGCCTTCATGGGCACGGAACCCACTATTCCGGCCACAGCCAGAATCGCCATCGGTAGTGTTCTCATATGTGTCCTCTCAGAAAGTATGTGCCGTTCGTTTGGCTTGCGGCAGTTGTCGGAAAGTACACCGTTAGAGCGCGGATTTCAGTTCCCGTTACCCCTGAGAATTACGCATTCGGCGTTCACAGGTACATCTGCCGCAGGATCGATCACCGCGCCAATCGATATACCTGTGCGCAAAGGCACGAGGATACTGACGAGCGCGCGCCGTCATAACCTCCCGCAGAGCCGCCAATTCATTGCCTTTCGTGGCGCGCTAAAAGAGGATTCGAACACCAACCTGGATTTGTCTCGGCGTTCCGCTGCCCGTCGCACCCTCATTCACTGTCGTTGTAATCACTCCAAAGCTCCCCGGCGTTGAAAGGTTCGCATTCGGCTGGCCATACTGCGCGCGATTGAAGACGTTGAACACTTCGGCGCGTAACTGAAGCCCAAGTTTTTCGGTGAAAAAGATTTTCTTTGCGAGCGCCGTATCCAACTGCCACAATCCTGGTCCGCTGAGCGCGTTTCGCCCCAAGTTCCCGAACGTTCCATTCGCTGGCGTATAGAATCCAGCCGTATTGATCCAATTGTTCGGGGTCTGAACAGCGGGCAAAATCGAAACACCGCCATAGAGGTCCGGCCGCTCTGAGCCGGAAACGCTATAGCCTCCGGGCACAGACGAGTTTGACCGGTTGACGGTCACGTCGATGGGCAAGCCTGTCCGGGCCGTCCCAACTCCGCTCAATTCCCAACCGCCAAGGATGCCTCGGCTCACCCCACGAGAGCTGAGCCACCGTCGTCCAGCTCCAAACGGCAGTTGATAAATCGCGGAGGCGTTGAAAACCTGGCGCACGTCGTCATCGCTACTTGCTTTATCGCAAGCCCTGCAGAAAACATCCTGAACCGTGTCCGATTCCCCGCCCCCGATACTCCCGTCGTTGATCGTGTGAGACCACATGTAATTTGCCGAAAGCAGCCAGCCGTTCTCAAACGCTCTTCGCAGGTTGAATTGAAGAGCATGGAACGTGCTGTTACCTGTATTGCCGCGCCAGGCTACAACGCCAAACGCCGGATAGGGCGGCAAACCCGTCGCCGGATTCAACACGTTCACGTAAGTCGTCGTCAATAGATCCGTACCTTTATTGCCCAGGTACGTTGCCGTTCCCACCAGCCCTCTCACGAGTTCCTGCTGAAAGGAAGCGGTCCACGCCGCCACATACATATCCTTCCTGTTTCTGTCGAGCAGGCGAGGCGATACGGCGCCCGATGTCTCCGCCAAAAACGGCGTCAACGGGAAAGACAACCCGGGCGAACCGGCCGCGGTCAACGAGTATCTGGTGTAATCGTTCGAAATAGGTAAGTTCTGATCGTCTTCCTGACCGTCGCTATGATAGATGCCGCCCCCCGCGCGGAGTACCGATTTGCCGAAGGACCATGCGACGCCAATCCTGGAATCGATGTCGTTGTACCTGGGAAAGCTGAAGTCGCTGCCTCGCGGGCAATATCCACCTGGCCCACAACTCGCAAAATCAAACGGGATAGCACGGTTGTTTACTTCATGAAAGGCATTGAAGAAATTGTAACGTATCCCGATCGTGATCGTTAAACGCTGCGTCGCCTTATATTCATCCTGTAAGTAGCCCCAATATTGGGTCTTCCGCAACCGCTTTAGCGGTAGCTGGGAAATGTAAGTGGCGTTGTCGGCTTGATTGGCTGCCATAAGAGTAGGGGAATTATAAGTGAGGGTTCCGCTTTGCGAACTCCCTTGGTTCATCTGAATCCAGCGAATCTCATAACCGAGCTTAAAAATGTGCTTACCTCTTATCCAAGACAAGTCATCCAGATTCGAAAACGTTTTGGCCGCCGCGTCCGAGCTCGAGTTGCCCGTCAACGAACTGAATTGTGACACCGTAACGGTTAACGGACTCTGTGAGACGTTTGCCGAATGATAGATCTCCTGGTTGACGCCGAACTTGGCATCGTTCACAAGCGAGGGACTGAACACGTGCAGCAAGTTCACTGCGCCGTTACGGAAATAGGTATCTGCCGTAGCGCTGGCGTTCAGCGCTCCGGTAGGAATCTCATCTGCGCCATGCTCTATATTGAAGCGAAGGAAAGCCGTCGTCCGATCCGACAAATGCTCGTCGATCCGCACCATGCCTGAATCTTCATTGTCCACCTGGTTCGCTTCCACGCCGTAGTTCCAGACAGTTGGATTGGATGTTGGCGATGTCCCGTGCGGATACGCGCCGAGGATCGGTCGGAGCGCTGGTGAACTCGCTTCTGCCTGCGCAAGAAATAAAGGGCTCGGCACAAGCCCGATTTGCGGCTGACCTAACCGCTGCCGTAGACCTTCATAATTTATATACAAAAACGTCTTATTCCGCGCGATAGGCCCACCCAGATTGCCGCCAAACTGGTTCAGGAGAAAGGGATCCGGCGACGTTCCATCGAAAGGGGACCGCGAATCCAGGGCATCATTTCGGAAGAAATCAAATATATCTCCACGAAAACTGTTTGTGCCGGACGGCGTCGCGACCGCTAACTGACCGCCCGCGGTCCCGCCCTCCATGTCAGCATTGAAATTTTGTGATTGCGATTGAAATTCGCTGATCGATTCTAACGGTATCGTCAATCTCACGTATTCACGTTGTTCCTGATTGTAGATGGCGGTTGCATCCACGCCTTCCAACGTAACGTTGTTGTCGTCCAGTCCGTGGCCCCCAAAGCGAATGGTGCGCTGGTCGTTCGGGCCGTTGTCGATCGCCCCCGGCGTCAGAGCGGTTAGACTCGCAAAGTTGCGCCCATTCAACGGCAGTTCCTGGGTTTGCTCCCGCTCGATCGCGGTTCCAACCGCAGCGTCGCTCCTGTCTAGCTGGACGAACGCCTCGTTCACCGTCGCTTGCTGCGCCGCCCCTTTGCCCAGATGCAACCTTAAATCTAGAGTGTGCGTCCGGCCGACCACCTCTTCCACCTGATTAGCCCTAAAATCGTCAAATCCAGGTTTAGAAAGTGTAACCGTATAAATGCCTGCTGGTAAGTGGTCGATCAAGTAGGCGCTTTGAGACGTAGTGCGCGTGTCCCTTATCAGCCCAGTCGCATTTTCGCTGACACTTACTATTGCGCCGGGAACTCTGTTACCCTGCGGATCGCTTACAGTTCCTGTCAGGGAAGATTCCGCAACCTGACCCGTAACATATAGCGCGCCCGCAATGAACATCGTTAACGCCGCAGTCGCGAATTGATGTAAAGATTTCATCGTCTAAAACGAAACGGGCTCGGCACATGCTGGTTGCACGCCGAGCCCCTCCGTTTGTTCAGTCTCTAAAATCCGCCCGGAGGGGTTGATCCGGCCGGAGTTGGTTGATTGTCAGCCTGAGCGTTAGATTGCTGCGACTCACGATACTTTTTCAAGAGTTCCGTTCGGTTCTGACGAAGATCGAGTCCGCTCCGAACCTCCGGATATGGCCGATTGCCCATCAGGCCCTTCCACAGAATCCGGTTGTATTGATCGAAATTGAAACGATCCTCAGCGCTGAAATCCATGCCTTCCGTAGCTTTCGTCCAGTATGCGGCATCGTGCGTCGGCTTCACAAGTTTCGCCGACGTGACCCCTGCTGGCAGCGGTATATCGTGTCCCACGAGTAACGTAGATGCCGTCGCGTTGTAGTCCCACTTCTTGTGATTCACGTCGAAGACATTCGCCATCGGAATCGCAAGCGAATCGTTGAGGTTGAGCGGCGGCACGCCAAGGACCTCTTCAATTGTCCGAAGAAAATCCACCGTGTTGTATGACTTTGAGATGAGCGCACCCTCCTTGACGTAAGGGCCGACGATAAACGCAATGCTCCGATGGGCATCCACATGGTCGCCGCCGTCCTGCGAGTCGTCCTCGATAACAAAAATCAACGTATTGTCTTTGTATTGACTGTGCGCCACCGTCTGCACCAAAAGTCCTACCGCGTAGTCGTTATCGGCTTCCTGTATTTCAGGCGTGTTCAGGCCATTCAGCGCAGTACTGAAATTCCCAGTATGATCATGCATAAGCCGCACAAGACTTAACGCTGGCAGGCCGCTCCCGGCGTAGGTTGAAGTAAATTCGCGCTGCCATTCCGTAAACCGGTAGTAATCCGGGAACGAATTATCAAACCCGCGGAAATACGGATCGGTATACGGCCGTAAAGCGGTGTCAGTCGAGTAAGCTACCTGAATCCCGGCCGAATAAGGATCCGTCACTTCGGGTATCCCGTATTGCGCATATGCGGCCGGCAGGTTGTAACGAGCAAGGTCAATGAAGAACCCGTAGTCCCGAACCGTCAGTCCTGCCCGCAGCGCAGCGTTCCAAATGTAACCAGTATTGACTTCATTGTCGGGTCCGTCGGGAGCTGCAACGCTCGTTGTTCCAGGGAATACGTCGGGATCCGACGGCGTCAACGGATTAGCCGTCTCACGCTCCGCTTGGGTCGAATAACTTACGTTTACGTTCCTGTTCGTGCCTTCCGAATCGTTTGACAAACCACGTCCCGCGTAATTCACCGTGACCTGGCGCTCCACCACGTCGGGGGCGCGTGCGGACGTCGTCCACGGCCAGCCGTCCATGCTCACCTCGCTGCGATCGTAGAAATTGTCGAGAGTAACAAATCCGCTGGCGAGTGCGTGCAGATTCGGAGTGATTTCAAGGCCGAACTCAGTCAAGCTGGGATCGCCGTTCCCCTGGTAAAGATCGCCAAGAATTTGATCGTACGTTCGATTTTCCTTAATGATGTAGATCACGTGCTTGATCTTCGAGCGAATCGCCGCCATTGTCGCTAGTTCTGACGCGCTCTCTAAGCGAGTATAGTTGTTATTCGAAGCCACCTGTTGGGACAAACTCACTAACTGGTTGGCGGTTGGCGTCGGAAAACTTTGGAATCCTGCTTTGATCAACTGTAAGTCGTACTGATTCGATGCGGCACATTCGGCGCTGCTCTTTCCAGGCATTACACTGCCATGGCAATCGCCGGGATTTGCACCCGTAGGTGACTTTCCATTGACCACGTACATATAGCTCCCATCCCCATTGAGGCTGACTGAATTGGGGTACCAACCGGTGGGGATAAGGCCAGTTACGGTTTGCGCGCTGATGTTCACAACGGCCACGTTGTTGGTATTGCCATTGGTGACGTAAAGAGTCTTCTCGTCAGGAGAGAGAGCCACACTGTTTGTATTGTTTCCGGTAAGATTGGCGCGGGTCGAAGGGAGAAGTCCCGGCGGAGCGCCAACGCCAAACTCGGATGTAAGCGTATTACTCGCGGTATCGATCGTTGCGACCGAGTCCGTTTCATCCTCCGCAACGAATAAGGTGCTCTGCGCGCCGTTGAGGACCATCTTATTCGGCTGGCCCTTCACCTTGATTCGTTTCGTTACCGTCGGAGTTGACGATGAAATATCCACCACGACAATTTCACGGTCGCGGATGCTCGAAATATACGCGGTGCTCGTGCCCTTCGCGGCAACCCAATAGGGATATTCCCCGCCGGGAACGCCGCTCTTGCTCGGGTCGATCTTGCCTGGACGCAAATCAAGCTCGCCGGCCTTCGCCCATGTATTTGAGCTCTTGGTCAAAATGCTGATTGAATCGTTATAGTAATCGGCAACGACTAGTTTGGAGCCATCGGCCGTTATTGCGATGCCGGCAGCTTCAGGCGATACCTCCAGCCCGACTCCGGCGGTGTGTCCCAGTGGAATTGGGCTTCCAGTCCGCTCAGCCCAGAGGCCGCTTACCAAGTCGTAGATGTGTACGTTGTCGTTCACGCCTCCGCTCACGTAGAAAGTAGTTCCGCTCGGATCGAACACGATCCCGTTGTAAGTATTCGGAATCTGAATGACCTGCGTTTGAACCGGATTCGGGCTGATAATGTTGTATACAAACACGTATTCCGTGGAGTCCGCTGCGATCTTATTCCCCTGATTGGCGCCGGCCGCTGTCGTATTGAGAAGGTTATAGCCGGACGTCAGGACCAGCAAAGTACTCTTGTCGGGGCTCACCACCGTTGTAACGGCTTGGCCGGCGACATAATCGGGAAAGTCGGCTAACCCGGGATTCAGCCGCTCGAATCGGGCATTCTTGGGAGCCAGAGGCGTCAGCTTCTGTTCCACATTCGGGAGGACCTGATGATTGGCGCTCGCTGCAGTATCTTGGAAGGGATGGCTGCTGGAAATACTGGCCGTCAGTCCTGCACAAACGATTGCGTTAGCTGTGATTCGAAATAGGTAAGGGAAATTCACTTGCAAACCTCTATAGGAGCTGGCGGTCCGTCCGCCACTATCTAGAATTCGCATTTAAATATTACGGGCAAGTGAACTTAGCATCAACTTAGCACCCGTTGAATTACGGATCGTATCAATGACAGAATTTCGGGATGGAGTTTGTCACGATCCTGTAATGTACCTTGACAAGATATACGGCGTGGCTCATTCTAACCTTTCTTCAATAGCTGGCTAGGCAACCATGCGCAAACACGCAAACGACCGCCTGCAGGGAACTCTCGATCTTCTCGTCCTCAAGTCGCTCGCGAGCCGCGGCACGATGCGCGGCTACGGAATCACCTTACACATTCAAAGCATTGCCGGCGATGCGTTGCGAGTGGAAGAGGGCTCCTTATATCCCGCGCTGCACAGGATGGCGCAAGAGGGACCCATCAAGCCGAAGTGGGGCGCTTCGGAAAACAATCGGCGCGCGCGCTTTTATTCGATCACCGCCACCGGACTCAAGCAACTCGAAGCGGAAGAGGAGCGATGGCGCGAGCTGACGCAAGCAGTCGGGCGAGTGCTCCAGTTCGTTAGTTGAAATCTTAACCGGTCTGGATGTCCGAAGCGAAAGCGTGCGGATGTGCACCGCAGGCATTCCCTCCGAAACGCTTCGCCCTCACAACAGCGTCTTATAGCAAAACAGACGATTGAGGGCATCTTTGCGAATTGAACCCATTTTCCGGGATCGTATCGAAGCCGGTAACGCGCTCGCGAAACGTGTAGCTGATTCTGTTCACGACAGAGATGTCTTGGTTTTGGCCCTGCCACGCGGAGGAGTGCCGGTTGGTTTCCAGGTCGCGCAAGCGTTGCACGCAGAGCTGGATGTTTTTCTAGTTCGTAAACTTGGATTACCCGGTCAGGAAGAACTCGCAATTGGCGCCATTGCCAGCGGCGGTATTCGCGTGCTGAACGAAGCGCTGATCGCGGAACTGCAGCTCTCTCCCAAACTCATCGAACAGATTGCCGCTCGCGAGGAGCGCGAATTGAAAGTCCGTGAGGAACTGTATCGCGAGGGTAGACCGCCGCTTTCCGTTCGCGATCGCACGATCATTCTTGTGGATGACGGCTTGGCTACTGGCGCAAGCATGAAGGCGGCGGCCCGGGCCATCCGAATGCAATCGGCGAAGCGCATCATAGTTGCTGTTCCAGTCGCGGCTAAACAAACTTGCAATGAATTCCGAATGGACGTTGACCAGATCATATGCGCCTATACGCCGGAACCGTTCCTTGCAGTCGGCGTATGGTATGAGGATTTCTCACAGACAACCGAGCAGGAGGTTCAGAAGTTATTAGAAGCGCAAAGGGCATAACGTGCCGCCAAGACAATATTAGGAGCTAGGGTCCCACAGTACGTCAGCAGTGACGGGCTAGTAGGCAATGCCGACTTCGGAACATACACGTTCGGACTTTCTCAAACATCTGACGCATCCCCTACGTGATGACCCGTCGGACTATGACGCCTACTGGAGGCCATCGGAGAAGCGCATCTCGTTCTGATCGGAGAAGCTTAGCATGGGACGGACGAAGTCTATCGGCCGCAAATGGAGCGGCTAAGTCACTACTTCTACGCCGCCCTACCGAATCAGTTCGGTGCCCTCGTACATATCGATCGAACTAGCGCCCTTCCAACCGCTCGAGCAGCACGCCGACCCACATCGAGAGGAAGTGCCCGAAACATTTCCATCGGGCGTCTAGACCATTTATATGAGGCAGAATGAGCAAGTTGTCGAACGCTCAGTTGAGATTCCGCCGGCTGGAGTCGCTGCGAATCTCGGAATTCCAGTCGACGCTAAAGGCCTAGTAATCTTTGCGCATGGCAGTGGTAGTAGCCGGCTCAGCTCGCGGAACCAATTTGTCGCCGCCGTTCTTCAGCAGCACGGGCTTGCGACGTTATTGCTCGATCTGCTCACCGCGCAGGAAGAGCAGATTGATCTTCGAACGAGGCGTTTGCGATTCGATATCGATCTGCTGGCTACCCGTGTGGTTGAGGCTACTAAGTGGTCGGCCGAGCATCGCGAACTCGGAGGTTTACCCATTACCTACTTTGGCGCAAGTACGGGCGCTGCCGCGGCGTTAATTGCGGCGGCAGACCTTCCCGACACGATACGCGCTGTTGTCTCGCGCGGAGGGCGCCCGGATTTAGCAGGGCCCGCACTTTCGCGCGTGAAGGCGCCAACAATGCTGATCGTTGGCGGTGACGATACTCCGGTTATCGAACTAAACGAGCAGGCATTGAATCAACTTCAATGCGAGAAGAAACTCGAGATCGTTCCCGGAGCAACCCATCTTTTTGAGGAGCCAGGCACTCTGGAGCAGGTTGCAACGCTCGCGAGCGGCTGGCTGGTTGATCATATATCGACGAAATTTCATGTAAGGAGTAGTACAACATGAGCATAAACCGTCTCGAAGTCTTCGATACCACGCTACAAAAAACCCATGAATGGCTGCAAGAAATTATGCAGCAACTGGGAACGGAAAATCGGCAGGAGGCCTATCTCATACTACGCGCAACGCTGCACACATTGCGCGACCGCTTGCCGCTCGAGGAGACAGCGCATTTGGGGGCACAGCTTCCCATGCTGATCCGCGGCATTTACTACGAAAGTTGGCGGCCTAGCCTTGAGGTCTGTAAAATGCATAGAAATGAATTCTTTGAGTGCGTTCTGGCCCATTTCACTAGGACGGCTCTCGAGAAAGTAGATCCCGAACCAGCCATTCGCGCCGTATTTCGCACTTTGTCCCGTAATATCGCTGCGGGCGAAGTAAGTAAAATCATCCATGTTCTGCCAGACGATCTCAAAGATCTCTGGGAGCCATCTGAAACTCGCATTGCCCGGGCTCAAGCAATGTAATCCTTCAGCAGAGTAATCAAAATGGCAGATTACACCGTTGTCGATCCCGTTTGTGGCACGCGGCTCGATAGTTCGCGGACGCAGTTCACCAGCGATTATGAGGGAATGCGCTACTACTTTTGCTCAGAGAACTGCAAGCACCGGTTCGATCATGACCCCGAGGCGTATCTTCACTCCGGCTTAACCGCGACGAACACATCTGAATAGGTGAATTTGAACCGAAATTTGCAAGATCAAATTGGTATCTAACAAAGAGGAGATTTAGCATGGCAAAATCCGTTCGCGACATAATGACTTCTAATCCTATCTGCTTGCCCGCCAGCACACCGATCCGTGAAGCAGCCCGGACGATGCGGGACAACGATATCGGCGACGTTGTTGTCGAGAAAGCAGGAAAGCTTTGTGGCATTGTCACGGATCGAGACATCGTCGTTCGAGCCATCGCGGATGGTAAGAATCTCGAAACTATAGATCTCGAATCCATCTGCAGCAAAGATATGACCTCCCTATCGCCCGAACAGAACGACGAAGACGCAGTTCGGCTCATGAGAGAAAAGAGCATTCGGCGGCTGCCGGTTATTGAAAAGGGAGAGGTTGTAGGGATCGTTTCACTCGGTGATCTGGCTGTCCTGAATGACCCGCGTTCCGTTCTGGGCCACGTAAGTGCGGCAGTAGGGAACGTCTAGTCAACCGAAAATCCGAATGCCGCGGGCGCGTTGCGAGCCTCGTCAGCGGGCCCTCGGCGGATATATCAAAATATCGATTGCGCTGCCTTCCTTGACCTCTGCGGATTTCCCCATCCCGATCGTCTTGAGAAGGTTATCGTCAAATTTGAAGTTATCGACCAGGTATCCGCGAATCACCATTGCGCGGGCCTCCGTGAGCACTCGGTCTTTGTCGGTGTCGCCCTTCATGTCCGTAGACGCGCTTACTACGGCCAGACCGAATGAGTTATTTTCCAGAAATTCTCCGGCCTTGTTCAACGCGTGTTCGTTCTTGAGCTTGGCTGAATCCGGTTTATCGAAGAGCTTGCTTCCATCAAATGCAAACTTCCTGTTGACCGGGCCTGAGGGTAACTGGGAAATGGCGTGCTTGGCCAACTCCTGGGTGTCTTCATATCCTCGCTTTTTGAAGAAGCCACGCAGCAAAAAGTTATGCTTCAGAGCCTCCGCATCTTCCTCGAATGAAGTGGCCGCCTGATTCACATGTTGATACATGGTCTTGTTGTTGATAAGAGATCCAACGGTCCCGTTGCCATGGTTGATCTTGGAGGTAATAGATTCGAGGTTATCGGCGGTATCCCCGACGCTCTGCATAGTGTCTTTTGCCGAGTCGAGAATGCCATCGGTCTTTTGGAGCAGATCCGATATCTGAATGGGCGGCTGGCTCTGAATAGTGTCGCCGTTCCTCACTTTGGGAGCATCTTTTGAGCCAAACGAGATCTCAACGAACTTGTCTCCGATCATCCCCTCCGACTTGATTGCCGCAACGGAATCCTTCTTGATGACGCCACCTGTCGCAATCTTCAGGTCCATCACAACGCGCACCTTTTGATCGGGCGTGCGCGGCAGATCGATATGCTTCACTGTTCCTTGATTGAGACCACCGACATGCACTTCTGCCCCATTATTCAAACCAGCTACGTTGTCGAAATCTGCGCTCAGCGCATAGGTCGAGGTAAATAGGAAGCGCTTGCTGCCAATCCAGAAGATTCCCGCTCCAAAGATGAGGAGCGCCAAAAATACGAATAGGCCGAGACGAGCGACTCGGGAAACAGATGCCATCTAAGAACTCTCTCCCAAAAATTGGGCGACCAACTCATCCTGGCTCTTTTGCAGATCGTCAAAAGTTCCTTCTATCCGGATGTTCCCCTCATGGAGTAACAGCAGCCGATCGGAGAAGAGCTTGGCAGTCGATATGTCATGTGTAACAACAATTGCGGTCATCTTCCGCTTCTCCTTGAGTTCCAGAATCAGTTTGCCGATTTCGGTGGAGGTAATCGGGTCCAAACCGGCCGTAGGCTCGTCAAAGAGCACAATTTCGGGCTCTAATGCCAACGCTCGTGCTAAGCCGACTCGCTTCTGCATTCCGCCGGAAATTTGCGAAGGAAGCTTATCTAGATGACCGTCCATGCCGACTCCGGCGAGTAAGTCGCGCACCCGCTGTTTACGTTCGTTTTCGGGCAGCGCAGCGTGCCGGCTCAACGGGAAGGCCACGTTCTGCTCTACTGTCATGGAGTCATATAAAGCGGCCTGCTGAAACAAGAAACCTATCTTTTTCCGGATCTCATTCAATTGTTTGACGTCGCTAGACGTTATCTCATGTCCGAAAATGCGGATAGATCCGGAATCGGCCGGCCTCAATCCGATGAGGAGTTTCAGGAGCACGCTCTTCCCGGTGCCGCTCCGGCCAAGAACCGCTAGTGTTTCCCCGCGTTCGACTTGAAAATTGATCCCGTTCAGGACGGTCTGTTCGCCGAAGGACTTATGAAGATCGCCGACAGTGATCGGCAAGTCGCGGCTTTCCTTTGATGTCTCAGCCATAATGATGTCTCACCCATAGATCATCAGGATTAGCCGGACTAAAACTACGTCCGCCAATATTACAAACAGCGATGCAATCATGACCGAGCTGGTTGCCGCCCGTCCTACGCCTTCCGTACCGCCCCTGGTGTGCATTCCCTGGAAGCAGGCGACCGCTCCAATAATGAACCCGAAGAAAGTAGTTTTCAGCGTGGGCGGAATCAGGTCGCTAAAGAGTGCATCTTTGAAGCCGCTTTCGAGGAAAAGACGGAGTGACATGGGTTCGGCTACGGTGTTGGCGACCCATCCCATGAAGATGCCGCAGAAATCGGCTGCGATCGTCAGCAGAGGAAGCATTAACAGGCAGGCGAACACGCGCGTGGCGGCGAGAAACTTATAGGGATCGACGGCGGAGGCTTCCATTGCGTCGATCTGCTCGGTGACCTTCATTGAACCGAGTTCGGCGCCAATACCGGCGGCGACGCGGCCGCTGACCACCAATCCGGTAATTACCGGACCGCTTTCCTTAATTAATGAATAGACGATAACCATCGGGAGCATTGACTTAGCTCCGAACCGTATCAGGCTATCGCGGGTTTGAAGAGATAACACCACGCCGGTGGCGCCGCCTGCGAGCGCTACCAATGGGAGGGATTTCGATCCGACTTCGTCACATTGACGAATGAATTCCCCCCATTCGTAAGGAGGAACAAACGCCGACCGAACAACCCGGCAACAAAATATCGTCAGGTCGCCAAGCCACTCGAATGTCGAGATAACCAGGCCTTTCGCAATATCGGCCTGATGCCGTACGGCATGCCCCGGAAAAGATCCAGTGACGGCCGCCGCCATAACAACACAGATGACAACGGGCGCAACCACTTATGCTGGCCCCGGTTGTTAGACGCTCGTACTCTGACAGATCTCACAAACTTTGTTGTGTTACTGCTCGCGAATCGCAAGTACCCGGTTCACTGGTTGATTCGTTAGCACCTGCCGCGCGCCGCTGGGCCAGGTAATCGCAATCTTATCGATCTTCCCAGCCTCCCCTAATCCAAAGTGCAGCCGCAAATCGTTCTGCGAAAGATAGCTTCCGCCGCTGCGCACTTCGTCCATTTGCGTTCGCCCGTCCGCGGTCACCGTAACTCTGGCCCCAATCGCGCTGCGGTTCGAACGCGTGCCCATCAGTTTCAGAATGGTCCAGCGCCCTGGCCGCGCAGTCTGTTGTTTCAGGAGCGACGGCGTTTCGTTCTGATTGTTGATCGCGATCTCAATCGCGCCATCGTTGTCGATATCCCCCAATGCCGCGCCGCGCGACGAATGCCGCTCCATCACGCCCGGTCCCGCCTCAGCGCTGATGTCCTGGAACTTCCCGTTGCGCAGGTTCCGGTATAAAATCGCGCGATCCCGATAATGTATATCGACGTGTAACTTATCTACTTCGGGGAAAACGTGGCCGTTCACCAGAAACAGGTCCGGCCAGCCGTCATTGTCGAAATCGAAGAACCCTACGCCCCAGCCTACATACCTCGTATTCTGCGCCAGCCCCGCATCCACAGTGACATCGTCGAAATTTCCTTGGCCTCGATTGCGGTAAAGCGTCTCGTATTCATCGGAAAAATTGGAGCGGAAAATACTCAAGCGGCTGTCGCCCATGTAATCCGCCGCGGCCACGCCCATACCCGACATCGCCTTGCCGTTGTCGTCGAAGGCCACGCCCCGCAGCATGCCTTCCTCTTCGAATTTGCCCTTGCCTTTATTGATATATAGCAGCGATGGAGTCTGGTCGCAGGCCACATAGATGTCCGGTAATCCGTCTTCGTTGAAGTCCCCCGTTAGCACGCCGAGTCCATAATGGCCTTCTGGCGCTGCGATGCCAGAAGACTCTGAGATGTCGCTGAACGTACCGCCGCCATCGTTGTGATAAAGGAGATTGCGGTCGAACGGCAATCCGCGCGGACCGCAAGCCACCGGAATGCCTCGGTAATAGCAATATGGGTTCGCTCCCGGCTTCGGCGTCGTTTCCGGATCGAACTTCAAATAATTCGCGACAAACAAATCCAAACGCCCATCGCCATCTATATCCGCAAACGCACAACCCGTGTTATAGCGTGTTCGGCTCTCGGTCAGATGCGCCGCGGCCGTCACGTCCTCGAATCGTTTGCCGCCCAGGTTCCGGTAAAGGTGATTCTGCCCCCAATACGTAACGAATAGATCCGTATAGCCGTCGTTATCGTAATCGCCCGCGCATACGCCCTGCGCCCACCCAGCCGACCGCAGCCCTAACTCGTCCGTAACGTCGCGAAACCGGTCATGTCCTTCGTTGCGATACATCCGGTTTGACCCGCCTTCACCCGACAGCACGAAAATATCTGGCAATCCGTCGTTGTCGTAATCGATTATCGCGATGCCGCTGCCGGTCGTTTCCAAAATCCACTGCTTGGTCATGGAGCCGCCATTCGGAAACACATCGCGAAGGCCCGCTTGGGATGCGATGTTCACAAAAATTGGCATGTACGGCGGGGAAGACGCCAACCCTGCTAACGTCAGCAGAGCCGCTAGGCCAACAACCACCGGCAAGCGTCCAGCCATTACTGCTCGGGCGGTTTCTCGCCCAGCTTGTTTAGAAATTGCGAGAACTCTCCCTCAGGCGGTTTTTGCAGACGGTCCAACACCGTCTTCTCAGCCTTGGCCTTATCCATTTGGCCGCTATTACGGTAGGCCGTCAGCAAGGCGTAATGCGCGGCCTCGTTATCCGGTTGAACTTGCGTCGCGCGCACCAGCAGTGGAATCGCTTGGCCGTAATCTTTGCCCTGCGAGTATATCTTGCCAAGCGCCACCATCGCTTCCGCAAAATTCGGCGACAACTTCAACGCACGCACGAAATGCTCCTTAGCCTCGTCCGGTCGTCCCTGCACCTGCCCGATCTGCCCTAGCTGAAATTCGCACGCGCCGTCCTCGGGGCTCAACGCCAGCTCGGCTTCAAACTGTTCGGCCGCCTTCGCCAATGCTTCCGCGCCATGGCTTTCTAACAGCAGCGCCCGCCCCAGTTCATAATGCAGTCCCGGCGCTTTGCCATTCACTTCGATCGCCTTCCCGTACTCCGCGGCCGCTTCCCCATACCGCCCCTGCACTTCGAAAATTTCGGCCGATAGCTCGTGCACCCGATATGATGCGGGCGTGCGTTGAAACATAGCGAGCGTCGTGTCGTTAAACGCCTGCATATGCAGTTTCGCAGCCGTGTACAGCACATCGGCATCGTCGGGGAATCTCTTCTCCAATCGGTGCACAATCGCCAGGGCGCCGCTCATATCGCCGGTCGCCTTGTAGCACTTCACAACGCCAAGCCCGGCTAAGCGGTCCAGCTTAGCGTCCGGTCCCTCTACTTGTGCCGAGAGAAGCGGCGCCGCGTCCTTGCAGTTGTTCAGCGCCGCTTCCGTTAAACCCAGGAAGACCTGCGCAGTCCGATCGGAAGAATCCCGCGCCGCCTGCTGCAACAAAGGGAGTGCCTGCGAATAGCGGCCCTGGTTAAATTCAGCCAGTCCTTCATCCCGAACGCTTGCCGCGCCGCAAGCGCCAGTCACAACAACGACCGCCAGAAGCTTAGTGAACGATTTCGCAAATTCAGTGATGGATTCGGCGCGGCTAATGATCCAAAACCCGAAACGGAGCCGGAAGCGTAAGCGCCCTAGCTTGGCTGCCATTTAATACGTCACCATAATTCCGAATGAGAGTACTTAATGACCCGCATCGTCCAGCATTAACCCGTTGTCGCCATAGCGGTGGTGCGATTTGCCTTCATACAGCCGGAAACTCAGCGCCGGCGGAGGTCCCGGCGCAATCCGCGGCATTTGCTTCACACGCTGGTCCGCGCGTTCCGCTACCGTCACTGCCCGTCCGGATGCAACCGTCTGCTCGATCCCAGATGCCGGCGCTTGCAGCATTCCGCTCTGGCCCGGATACAGCGCCAATACGAGTATGCTCAGCTTCAACATCTAGTACTTCTATTTTCCGCCCAGTTCCTGCAGCGCATGACGCGCAGTCGAGTTGCCGGGCTGGCGTTCCAATAATTGTTCCATCACGCCGCGCGCCTTGTCGATCTGGCCCGCCCGCACATAGGCGCGTCCCAAGTTCAGGTAGAGTATATCCTGATCTGGCGCAACGCGAACTCCATAACTGAAGGCCGCAATCGCATCATTCAATTTGCCGAGCTGCGTGTAAAGCACGCCCAGATTGTTGATCGCATCCCCGTAATCGCGCCGAATTGCGATCGCTTTCTCCAGATACTCGCGCGCCCGCTCCGATTGACCAAGCTTGGCTAGCGCAAGCCCCAGCCCATTGGCCGCTTCCGCCGAATTGGAATCAACCACGAACGCACGGCCATAGTATTCGGAGGCCTGCTGGTTATTGCCGCGCTGCGCCGCGACATCGCCTAATCCGATGAGCGCGTCCACTGATTGCGCATCCGCCGCCAATGCCTGCTGAAAATACGTTTCCGCCTGGCCGGGGCGGCTCGATTCGAGATGGATCTGTCCCACCAGCACCAGCACGCGTGCATTATCGGGCGTTTGCCGCAGCACGCGTTCCAGATATGGCAGCGCCTGCTCATAATAACCGGCCCACAGAAACGCCGCTCCAAACTTAAAGAAGTCGCGCTTAGCCGGCTTCACATACACGCCTTCATAAGGGAGCGCCGGGCTCTTCGTTGGGAGTAGCTTCAAATCGGCAATCACTTGCTCGCGCGATGGAACCTGGCCATACACTTTCACCGCCTCGCCCAATTCGTTCAGCAGCATCGCAAACGGCGTCTTTAACGGCGCCCGCCAATCGAATAGATAGCGCCGAAATATTTCATACTCCTCGCGCTGTTCCTTTAAGACAAATAGTCCCGGCCCCTTCTGCTTGTCCGGCAGTGGTACCGGCTCCAAGAACCAAGTGTCGTGGAGCTTCATCTCGTTATCGCCCGCTAACCCGCCCGGCTGCAATGCCCGATGCTCGCGGAAGGCTTCTTTCGTAACCTCGGCTTTGCCCTCCGTAATCGAGTAGCAGTGGCCCGCCTCCAGGTTCACAAAACCCTGAACCACTCCCGAAGGCCACGTGATCTGCACGTGCTCGGCTAAGTGCTTCGCGTCCAATCCGAACAGCATCCGTTTGCTGTGTTGCGACAGGAAACCCGATCCCGCCTCCAGCCATTTCGTCTGCCCATCGACCGCAATCCTCGCGCCAATTGCGTCACGATTCGACTTCGTCCCAATCAACCGGAAAGCAATCGAAATATTCTCATTCGCGCAGTTATTCTGCAGCACCCGTACCTGCGGCCCCAGCCGGCTCTTCAAGATAATGTCCGGCCGCCCGTCCATATCGAAGTCAACTATCGCGAACGCACGGCTGTCGTCTGCGAAGTCCAGCCCTGTCACACCCGAAAAGTCGAAATAGCGCTCGCCCCGCCGTACATGCAGCACGTTCGGCTCACGGCCATTCCAGCTATAGTCTTCCCGCACGAACTGGTTGATCGCATTCCAGCCGTTCTCATAAGCGCGCGAGGGCATCGCAGTTTCAGGCGAACGCGCCACCACCTGCCGCCAAAAGAAACTCGCAAGATCCTTGCCGGATTCATTCGTCAACATGCCGCAAGTCACGTAGATCTCAGGCTTGCCATCGTTGTCTAAATCGTGCCCGCCGGATGACCAGGCCCATCTCCCATAACCAACCTGCTGCTGCGCCGTCACGTCCGCAAATGTGCCATCCCCCCGATTGCGCAGCAGCGTGTTGCCCATGGTGTGTGAACGATATGCCGCGGGATTCTTGCGCGCAGGCGCAAACGCCGGATCGCCAATCACACGCTGCCCAGCCGCAGTCCACATATTCGCTACATACACGTCCGGCCGCCCATCGCCGTCATAGTCGAACCAAGACGCGCTCATGCCCGGCCCGATATCGTCCGCCCCCGCCTCCGCTGCTACATCGCGGAAATGCCCGCCGTCATTCTTATATAAATTCTTCCGCCCAAAATCATTCGCGACGTAGAGATCTGGCCACCCGTCGCCGTTGTAGTCGCACCACGCTGGCGCAAAGCTGAACCGGTCGTTGTTCTCCATCATTCCGGTTTCCGCCGTTACGTCTTCAAACCATCCGCCGCCATCCCCACTCAAACGGTTGCGAAACAGAAAATTGGGCGGTCCGTTGCGCGCATCCACATATGGCGCCGCATACGTATATTGCGCTTCGCTCTGGAAATACACGTAGCAACATAGATATAGGTCCAGCTTGCCATCCCGGTCGAAATCCGCCGCCGCCATCCCCGTGAATCCACCTTTTGGCAGCGTCGCAAAACGAAACGCATCCGTGCGCAACCGGAATCGATCGCCTTCATTCAAATAAAGCAGCGGTCCACTGCCCCGCAGCACCACAAGGTCCTGCCGCCCGCAATTTCGCAAATCGCAAAACAGCGCGCACGACGTATCGTCCAACAGCCCTACGCCCCACTCCGCAGTCAAGTCACGTACGGATCCATCGGCGTCAAATTTCAAAAGCCGGTTCGGCAGGCCGCCCGGCTGGCAAATATAAACTTCGTCCTGGCCATCGTTGTCAATGTCGCCAACCGACACGCCATTGCTGCCATAGATATCGATGCCGCTCGCCGGGTCCAGACGTGCCCGCCAATACGGCACTCCGCGCGAAAACTGTTCCCCGCACTCGGCCTCTTTCTTCAGCGCCGCTGCCGTCACATCCTGAAACCACGGCTCGCTTGCCGATGCCAAATGCTCTTCTATGGGTGTAAACTCCAGCAGCTTACCGCCGTCCCATCGCTGACGCCAAGTTCCGACACGATAGCGTAGTCGGCCTCCTTGGAGGCTCGCCACTTCATAGCGAATCGTGTCTTCCGCGAGCACGAAAAATTCCGCCCGCCTGACCTCGCCCAATGACTCGATCCACTTGCGCCAGCCGCCAGCCACATCGGTATCCGCGAGATCGAATACCGCCTCTTGTAAATGGGGCGCCAACGGCCGGTAAACCTTCGCCGCGGGCGACGAACCACGGATCGCGACCCCAGTCAGCCGCTTCGATCGAAATGCCTCCACCAGCAGATCATGTATCTGGAACGCCTTCGCCTCTTCGGGAAATTCATCCTGTCCGGGCAGAATGAACTTTGCAAGCGATAGATACGGCGCCTCGCGGCGGGAATGCTCGGGCGTATCGCCCGCCCGCATCGACGCCGGAAAAACGCAAGTCACCGCCGGCAACGCGGCCGCCGTGCACAGAAGTTCCCGCCGCGTGAGTTTCTGAATACTACCCACTCGCTTCACTGCTCGGTAATCTTTAACGTCTGGTCCGCGGCCGTCTTGCCGATCTTCTGCACCGTGCCGCTCGGCCACCGTATCTCGATGCCATCCACAAATTCCGCCGAGCCCAACCCGTAGTGCAGTGTAAACGAATTTTGCGAGTAGTAGCTGCCTCCACTCATAACTTCATCGATCGCCTTACGCCCGTTCACCAGCACCGTCGCCCGCGCGCCAATCGCGCTCCGATTCGATTTTGTTCCCGTCAGTCGAAGATTTAAATAATGCCCATGCGGCCCATCATTGGTCAGCAGGCTAGGAGCTGCGTTCATGTTCACGATCAATATCTGCTCGCGTCCATCGCCATCAAGGTCGCCGACTGCCAAGCCCCGCGCTGGCCGCGGAACCGCGAACCCTGGACCGGCCTGCTCAGTCACATCCTTGAATTTGCCATTCCCTAAATTGCGATACAGAACGGTTGGTTGAAGATACGTGTCGCCCAGCCCTTTGCCTTCCACCTCCGGATACACGTGCCCATTTGCCACAACCAGGTCGCGCCAACCATCGTCATCCACGTCGGTAAATGCCACGCCCCAGCCCAGCAGTTGCCGCGACCCGAGTCCCGCCTCCCGTGAAACATCGGTAAAAAATTTGCCGTCGTCATTGTGAAAGAGCGACGTCAAATCTCCGGAGAAATTGGTTTTTGCAATGTCCAGCCGTCCGTCTCCGTCATAATCCGCCACCGCTACACCCATGCCCGCCTGCAGAGAGCCGTCGTAGTTGAACGCAACGCCTGCCTCCACGCCCCGCTCCTCGAAAGTCCCATTCCGCAAGTTGTGATACAGCAGGCTCGGCGTCATATCGCAGGCTACGTAGATATCCGGCCAACCATCGTTATCAAAATCGGCCGACACCACGCCCAGACCATACCGTCCCCCCGGCTTCAAAATGCCCGCCGCCTCCGAGACATCGGTAAAGGTGCCGTCGCGATTGTTGTGATAGAGCACGTTATGCGCCAGCGGCAATCCGCGGGGACCGCACATCACTGGGATATCCTTCCAAACGCAAAACTCGCCATGCCCGGGATAGGGTGTCTTCTCCAAGTCCAAATCGACATAGTTCGCCACAAACAGGTCGAGATACCCATCGCGGTCGTAATCGACAAACGAACATCCCGAACCGTAGCGAATCCCACGCACCGGCAACTTCGCCTTTTCCGTTACATCTTCAAACGTGCCGTCGCCGCGATTCCGGTAAAGCGTGTTGTGCCCATAAGCCGTCACCAGCAGGTCTGGATGCCCGTCATTATCGTAATCTCCCACGCACACGCCCTGCTGCCAACCCGACACTCCGAATCCGGCTTTCGCCCCCACATCGGTGAAATGCCCATTCCCATCGTTGTGATACAGTTGCGGCCGCGCCGCCTCCTGGGCGCTATGTAAGCGCGTTCCGTTCGCAATAAAAATATCGTTCCGGCCATCGTTGTCGTAATCGAAGATCGCCACCCCGTTCCCGGTCGTCTCCAGGATAAAATCTTTCCTCGCCACGCCGCCGTAAACGTTTACCGACATCAGGCCCGCCTTCTTCCCTATATCGTTAAAATCCAAATGAAATAAGGGAATAGCGCAAATTCCCGCGGCCCAAGCTGTGACGAAAACCCAAGCTCGCCACGCATTCATGCACGCCAATTATACAGTTGCCCACGCCCTCGTCTCGCACTTTGGCCAAGCTTGGAACCGTGGATGCCCTCTCGCCAATTTACACGCCGAAAGTGAAATATGTCTTGATGTAACCGGTTACTTGTGATACGTTCTACTAAGCTTTTGGTGTTAGTCATAACCGTCTGCCTATTGTCGAAATTTTCTTGGGGGTAAGGTATGCCTCGTTGGCTTACTGCCATTTCTGTTAGTCTTTTGCTCGCCCTTTTGGGCGGCACTCTCGTCTTCGCACAGCGAGATCTCGGAACCGTAACCGGAACTGTCACCGACCCGCAGGGTGCTGCTGTTCCCAATTCCAAAGTAACGATTTTAAACACAGCAACGAACGTATCTTACGATACGGTCACGAACGAAGCGGGAGTCTATAGTCGCCCCGCCCTTACGCCGGGCACGTATTCCGTCACTGTCGAAGCGGCCGGATTCCAGAAGGCGCAGCAATCGGGCATCATCGTCACGCCCGGAGAGCCCGTCTCAGTCAATATCGGGTTGAAGGTCGGTAACGCCGCGGAAACGGTTGTTGTTGAAGCGACCGCGCCATTGCTGCAAACCGAATCGCCGGCTCTCGGCGAAAACCTCAATTCGGCCCAGGTTTCCGAATTGCCGCTCGGTGGGCAACGCACCTTTACCTTCCTGGCGCGCCTCTCGCCGGGGGTCGTTCCAGCTGAACCCGGAGCCCGCGATGCGCTTGGCGGTGGATTCTCAGCCAATGGCGTCCGCTCAACGGGCGAAAATAACTACCTGCTGAACGGCGTCGATAACAACGTCAACGTCATCGACTTCCTGAATCAGACATCCTTCGTCATCGGACCTTCGGTTGAGGCTATCGGCGACATGCAGGTCATAACGAATGGCGCGAGCGCCGAATATGGGCGCGCCGCTGGCGGAATCCTCGATGTCACCATCAAATCCGGCACCAACCAACTCCATGGCGTCCTGTTCGAGATTCTCCAGAACACTGATCTCGATGCCAACCGCTGGGAAAATAACTTGACCGGCGCCGCGCGCGTCCCGTTTAAGCAAAATCAGTTCGGTGCCGCGGTCGGCGGGCCGATCATCAAGAACAAGTTATTTATGTTCGGCGATTACCAGGGCACGCGCATCAGAACCGCCGGCGGCGACGTCGACAATCTTGGTTACGGCGGTTTCTACACAATCCCGACCCAGGCCATGCTGGGCGGAAATTTCTCGAACTTGCTCGGGAAATCGGTAGGCAGCTCCAACGGGACGAATGTTTTGGCGAATCAGATTTTCGATCCCACGACCACCATGTGCACCAGCGGTTGCGCGGCCGGCACGTTGACAGCTTTGAGCGGCGCCAATCCCGTCTACACCCGCGCGCCCTTCGCAAATAATACGATTCCGGTCAGCAAGATGGATCCTGCCGCAATCAAGATGGCCAGTTTGTACCCGTCTCCCAACCAACCAATTCTCAATAACTCATATCCGCAGAACGACTTCTACACGGTAACTCCAGGATCGCTGAACACCGACCAAGGCGACGGGCGCGTGGACTACCACCTGAACGACAGTAACAGCATCTTCGGAAGCATTAGCTGGTCCAATACCGCCAAGAGCAGCGTGGTTCCTTTTCAAGGAGCCCTCGACGGCGGCAACTTCAATGGCATCGGTGAAACAGATCTTGGCCGCAACGGCACAATTAGTTGGGCGCACATCTTCTCGCCCACCATCGTGAATGAGGCGCGCGTCGGCTTTAGCCGTCTTGTCACCGATCGTACCGGCGCCAACTCGACCACCGACGAATTTAAGGCGATCGGCATTGGCGGTTATGACCCCAGCACCGGCGGTTTGCCCCAGACTGGCTTGGGCCGCTACAGCGAGATAGGCGCTGAAGATTGGCTGCCGACCAAAGAGTACAACAACGAGTGGGACCTTATCGACAACCTCTCCATCACTAGGGGCAATCACAATCTCAAATTCGGCGCCGAGTTCCGCCAGTTACATTTCCCCTTCTTCCAAGTCCCTTATCCTCACGGTGAAATGAACTTCTCCCGCACCGAGACTGCTTACCCGTCAACTGGTACCGATGCCTGCCCGACGAATACTAAGTGCAACGGTACCTTTAGCTCTGATACCGGCGACGAAATGGCATCCTTCTTACTGGGCGCCATCGACAATGGCCAGATTTCTACGACCAACTTCATCTCCTCGACGAAGCAAGGCTACGCCGGCTACGTAATGGATACCTGGAAAACGACTTCGAAGCTAACTCTGAATCTCGGCGTTCGCTATGAGCTGTTCTCGCCGATTGGCGAACAGTTCGGGCGTCAATCGAACTACGTTCTCCAGAACAACACCTTGTATATCCCGAGCGGTCCGGACCAGAATACGGCGCTACCGCCCAACTTCACTTCACCGGCCAGCATCAATGGAGTCACCTTCCCGGCGCTGTTCCCCGGCACAACCGTATCACGGGGGCAAGTCAACTCCTACCTGATCCCCTGGGATAAGCTCGACATCGGCCCGCGCTTGGGCTTCGCCTACAATATCTTCCCCAAAACCGTCATTCGCGGCTTCTACGGAATCTTCTACGGCGGCGAAGAAAACCAGGGCGGCAATCCGAATCGCGGTGAATCGGCGCCCTTCAACGAATCCCCGCAATTGGACCGTCCCGCCGGTGTTACCTCCTTCCAGCCCGATCCGTTCTTCGCGAATGGTAATCCGACCGGAGGGATCTCGGTTGGCTATCCGGTCAACGTGTTCAACGGCTTCCCGGTTTCGTCCCTACAATTCCGCGAACTCGCTACGGACTTCGAGAATCCCATGGTGCAAGAGTGGAACCTTGCCGTCCAGCATCAACTCCCAGGTAATATGGCCCTCGAAGTTGGCTACGAAGGCAATCACCAGTCGCATCAATTGCTCCAACCGGACTTCAATGCCTGCCCCACCGTCTACACCACAAACTCGGCCATCACCTGCAATGCGCTTCGTATCAACCCCATTATCGGGAGCATCTCGGGTACCGCGTCCTTCGGTTTCGGCAACTATAACGCCATGACCGCCTCTCTCCAGAAGCGGTTTAGCAAGGGATTGCAGTTCCAGGCTGCCTACACTTACGGCCACGCGCTCGCCGATAGCGGCACAACGCTTTCGGGTTCGTCAGGGCTCAGTAACATGAATCCCAAGGACCAAAATGCTTCCTACACCAGCGCCTCTTGGGACATCCGGCACAACTTCACGGCGGCGTTCAACTACGACATCCCATTTGGAAAGGGCCAGCAGTTTGGCGCCAACCTGAACCGGGCCGCCCAGACCTTGCTCGGCAACTGGCAACTCAACGGCATTCTCAGCCTGCGCACGGGTGTGCCATACACAATCAATGGCAGCGGCTGTCAGATTGTCTCCGATGGCGCCCGTTGCGGAGTGACCGTCCTCGGCAACAACCCCGACGCGGCGCCTGCGGGCGGTCGCACTCCCTCCGAGTGGTTCAATATCGCCAATTTCACCAAGGCCGCGCCCTTATCCCAAGGCACCTTGGGCATGCAGAGCAACAACGGTCCGCCCACCAAAACGTTGGACTTCTCCATTTTCAAAGACTTCGCCTTCACCGAACGCTTCAAACTGGAGTTCCGCGGAGAGGCGCTCAACATCGCCAACACACCGCAATTCAACACTCCCGATCAGAACCTCCAGGACGCCAACTTCGGGCGCATCACCGGCACCCAAGCCGGCACCGAACGCCACATCCAGTTCCAGCTCCGCCTGCAGTTCTAACCGGACATAACCAACAACACAAAGCTCGCCTGGCCTGGACATCCGGTCCAACCAGGTGAGCTTTTTATTTAAGCACCCCCAAGGACGTATCATCGAAGGCATGGCTACCCTGTACATTACTGACACGGAACTCGCTCTGGGGTTTCGAATGGTTTCGGATGGGGTTTCGAATGGGGGTTTCGAATGGTTTCGAATGGGGACGGAGAGATATGGCCCCATGCCACAAATAGAGCGCCAAATCCGAAATCACCGCATTGGTCCGGGCCGAAAATGCACTATCGGCGACCAACGGATACTGTGGACCGGTCCCGCTAGGTATTTTCTCAACTGCTCGCAAGCTTATTTTGAGCGCTCATCTGCAGCGGCCGTCGAAAATAGCAATGGGGCCATATCTCTCCGTCCCCATTCGACTCCCATTCGACTCCCATTCGACTCCATTCGACTCCCCCATTCGACTCCCATTCGACCTCCCCATTCGACCCCATTCGCCTCATGAGCAAGACGTATCATCGAAAAGATGACTACCCTGTACCTTACCCCCGCGGAACTTGCTCTTAACACTCAGTCCGCGCTACATAACGTCGGCATCCGTGTTCATCTGTGGCCAATTAACCTGCCCAAACAATATAGAAAATGGCCACTGATGAACGCGAGGCAAAGGTGATGAGTACAGGAACGAAGTCAGAAAACCATTCTGAGGAAAACCATTCTGAACTAGACAAGCTCAAGCAAGCTGCGGCCGCCTCGGCTGCGACACAACTCCAAAACGGCATGATAGTGGGTCTTGGATCGGGAAGCACCGCCACCCTCGCCGTCGCGGCAATTGGCCTGCGCGTTCAGCAAGGCCTCCAAATCATCGGCATTCCCACCTCCGAAAAAACGGCCGAGCAAGCACAGCGTCTCGGCATCCCCCTATCAACGCTCGGTGAGCATTCTCAAATCGACGTAACCATCGACGGAGCCGACGAGGTCGAACTCGGCACTCTTAATCTCATCAAGGGCGGCGGCGGCAACCAATTACGCGAAAAAATTGTGGCCAGCGCCAGTTCCCGCTTGCTCATCGTCGTCGATGACACCAAGGTAGTCCCTCAACTCGGAACACGCGCCAAAGTGCCCGTCGAAGTTGCCCAATTCGGCTGGCAGGCAACAGCACGCAAACTGACCGCGCTCGGAGCGGAACCGACTCTCCGCCTCCACTCCGGAGGCGAGACGTTCATCACCGATGGCGGCAACTACATTCTGGACTGCGCATTTGGCCCAATTCAGTCCCCCGCCGCACTCGAACGCGAGCTCGATTCCATTGTCGGCGTCGTCGAGCACGGCTTGTTTATCGGTATGGCTTCCCAAGTTCTAATCGGCTTCCCCGAAGGCGTAAAGCCCCTAAACCGGGAATCCGGCGGATAACTCACTGACCATCGTCTGCTGACACACTTCTTCCATCCGCATGTGGCGGGGACTCTCAGTGAGACCCTCAGTGTGCCGCGTCCGACTCCTCGGGACGCATGTTCGGATTGAAGCCTGTGAGAAGTCCGCCCTGGAACTCTGCCCGGCGCGCTTAACCCCACGCCCGTTTTTGCGCGAACTTCTTGGAAAGGGCTATGCTCAGAAGTGCGCATATGTCGGACCAAAAAGAACAACGAGTGTGGAAGGCGCTTGATACGTTTCAAATCGAAATTCCCTCCTGGGGCTTCGCCAACACGGGCACCCGCTTCGGCAAGTTCCTCCAACCGGGCGCGGCCACCAGCGTCGAAGATAAATTCGCTGATGCTGGCGAAGTGCACAAGCTAACGGGAGCCTGCCCGACCGTCGCCCTCCACGTCCTTTGGGATCTTCCCCACGGCATCGAAAGTGCCGCCGCCATCGAAAATTACGCGGACCATTACGGCGTTCGCCCCGGCTCCATCAATCCCAACCTGTTTCAGGACCAGGAGTATAAATTCGGCTCGCTCGGCAATCCCGATAAAGCAATCCGCCGCCGTGCGCTCGCTCATCTCACTGACAGCGTCGCCATTGCCAAACGCCTCGGAAGCCGCGACATCTCTTTGTGGTTCGCCGACGGCTCCAACTATCCCGGTTCGGCCAACATCCGCCACCGGAAAGAATGGTTCACCCAAGGCCTGCGCGATATGCACGCCGAACTCACTCCCGGTCAGCGTCTGTTGGTCGAATACAAACCCTTTGAGCCGTACTTCTATCACACCGATATCGCCGATTGGGGCATGTCGCTTCTGCTCTCTCGCGCCGCCGGTCCGCAGGCCAAGGTTCTAGTGGACACCGGCCACCACTATGCCGCGCAGAACATTGAGCAAATCGTGGCATGGCTGCTCAGCGAAAATATGCTCGGTGGCTTCCATTTCAATGACCGCCGCTACGCCGACGACGATCTGACAATCGGTTCCATCGATCCTTACCAGGTCTTCCGAATCTTCCACGAAATTGCCTTCTTTACCTGGGAAACCGGAACCACCCCCGACGTAGCATACATGATCGATCAGAGCCACAACATGAAGGGCAAAATGGAGGCCATGGTTCAAACCGTTATGACCGCCCAGGAGCTCTACACAAAGGCTGCGCTGGTCGACCACAGGCAGTTGCAGAAGGCCCAGGCCGCGGCCGATATCGTCTCTTCCGAAGAGTATTTGAAGGACGCGTTCTCGACCGACGTTCGTCCCATAATAGAGGATTGGCGCCGCAGCAAGGGACTCGCTCCCAACCCCTTACAAGCCCTGCGCGAGAGCGGTTACGTCGAAAAAATCAGCCGCGAGCGCGCCGAGAAAAACGCCGCCGCCGTATCATCGTACGCGTGAGGCTTACACCTATTCGATTCCTGTTCGCGCTTCTGGCGATCTGTGTTGTGCAACGGCCGGCCGATATGCATGCTCAACAAAAACCGGCCAGTCCAGCGCATGCCACGCTCCATCGTTTCGAAGACCGCTGGTGGGATTTCTATCTCAAAAACAATCCCGAATCCGCCACCCAGTTAGGCGAGTATCGCTATAACGATCAGTTATCTGAGTACTCGCCTGAGTATTTCGCGGGCCTCAAAAACCAAGCTGCCGCGATGTTATCCGACTTGCGCGCCATCGATATGACCGGCGCGAGCGAACAGGACGATTTAGACCGCAAGCTGCTGCTCGGCACACTCGAAGATCAGATCAAGGGCATCGAATTGAAGCTTTTTGAGATGCCCGTCGACCAGTTCAACGGGGTCCAAATCCTTTTCCCCCAAATTGCGACCTTCGCTCCATTCGATTCCGTCAAACATTACGACGACTATATTGCGCGCCTGAAGCAGATCCCCGGCCGCTTTCACCAAGCAGTGGCAAGTCTCAAACAAGGCGAGAAAGATCAACTGACGCCACCGCGTTACTTGCTTGAAAAAGCTGTTCAGCAGTGCCGCAATGTGGCCGACCCGGCCGGAGAGCAGAACCCCTTTGCGTCTCCGGTGAGTCATATGCCCGCCAGTTTCACGGCCGCCGACAAGCAGCGCCTCCATCAAGAGATGATTCACGTCATCGATGACCAAGTGCGCCCGGCCTATCGCACCTTTGAACAATTCTTGGCGACCGACTACGCTCCCAAGGGCCGCACCCAGCCCGGCATCTGGTCTCTGCCCAATGGAGCTGAGCTCTATCGCTTCGATGTTCATCTGCAAACCACCTCCGACCTCAGTCCGGAACAGATTCACCAACTCGGCCTCGCCCAGGTAAAAGAAATCGAAGGCGAGCTGGACACTTTGGCTAAAAAGCAGGGCTATCCGAACGGAAAAGCGTATGCCAAAGCCCTCAGTTCCGATCCCAAGACTAAGGCCAAATCACGCGAACAGATTCTAAACAATTTCCGCCGCTATATCGGCCAGATGCAGCCGAAACTCCCCCAGCTATTCGGTCTGCTGCCCAAAGCAAAGCTGATTGTGACCTCCGTCCCCGAATACATGGAGAAGGAAGGGTCAACCGAATACGTGCAGGGCACTCCCGATGGATCGCGCCCCGGCCAGGTCTGGGTCGATACCTACGATCCAACGCATCACGACATGACCGACGATGAAGCCACCGCCTATCACGAGGGCATTCCGGGCCATCACATGCAGATTTCAATCGCACAGGAACTGCCCGGCCTCCATCCGTTTCATCGAGCCATCCAGGTGAATTCATACGTTGAAGGCTGGGCGCTCTATGCGGAGCGGCTCGGCAAAGAGGTCGGCTTCTATCGCGATCCCACGACCGATTATGGTCGGCTGGCAAGCGAGCTATTTCGGGCCGTGCGCCTGGTCGTCGATACCGGCGTCCACTATAAGCGCTGGACCCGCCAGCAGATGGTCGATTTCTTCAACGATCATATGGGCTCCTGCCCGCAATCGGAGGTGGACCGCTACATCGCGTTTCCGGGCCAGGCGCTTGGCTATAAATTAGGCCAGCTGAAGATTCTGGAACTGCGGAAGCGGGCGCAGGACCGGCTGGGAAACCGGTTCGATATCCGAACCTTTCACGACGAAGTGTTAAACGCCGGTTCGTTGCCGCTGAATCTGCTGGATGCCCGGGTAACCGCCTGGATCGATCGCCAGCGCGGAGCCGGCGGAACCGCATCGCTCGGTCGCTGAAGCCAGCGAATCGTTCTAGGTAGGCGGCCTTTGTGTTAAAAACGCCCGGCCACGGCCTGCGGTTACCTGCCGAAATGCCCTTTTCAAAAGGGCACGTCATCATTAGCACGATGAGCAACGCCTGCATACCTGCTGTCGGCGACCCGCCTTACGGAGGGGACAGTTCGCTTTCTTTCCTGTAGGTGACTCCACCGGGTCTTAGGCGATTCGGGCGCCTGATGAGTTGCTGTTGAACGAGGATCGAGGGAGGGATAGCTACGTTCGTACGAGAAAGGTCGATCCGGCAATTGGGGCAAAAAGCTGCGCCAGTGTGTTGCCCAATCGGCCATTTCTCGATGGTGTCCGTAGTTTGTAAGGATCCGCTCGACAAGAGCGCGTCTACCCTGCTTTGAATGTTCGCCACGGGCCTATCAACGGATGGCGCTAGTCGCCAATGACCGCTATGGGCATTCTCCAAAGTGCTTGTCGTCTCGGCTAATTGCATCTCCTCGATAAATCGAGAAGGTATGGGTGATGATGAAGCCAGTTGAAGACCTCTGTCAGGAGGCTGTATGGTTCCTATGAAACAGTGCCGTTTCGCGCGAGTAATCGCGACATAGAACAGTCGTCGTTCGGCTTCTATCAATGGTGAGCCGGCCTGGTGAGGCACACGGCCAGACTTGTCGAAAACTGGGATTTCGGACGCAATATTCCCCGGCATGTTGCCGTCTGTACACTGCGGCAGGAAAACGTAATCAAACTCCAATCCCTTGGTTCGGTGAATTGTCGTCACCGTTATGATTTCCGAGTGTGCATATCCGAGAGCGGAATCCAACGACTCGAGATGCTGAAGGAACTCCTCCGGTTGCATCTTGCTCGCGGTGGCGAACAGGATGAAGTTTTCGATTGATGAGAGGCGGTCCTCTGAGGGTTGATCAGTTCCGTAGTATGAGGTGTGTTCCTCCCGATAACCCAACGTCGTAACGAGATTCTTTAGCAGTGGTCCAACAAGCATTCCAGCATCGGCACTCTCCTGGATCCATCGAAAGCGATCTAGGAGCTCACGCAACACGTTTCTCCCCTCTAGCGAAAAGCCGCACTCCTGATCGGCAGCGAGATATTCGACCGATTCGCCGATTGTAAAGCCTGCCTTCAAAGCGCGCGCCAGACCCTGCTTCAGGAGATCGCGAGAGAGACGCCTATACGGACGGTTGGCGACTGCGAGAAAGACTCCGATAGTCGCATCGAAAAGATCTGTAGCCGATCCTTCTGACAGCAAACCTTGATGAGAGCCTCTTCCGACCGTTATAAAAGGACTATCAAGCGAAAGACCTATTCGGACGTAATCCGCAAGGATTTTATTCTCTTCTCGCTCAAAGAACGACGCCATACCGAGCACACGGAAGGGGATGCCTCGCATAAGAAGACATGATTGAAGCGGCTCCGTCTGCGCGAAAGTGCGGCCGAGGACAACCATGCTGTTGGGAGGGACTTTCTGCTCCAGCACCAGTGATTCAATCTCGTTCGCTAGCTCTTGGCTCTCGTCATGATGTTGTTCAGATCGATTGCTAATCACGGATATCTCCGTCAATTGCGTTGCTTGATGAGCTACGAGGCTCTTCGCGTGCCGACTTGTGTTGAAAGCGATTACGTTTTCTGCACACTGTGCCAGTTTCGGACCGAATCTGAAAGAGCGCGATAGAAAGTAGTCGACCGTTTGTTTGCGTCCGAAGTCTTTTGAGAAACCCTCTCGAATGTAATACGGGCGAGCAGCTCGCCATTCATAGATGGTCTGATCATCGTCTCCGACAATCATGACGTCGGCAGAGTCGCCCGCTAGTAACCTTACAAGTTGTTGCTGACCGTAATTGATATCCTGGTACTCATCCACGATGAGATGCTTCAAATGGCTTGCGAGCTGCTGTTGAATGTCGCCGTTTGTACGGATCAGATCACAGGCCTCCGGTACAAAGTCGTCGAAGGTGAGGGCACCTTTCCGCAAGCGATACTGCTCGAAGCGGGCGTAAATGTCGGCCATCTCGGGTGTTGTTTTGTGACCTGCGCATGCAGGCTTGATCAAAGAGGCCTTCCATAGCGAAATCGCGTGAAGAGCCTCCTTGGGATCGATGTCGTTGATTCCGCTCACACCACCGCGCTCCCGCCTCACATCAGTGATCGCGGCTCGCACATGGGAGCGAGCCAACTCCTCTTTGTCCCCGATCCAAAGACTGTAGTGGTCGCTCCGCGTCCCACGTTTCGTACCGGCCCGAAGCAGTCTATATGCGAGGGAATGAAACGTTTGTACGTCAGGTCTGAGGTGCGGGTCCAACAGGGTCGCATTGAGTTTCGCCGAGAACTCCTGGCGGGCGAGATTGTTGAACATTAAGACCTTGATTGTGCGGGGATCTATCCCCAGATTGATGACAAGATGGCTAATCCTCCGCACCATAGTCGTGGTTTTGCCGGATCCAGCAACAGCAAGAATCCGGGCGTGTTGTCCGAGCGGATGATTGACGATTCGTTTCTGTTCTTCTGTGAGGTTATTCATAGTTCCTTCATGCCTTGGGTCGCTCGGCGCGACGATCTTACCCGCAGCGACGACAATCGGGGTGATTAATTAGATATCGGCCTGAAAGCGCCCTTTCTTCAAAATTCCTTGCGCACTTCGATGAGATCTCGAGGCAAACTTTACTTTGCCCAATTCCGGTGAACTAGCTACAGCGCCTCCAGCTCGCAGTAACAACTAACAGGTGAAGACACACTCGTCTTTGCGGTCTAACGCGCAGAGACATGTATCATCACGTAAAACAATTAATGTACACAGTGCATGTGGATGCGCCCGATCCCCGCTTCGGCCAAATGCTGCTCGAACAGTTTGGCGGGGCTAACGGAGAGCTCGCGGCAGCCATGCAATATTCCGTCCAGGGCCTAAACTGCGACGATCCCGAGCGCAAGGACCTCCTCATGGACATCGGCACCGAAGAGCTCAGCCATCTGGAAATGGTTGGCGTGCTCACTCGGATGCATTTGAAACCAATGAAGAACAAGCGGAACGCAGCGGAAGCCGATCCACTCATCGCAGTTGTCGGAGGCGGCGGTGTTTCCCTTCACAATTCAATGGGCTCCGCCTGGACCGCGGATTACCTCAAGATCACCGGCGAAATCGACGTCGATCTTCGTAACAACATCGCCGCGGAAGCTCGCGCCAAAATTACGTATGAACGGCTAATGAATTTCACCGACGACCGTGGGACTCTCGATGCCCTGCAATTCTTGATGACCCGGGAGATCACTCATATGAAGGCCTTCACGCTGGCTCTTGAGAGCTTGCAGAAGCCTGTGTTTTCGATCGGTAAAATCCCGCCCACCCCCGGGGTCGTGGACCAGTATTTCAATGACTCCACCGGTATCGGTGATCGGGGAGAACCCGATGTTCGAGGTCCATGGAATCAGGGCGGGACGTGGGAGTATGTCGAAGCGCCTGCTTTCGAGCAGTTTAGATCGCCTGAAACAGGTGAGCGGTCGGCCGCCAATGGCGGCACTGGAACCAGATCCGCCATTTCGAAAAAACGCGGCGACATAGCAGAGAAAAAGTCCGCAACGGCCCACCACAAGTAAGGTAATCCGATTCAGAATTAAGAAAGATAGCTGACTGACATGTCCCAATTGAAAGAATTACTCGTTGAAGAGATGCAAGACCTGCTTCATGCCGAGACGCAGTTGACCAAGGCGTTACCGCAGCTGGCGGCCGCTGCTCGCAATCCAAAGCTCAAGGAGTGCTTCGAGAAACACCTCACTCAGACCGAAGGCCATATTGAACGTCTGAAAAAGGCTTTCGAGTTGTTAGGCGAGAAAGCCAAGGCCAAGCCATGTAAAGCCATGGAAGGCCTCGTGGCGGAAGGTGAAGAGACCATCCAGGAAGCCCAGGACAAAGAGGATCTTGCGGCCGACCTGGCCCTGATCACCGCCGCCCAGAAAGTGGAGCACTACGAAATCTCTGGATACGGCACCCTTCGCACCCTAGCCAGGCAAATTGGGGAATTCGAGGTATCGGAGCTTCTGACGCGTACCCTTGGCGAAGAAGAGAGTGCAGACTTCTTGCTATCCGAAGTATCCAAACCGCTCATTCAGCGCGCGACGTCTGAACTCTTTGAGGCCCAGACCGGCAAGGCTCAGACTTCAGGGATTTAATCCCTGCGCCAAATCCCCTTTCCATCCACCCCGGTGGCGCGGACTCTCAGTCTGCCGCGTCCCGACTCATCGGGACGCATGTTCTGATTCTCGCGGGTTGCCCGGGTGATGAACACATAGCCTTTTGGAAAACCATCGGCGATTGACCTAAGTGACCGGGACCCCTATACTCGCTCCATGCGAGAACATGAGCCGCCGATCAGCCTGGGATTGAATGCTCGGCCGGAAAATCCACCTCCGCCGGAATCCCTGCAGTTCACGCGAGCCGAGCCCGCCGGTGCTGGCGTCGCGAATCGGCCCAGGTGTCTGGCTTGCAAATCTCCGCTGGTCGAAACCTATTTCCACGCGCACGGACGGCAGGTCTGCCCCACCTGCGCACAGCGGATCGAATCTCATCAGCAAGCGCCGCCTGCTCATTCGCTCCTGAAGGCGGCTCTCTATGGCGGGGGAGCGGCGCTCGCCGGTTGCATAATCTTCGCTACGGTGGAGATCGTGACCGGCTGGCAGATCGGGCTGCTCGCAATCCTGGTCGGCTATATGGTTGGCCGGGCGATTCGCCATGCATCGCAAGGCTTGGGAGGCCGATCCCAACAGATCTTGGCGGTGCTGCTCACTTATTTCGCGATTTCGTTCAGCTACGTCGGGGTCGCGATCAGCCAGGTTGTCAAGACCAACGCCGCAAAGCAAACAGCAGCGGCCACCGCGCCCCCAACCGTGCAGCCTGTGCAAGACCAGAAGCATCAAAAAGCTTCAGTGGGCTCGCTACTGCTCCTTCTTGCCTGGCTCGGACTCGCCGCGCCTTTCCTGTCCCTGGCGAATCCAATGAATTTGATCTCGCTCTTCATCATCTTCATCGGGCTGCGGCAGGCGTGGGTTCTAACGGGCCGCTCCGATATTGTAATTACGGGACCCTATCAGGTCTCGAGTCTCGTCACTTAATACAGATGTCAGCATTAGAACAAGCCGCCTTCCCTAGTTCCTGCCCGGAATGCGGCGCCCCTTTAGCCCCTTCGGCCTTGAGTTGCCCCAGGTGCCAGCGCCTCACGCATGCCGAGGAACTCCAAAGCATCGCCGCACGTGCGCAGCAGGCCACCGCCGCGTCCCGCTGGGCTGAGGCGCGCAGCCTATGGGCGCAATCCCTTGCCATGCTGCCGCCCGACACCGTGCAATACCGAAGTGTTCAGGCGCGCATAGCCGAACTGGACCGTTATACCGCCGCGGCGCCGGCGAGTCCCCAGCGCCAGGGCTGGAAAAAAGGAGCCGCCGGATTAGGTTCGGGCGCGCTGGCGCTCTGGAAATTCAAAACCTTCCTGCTGCTCGTTCTGACAAAGGGCAAACTCCTGCTCCTGGGACTCACCAAAATCGGAACTCTGCTGACGATGCTCGTCTCGCTGGGCGTCTATTGGAAGCTCTGGGGATTGCCCTTCGCCGCCGGCCTCGTGCTCTCCATTTACATCCATGAAATGGGTCACGTCATCGCGCTTCGCCGCTTTGGAATCCCCGCCGGCGCACCCATGTTCATCCCCGGCTTTGGCGCGTTCATCCGTCTACGCGCCTTGTCTCTAGACCCGGTCCAGGATTCGCGCGTCGGTCTCGCCGGACCGATCTACGGCCTAGGAGCGGCCATTTTCTGCCTTGCCATGGCCTGGGGCACCGCGTCGGACATGGTGAGTGGATCAAACATGTGGGGCTCCATCGCCTATTTCGGCGCCGTGATGAATCTCTTCAACCTGATCCCGATCTGGCAATTGGACGGCGCCCGCGGCTATCATTCGCTAACCCAGCAGCAACGCATCACAATCGTCGGACTATCGGCCGTTTTATGGCTGAGCACTTCAGTCCAGATGTTCCTCCTCATCGCATTAGGCGCCGGCTATCGGCTCTTCACGAAAGATGCGGCGCGGCGTCCGGACCAGACCGGATTCATCCAATACATCGCATTGCTATTATCCTTAGCGGCGGTTGCCGCTCTCGCTGCACGCTACCAAATCGGGCACTAATCGCCCGCAATGCGAAACTAAAGGAAAATGACGGGAAATGAGATACGGGCGAAGTTTTTGGATTATTTCGCCGGGCGCGGGCATAGAATTGTCCGAAGCTCTTCGTTAGTGCCGGCTAACGATCCCACCTTACTCTTTGCCAACGCGGGGATGAACCAGTTTAAAGAGACCTTCCTGGGACTGGAAAAGCGCGACTACTCGCGTGCAACCACCTCCCAGAAATGCGTTCGCGCGGGCGGAAAGCACAATGATCTTGAAAATGTCGGCTATACCCGGCGGCATCACACGTTTTTCGAAATGCTCGGCAATTTCTCCTTTGGCGATTACTTCAAAAAGGATGCAATCGCGTTCGCCTGGGAGTTAGTGACCAGCTCCGAGTGGTTTGGCCTTCCTAAAAACAAGCTATACGTCACCGTCTTCCGCGAAGATGACGATGCCGAGCAACTCTGGCGGACGGTTGCCGGAATCTCCAAGGACCGCATCTTCCGCCTGGATGAGAAAGACAATTTTTGGCAAATGGGCGAGACCGGTCCGTGCGGGCCCTGTTCGGAGATCCATTACGATTTAGGCCCTGAAGGCGCAGAACCGGGTCGCGAGCACGAGCAGTTCCCGCTTGATGGCGGCGGACGCTTCGTCGAGATCTGGAACCTGGTTTTTATGCAGTACGACCGTGCTCTCGACGGCAAGATGACGCCATTGCCGCGGCCTTCCATCGACACCGGTATGGGGCTTGAGCGTGTTACCGCCGTGCTGCAAGGCAAGATCACGAACTATGAGACCGATCTGCTGCGCCCTGTGATCGATCGAGCGGCCGAACTTCTGCACGTGCACTACGGCCAGGACACGCGCACCGATACCGCCTTGCGCATCAATGCCGACCACGCTCGTGCCGCCACATTTCTAATTCACGACGGCGTGCTGCCATCAAATGAAGGCCGTGGCTACGTTCTTCGCAAGATCATGCGGCGCGCCATGCGAAACGGCCGCTTGACCGGTTCAAACGACGCTTATCTACACAAATTGACCGGATTCGTCGCGGACCTGATGAAGCCCGGCTATCCCGAACTGCAGGAGAGCATCCCGCGTGTCGCACGCATCGTCGAGGACGAGGAGCGGCGCTACGCCACAACCTTCCAGGTAGCCGAACGATTCTTTCAGGACGAAGCCAAATCTGCAGTGGGCGGCATTCTGCCGGGCGAAGCGGCTTTCAAGCTGTACGACCGCTACGGCCTGGCGCTCGACGAACAGGAAGAAATGGCGCGAGAGTTCGGGCTCACCATCGATCATGACACTTTCGCCAGCGAAATGGAGAAGCAACGCACCCAGGCCCGCGCGAGTTGGCGCGGTGTGGACCGTGCGCATGTTGCCGAAGTCTATAAAGATCTCCCGCCCGCGGAGTTCATCGGTCGCGAAATGCTGGAATCGCCTGTTGAAGTCTCCCATTTAGTCGTAGATAAGGAATCGCGTGACCTTGTCGCCAATGGCACAGCCGAAATTGTGTTTCCCCAAACGCCCTTCTACGCCGAATCCGGCGGCCAGGTCGGCGATACGGGCCTGCTGTTAGATCCCGAAACCCGCCAACGTGTTGCCGTGGTCGAAGGCGCCTACCGCCCGGTGCCGAATGTCGCCGTACAGCGTGTAGTCGTGCTAAGGCCCGTGCATGTAGGTGACAAGCTTCTCGCCGTAGTCGATCGGCCCTTGCACAGTTCCACCATGCGCAACCATACGGCCACTCACCTATTGCATGCGGCGCTGCGGCAGGTTCTGGGAACGCACGTCAAGCAAGCCGGCAGTGTGGTCGAACCGGGGCGTTTGCGATTTGACTTCACCCACTACACAGCAATGACGAATGACGAACTCCGTGAAGTGGAGCGCATCGTCAATCAGCAAATCCTGGCCAATACAGAGGTCAAGACTTCCGTCATGGATCTCGATGAAGCGCTGTCAACGGGAGCCATGGCGCTGTTCGGAGAGAAGTACGGCGACAAGGTGCGAGTGGTCAGCATTCCGGATTTCAGCCGTGAATTGTGCGGCGGCACGCACGTAAATCGCACCGGCGATATCGGCCTGTTCAAGATCGCCTATGAGGGCGGTATCTCCCAAGGTGTGCGGCGCATCGAAGCGATCACCGGCGAAGGCGCGCTGGAGCGCTTCCAACAAGCGAGTGCGCAAATCGCTAAAGCGGGCGAGTTGCTGCGAACCACCGAGACCGGCTTCCTCGACCAGATGGAGAAGGTCCTGGAGAACCAGAGAACGCTAGAGCGTCAGGTGGAACAGTTGAAGACCCAAATGGCGCAGCAGCAGGTGCAAAGCCTGAAAGGGCGGGAATTCCACGGAATTACCGTGCTTGCCGAGCAGGTCAGCGGTATGGATTCGGCGCAATTGCGGACCATGGCGGATACGTTACGCAACAAACTGGGCACCGCCGTCGTGGTGCTGGCGTCGGTGAACGATTCCAAGATCTCGATCGTGTCGACCGTGAGCAAGGATTTGACGAAGAAAGTGCAGGCCGGCAAACTGGTCAGCGACGTCGCGAAAGCGGTCGGAGGAAAAGGCGGCGGCCGCCCGGAGATGGCCGAAGGAGCCGGCAAAGATACCGCATCACTCCCGGCGGCACTGGCCAGTGTCTATACACAAATGCAGACATTGCTTGAGCCGTCGCTAACTTCCCCTAGCCCTGCAGGTCACCAAAGCTGATGAACAACTTGGCCTTTCCGAGCCGCGACCGCGAGGGAGCGGTTTTTCAACGGAGCCATAATTGAGCCCCGAGTTTGACGTCGCAATCGTAGGCGCCGGCCCCACAGGCCTCGCCTGCGGCATCGAACTGAAGAGGCGCGGCCTGAACCCCGTCTTGTTCGACAAGGGTTGTGTCGTAAATTCAATCTACAATTACCCGACCAATCTTGTATTCTTCACAACCCCGGAGTTGCTCGAGATTGGCGACATCCCAATGACCTCGCTCAACGAAAAGCCTGGGCGCACCGAAGCCCTGAAGTATTACCGGCGAGTGGCCGAGCACTACCATCTCGACATTCATCAATATGAACGCGTGCTAGGGTTCGACGGCGCAGACGAGAACTTCGCCGTCCGCACCGAGAAGGTCTCCGGCGAGCATTGCTGTTATCGCGCCCGCAAAGTCATCCTCGCCAGCGGTTACTACGACATCCCTAACCGGCTCGATGTGCCGGGCGAAGACCTCGACAAAGTGATCCACTATTATCGTGAGGCCCACCCATACTATGACAGCGACGTGCTGATTGTGGGTGGCAAGAATTCGGCCGCCATCGCCGCGCTCGAACTCTTCTGGACCGGCGCGCGCGTCACCATGGTTGTCCGCGGACCAGCCATCCACAACAACGTCAAGTATTGGATCAAACCCAACATCGAGAACCGGATCAAGCGCGGCGAAGTGAAGGCCTACTTCCGTAGCAGCGTGAACGAGATCCGCTTACACGAAGTCGTGTTGAATACTCCGCAAGGCGAGATTACCGTGAAGAACGATTTCGTCTTCGCCATGACCGGCTATCGGCCGGATTTCGAGTTCATGGCCGCGCACGGCATCCATCTCGACGCAAAGACCTCCAAACCCGTTACCAATCCGCAGACGCTCGAAAGCGAACGCAATGGAGTTTACCTCGCCGGCGTTATCGTAGCCGGGATGCATACCAATGAGATCTTCATTGAAAACGGCCGTTTCCACGGACGCCTCATCGCCGAAGCCATCGCGGGCAAACCAGCCGAAGGCAGCTACGAAAATTCGCACGTGGCCGCAGAATAGAGCTGGCAGTGATCGCCATTTCTCATCGGGCTAGGCCTGCAGCTGCGGCGCCCAAGCTCGCAAGATCGCGGTTAATTATGCACCCGCCACAGGCTTTTTATTCTCGCCGGAGTTGATATTCTAAAGCACCGGAGGGGTTTCAGATGTCCAGTACTCGATGGATCGGAGTTTGGATGCTGTTCGTTGCCGCGGGATTTGCGGGGGCGCAGGATGAGACGGCCGAGGGTACACGCCAACTGTATTACCTGGCAACTCCCGCGAAAGACGCCGTGCCTCCATTGCCCCAGACTGGTGGACCTCCGCCGGCTGCACATGCGACTGCAGGCGCTCTTCATTTAGGAATTCGCTACAACGTTGTTCTGATCGGGCAAGACCATCAAGCGCACCCGGTTCCGTCGGACCATATGTTCAAAGTTGGCGATTGCTTCGCTATCGATCTGCAAGCGAACAGATCCGGCTACCTTTATGTATTGGCGCGGCAATCAAGCGGATCCTGGACGCCACTGCCGGATATGCCTGGACAACGAGATGCGTTACCGCAAGGAAAAAAGGTGCGCATTCCGAGCGGCGCGTGCTTTGAGGTTCACAATCCGCCAGGTACGGAAACATTATTTGTAGTGCTCTCCCGTGACCCGAGAGATTTTTTCGAGCTCTATCAAAGCGTGAAGTCATCGGAGGGAAGTCCCGGCAATCCTCGGAAGAGCGGCGCGGGCGAGACCCAGATGGCGAGCACGGATAAGTTGAACGCTGCCGTCGAACACCTCGATGAAAAGTTCGGCCAATCGCGAGACATCAGCATCGCAAGAATCAATGATTCTACGCGAAGCGACGAGCCCGCGGGCGCCGTTTATGTCGTCAACACGTCCAAAAAACCTTCGACCAGCCTGGTGACCAAAATCCAGGTGCGCCACAACTAGGCGTACCGAACCTCACCGTATTTTGGCTTGCTTGCTTTCCGCCTGTGCCATATCAGCAGCAATCACCAGCGCAAATGGAGCTTTCGTGAATGAAACCCCCGTTCCCTCAAAGGACAGCGTGGTGCCCGGAGCGGCCGGACGGGGAAGCGGCGCGGTCAGTTTCAACGTGACATCGGGTGTATCGGAATCGGTCATCGAAAGAGTGACCTCACGCGGAGATCGAGGCGGCGTAGCTCGAATCACAGTGCCCCGTAGCTTCGGAAGTGGCTTGTTTTCCACGTAACCCGCAAAGTAATTCTCACCATCTGACGCTTCCAATTGGCGGCGCATCGAAAGCCATGAAGCCAGTTCTGGATTCGTCAAACTGAGTTCGGCTTCGGCCTTCCGCGCATTGACCACAGTCGCTGGATCGATGGAAAACTCAGCCGGCGGAAGGGCATTCGAGGCAGATATCTTGCGCAGCTGGTCGAGTCCGTCCAAAGACCCATGATACGAGGCGTACATATTCTCCAGCATCGCGTTCACTTGCCGCCGTTGTTCCTCGCTGAGCGGAGTCGATAAATCCTTATTGCCAGCGCGAGCGAGTTGCCAAAGAGCAAGCGGCTGTTTATTAGTGTCGATCGCCAACACGATGCCGAACCAGGACGAAATTTCTGCATCGCCAGGGTCTTTCGTAAGACAGGCTGAAAAA
>DATBEF010000199.1:0-2903 GCA_036269625.1 Bryobacteraceae bacterium | reverse complement strand
GTTCCGAACCTTTCTTGGGCTGGCGCGGCGCTCGCGGCTTGCGCGTTCTGCCTGTTAGCATTCGTGCCGGTCAATGTAAAACTCACGGCCGAGCGCGGCGACGAGCACGTCTCAGTTGTGCCGGAGTGGCGCAAATTCAATCTGAACGTGGATGGGGAGACCCTACCCGCAGGAAAACTGGCGGCAGAGGTCGTCAACGAGAAAGGCGCTTCCGTTTGGGCGGGGTACGCTAACAACCTACAAGGCCGCGTTCACATCGATGGATTGAGAATTACACATACCGGTCATTTCCTGGCGCGCGTTTACAATTCCGGCTCAGATCACGAACTGATGGCTGAATATCCATTCGACGTGAAGTTCGAACTGTTCCAGCAATAAGCCCCGCAACGCAATGCGCGATAGCTTGGCAGCGCAGATAAGCAGCTTCGATTTGCTGATCAAGCACCGCTTTGCTGCCGGGCTAGAACACGCGTCTATGTAAGCGTTCTACGGTGAACTTGGCGGTATCGGCAACAGCCATTACCGCCATGACACCAGCCTGAACCGGATCAGTCACAACCAGATCACATGCATCGGGGACACTTCCGGCCATATTAAGGCTGATCACCAGCAATCCCTCGCCGCGAACTTCACGAACGGCGACCTCGATATCCCCGCCCATGAGGGATCCGGCAAGAACAAGCGCGCGAACTCGCGAAAGCCGACGCACTGCGCGGACGGCAGCACCGAGCGCTTGTTCGCCAACCAAGGGAATGGTATCGATGGAAATATGTTCGCCCCGAATATTGTGGCGATCGGCTTCGGTGATTGCGCCGAGGGCAACTTGCCCGACCTGCGCTCCCCCGCCCATGATGATAATGCGCTTGCCGTAGATTTTCTGTAGCGATTGAACCTGCGTAATAGAGCGAACGACTGCGAGAGCACCGAGATCCCGAACCAGGGGCTCGGGGGAGTGCGGCAGATCGACTTCGAAGTAAACACGAGTCAGGACGGGTTGTTCTTCCACGATAGACACCGAGCGAATGTCGCCACCGTGGCCGGCAATGACACCGGTTAATTGGTGCAACACGCCCGGCCCATTCACAGTTTGAAGAACCAGGCCGACGCTCTCGAGTTCACCTGAATTCAGGCGAGCACCTCATATTTCTTCAGAATTTCGTTCCAGATTCCGCGAGCCCGAAGAATGGCTTCGATCACTTCTCGAACCGCACCTGAGCCGCCAAAGGCCTGAGTAACCGCCGTAGCCGCCGCTTTGACCTCGGGACGAGAATTCGCGGGCGCGAATGATAGGCCGACGCGCCGCATGATGACGACGTCGGTCAGATCGTCACCTACGTAGGCAACTTCATCCTTGCTGACTTTGGCTTCCGCCATAATTTGTTCGAACAGCGGAATCTTTTCGATGTGTCCTTGAAAGACCCATCGCATGCCGACCTGCTGCGCGCGCTCGAGTGTGGCCGGTGAATCGCGGCCGCTGATTACGCCGGTCTGGATTCCGTACCACGTGAGCCAACGAAGAGCGATGCCGTCTTGGGAATCGAATGCCTTGCTCTCGACAACCTTGCCGTCTGGCCCGGGAAAGAAGAAGAGCCGCCCATCGGTGAGCACACCGTCCACGTCCATGAGCAGAACCTTTATGCTTGCGGCGAGGCGGTTGAACTCTTCCGAAGTGACTGAACTGTTGATTTGCATGCAAGAAAGCCCGCCGGGGAGCGCCTAAAATGATGCTATTGGCGAACGATTTGGTCCAGCGGGTGAGCCAAATCATCACTCGTTATAGCATGTTGTCGCCCGGCGACCGGGTAGGCGTAGCTGTGTCCGGAGGCGCGGACTCCGTTGTTCTGCTGCACGTCCTTCATCGCCTCGGCAGCAATTTGGCACTCAATCTGACCGTGCTTCACGTGAACCATCAACTTAGAGGCGGAGAGTCTGAGTCGGACGAAGAGTTTGTCCGCGAGTTGGCGGGCGGGTTGGGATTACCCGTAGTGGTCAAGCGCGAGAAACCGTGCGGCGGAAATCTGGAACAGGAGGCGCGGGACATCCGCAGAGAGTTCTTTGCGCATTGCCGGAAAGAACGTCTACTGGACCGGATTGCACTGGGCCATACCAGAAGCGACCAGGCCGAAACAGTTCTTTATCGATTCCTTCGCGGATCCGGCTTGGCCGGGCTAGCTGGGATCCGTCCGTTGACTGCCACCGGGCTTATCCGGCCGCTTTTGGATTTGAATCGCAAAGAGGTGCGGGCTTGGGCGGCAAAGGAGGGCCTGATGTGGCGGGAAGATACGACCAATACAGATACCAGATTTGTCCGCAACATGATCCGGAACTCCGTGCTCCCTGAACTCAGCCGTGAATTTAACGCCAATCTGGAGGGAGTGCTTGCCGGAACTGCGGACCTTGCTGCCGCGGAAGAGGATTATTGGAGCAGGGAAATCCGTGCACTTGCAGGATCGCTGATTACCCCGTGCGATTTGGGTCTACTAATTCCAGCTAAGTCTCTGATGAAACAGCACATCGCTGTACAGCGCAGGATTGTGCGTCACGCCATCGAGCAAGTCAAAGGAGATCTGCGTTCGATCGACCTGGAGCATGTGGACGCGGTTCTCAACGTCTGCCGGACCCGGCATGGGCACGATCGGGTCATCATCCCGGGAGTGGACGCAATCCGGTCTTTCGATGTCCTCTTACTTACACGGCCCGGGCAATTGAATGCCGGGGAGCGCCAGTACTCCGTTGAACTTACCTGGAACCAAAAGATCGTGTTACCGTTCGGGGCAGGCAAAATTGAGCTTCGCGCACTCAATCAAAATTACATAAATTGTGATACCGTCAAGGAAGATTCGCACTTTACTTGCGAAATCGCCGATTTAAGTGTTGAGGTGCTCTCCGCGTTGGGCACTCGC
>DATBEF010000146.1:0-7229 GCA_036269625.1 Bryobacteraceae bacterium | reverse complement strand
GGAGTCGAGCCGCCACGTGCGCCTGATTGATAGTGGGTTGTGGCCGATTTTCGTCACTTGCCGAAGGGCGGGAATTACAGATTCGTAATCGCCGTCATAGGCATGTGCCTTTACTTCGGCCCACAGCGTCCCATGCTGGAGACAGGAGCGAAATATCGCCAGCGCCTCCTCATAAAAATCCGACGCCTTCTTTCGGTTCGTGGCGCCGTGGTTGCGGTTGATACTCAAATTCAGACCGGCATCGACAAACGCCGGCATCACAACTTTGCCATGTACAGGAATCTCCAGCGCCTGCCGGGCCTCGCTTAGATTCTCAATCCTCCTGCTACTGCCGATTGCCACGATTACGCCATCGCGGATCAGAACGGAACCGTCTTCAATCATGCTCAGATCCTGGAGCGCCGAACCTCGGCGAACCCCGCTTGGACCGCGCAACGTCAGCAGTTGCCGGGCCCCTCTCAGCAAAATAGATTTTCCCAAACCTGATTAACTTAATTATACAGATTAATTTTATATTGCAGTGCTTTTTAGAGAGAACTTATCCGTAAATCATACGTAGAACTGTAGGATACGCCATAAATTCCAGAAAGAATGAGTAAATAGTAACCAAAATTGCAAGTCCGGCCAGAACATTCCAGAGGATCTCTCTTGGCGAATTGGGAACTGTGGGTAAACCGGCAATGAGCCCTACTACGAAGCCTCCGGCCAGACCGCCGATGTGGGCCCGGATGTCGATATTCAGACCAGGTATAAGGCTGAAGATCAGGCCGTAAATTGCCCAGCGTTTGTAATATGCGCGGACTGATTGCGCCACCGGCGTGTCGCGCCGTAAGCCTGTCGAAAGCATAATGCCAATCATGCCGAAGAGTGCGGCGGAGGATCCTATGGAAACCCCTGGTGACCCTAAATAACTGAAAAGGAAACCAGTGAACGTGGATAGGATATACGCCACGATCAATCGGCTCGCTCCATAAAATTGTTCCACTTCACCCACCAGGTCGAATAGCGCCCAGGAGTTCATCAGGATATGGAAAATGCCGCCGTGCAGGAATCCGGCGGTAATCAGCCGCCACCACTGCCCATTGCGGATTAACGGGCCAAACTTAGCGCCGCAGAGCACCAGCAATCTGGCATCGAAACTGAATGCGCTCGGTTCCTTACTTAGTTGATAGTCGATTACCACCATACCCACATAAATTGCGAAGTTGATAGTAAGGAAAATGATAGAAAGTGAATTAGCACGCGGCAAAAACGACGCCAGTTGCGCCGCTCGGAGATCGACTGCTCTAGGGCCGAGTTGTACATCGCAATAAGGACAGACACGATCGCTGACGGTGATAAATGCCCGGCAGTTCGGGCACATGCGTCGTTTCTCCACGGCTTTCATTGTAGCTACTACACCGTCTCCGTCTTGCTAAAATCAGGGTTCGCATGAGCAAAACCGAGCAGGAGCATCGCGACGACATCGTTCGGGTTTGCCGCCTGACCTACGAAAAGGGCTGGGTGGCCATGAACGACGGCAATGTCAGCATCCGAATCGCCGAGGACCGCATTCTCTGTACGCCAACGGCCATCAGCAAGGGCATGGTCGAAGCTGCCGATCTCATCGTCTGCGATATGGGAGGCAACAAAGTGGCGGGCCGGCGCGAACGCACCAGCGAGATCGCCATGCACACCACCATCTACAAGGTGCGTAGCGACATACATTCGGTTGTGCATGCCCATCCTCCGGTTGCTACCGGATTCGCTGCCGCCGGCAGGGCCCTCGACAAAGCCCTCCTCCCGGAAGTGATTATTCAGTTGGGAGCCGTTCCGCTCGCCGCCTATGGTTTGCCGGGGACGCCAGCTCTTACCGAAGGCATGCTCCCCCTGATCCCGCATTATGACGCGGTGCTGTTGCAGAATCATGGCTGTACCTGTTATGGCCAGGACGTCTGGCAGGCGTTTTTTCGTATGGAGATGGTAGAACATTTCGCCAAAATCACGTTTGTAGCCGAGATGCTTGGAGGGGCCCGCCCGCTGCCTCGCGAGGAGGTTGAAAAGCTATTCGCCGCGCGTGCTCGCTACAATGTTCAATCCAACGCGGGCATGGAGCCTGGCATCCCAGTTGTGGCCGAAGATCTATTCCAGATGCAGCGTTGATGTCCAATCTCACTCTCCCAGTTCTTTTCTCATTGCAGGACGATTTGGAGCTGATTGAGCGCCTGAAACGTCATGAGACGCAGGCGATGGCAGATGCTTACGATCGCTTCGGCAAACTCGCGTTTTCAGTTATTTTAGGCATTGTGAAAAATGAGGAAGTAGCCGAGGACCTCCTGAACGAGGCCTTTATAAAGGTTTGGAACCGGGTGGACGGCTTCAATCGCAGCGGTGGCAGCCTGGGCGCTTGGATCCTAGCCATTGCTCGCAACCGCGCCATTGATTATGTACGGTCGGCCCGAGCCAAGTCGTCGCAAAACCGCCGCAATCTCGACACCCTCGAGGAGCCCCGCTTTTTCGCTGATTTAGAACCGGATTATCACAATATAGAACGAATCCGGACCATTTGCGAAACCTTGACCACCAAGCTCAGTGCGGACCAGCGCCAGACCCTCGAACTGGCATACTTTGAGGGTCTGTCGCTAGGCGAGATGGCCGCTAAGCTCCAACAGCCGCCCGGCGCTGTCAAGACGGGCGCGCGAACAGCCCTTCAACTCCTCCGTAAAATCGGTCGGCCAGAACATACGCCGAAGTCAGAAGCATAAAAAGGCGCCAGACCCGACTGGCCCCTTTTTTCTAAATAGAGAACCTCCGTGAGCAAAGTATGGCAGCGCGCCGATGCGAGCGCCCGCAAAATTCAGACGTAATGCGTTGATGAAGTGGGAGAAAGAAAATTTTCGGAAAGTGGGACTTCGGGTGCGGCTGAGTGCCGAGGAATAGAAATTAGCAATTCAGGGGTGGGGGGAGCGTGCGCTCCTTTCCACCCCTTTTGTGGTTGGCAACTAGAACGTAAAGCTGCCAGTGAACTCAAGGCGCCGCATCTGATACGCGCCACCGAAGGCGGTTGAGGTGATTTGACCAACGGTAGACGATTGGATATCGGCGTTCGGAGAACCGAGATTGGTGTGGTTAAACATGTTGGTCGCATCCATGCGCAATTTAAATTTCACGCGCTCCGTGATCGAGAACAGCTTGCTAATCGACATGTCCTCGTTGATGAACTGCGGACCAATCAATGTATTGATGGGGTAGTTGCCGAACGTGTTCGAAGCCGGCAGAGTGTATGCGCCGCTGGATAGAGGCAGTATCCACTGGTTCCGATTCTGGGTCGACGCATAGGCAGTGCCAGTTCCTACGTTCGGACGATTGTTCGGACCGGTATAGGGCTGCGTGTTGCTGCCATAGTTTTCAATGGTGGGCATGAATGGAATGCCGCTGTAATAGGTCGTTATGGTGCCGATGTTCCAGCCGCCGGCAACCGCATCGACAAACCTATTTACATTAGCGCCATATTTGAGCCCGCGCCCAAACGGAACGGCGTAGTTCCCGGCGAACACGATCTGGTTATGGGGCGTGAAATTGTCGTTGCCATAGCCCAGAGGACGATCGTAAGAGAACGTGTAGCCTTCATTGCCGCCCCAGCCGTCGCCCTTGGCGTATTGATAGGTGTAATTTGCCTGCATGGTCAGGCCTGCGGCCGCGTTGATCTTGCTCAGCACCTGCAAGGCATTGTACTGGTTGTTCGCACAGTTGCAGTAGCTATCGATCTCGTAGGTCCAACCGTAGTTCAGTTTGGGACCCAAAAGACCGTTGAACGGAAACGCGCCACCCGGTACGCCGGGTACAAAGAACTCCGTGTTCTCGTTGTAACTCATATCGGTTCCGAGAGGCGAGTGACGGCCCTGGTTTCCAACGTAGCCTGCCGAAATGGAGATCTTGTTGGTCAGTTGCCGTTGCACGGTTGCGTTGTAGGCATAGACGACCGGCATAGTCATGATGCCGGGTCTCGTTTTGAAGGAGAGACCGCCGCCCGGTTCCAGCGCGATAGTGCCATTTGAACTCGGCACAAACGTATTGTTGTATGCGGGCGCACCCTGTGCGAGTGTGAAAACATCGCAGAAGGTTGTTGGGCATCCCCCGCTGGACTGCTGCTGGGCTAGCGCCTGGTTGATGAGCACCGGCGGATTCTGAGTGACGTTGTGACCGAACGTCGAGCCGAAGGTGCCTAGACTGTAGCTCCAGCCATAACCGGCACGGACCACCGTCTTGGGCGTGACTTGATAGGCAACGCTGACGCGGGGCGCAAAGTCATGCCAGTTCATCTCCTGATATCCGTGCGAACTGATGTTGCCGAGGCCGAACACATCCAACTGAGCGGTAGCGACATTCAGCTCCGCTCCGTTGCCTGCGCTGTTAACTGTCTCTGGAAATACCCATTCCCAACGGACGCCGTAGGTAAAAACCAGCTTGGGAGTGACGTGCCATTCGTCCTGTGCGTAGTAGAAGATGCGCTTCTGGCGTTCTTCGGCATCGAGCGAGGAACTGACATACCGATTGAAACTGGTGACGTCGCCCAGCAGGAAGGTACCTAGAGCCAAGCCGTCAATGGGCGCGCCTCCAGAGGAGGGCACAACACCCGTAACACTATCGTTGAAGTTTAATTCGCCAGCGCGGTGATTGTCGCTCGGGACGCGCAGATTTAAGGCGTAGCGGCCATCAATACCAAACTTAAGGTTATGGTTGCCTTTGACTTTGGTGAGGTTATCGACAAACTGATACTGCCGTTCGAATTCCGTCAGCGGACAATTGCACTGATTGACGGTGAGCGAGTAACCGAGCTCTTCATTGGCGCTGGCCGGATTCTGGATGTTGAATGCCGGGAGGCCGGAAGTGGTTATGCTGGTGTTCAAGCCAGGAATGCCGGCTGCGGCGGCCGGGTTCTGGCCATAGCCGTTCGGCACGTCCGTGACGTGGTAGCGCATGTAACCCCAGCGAAATTCGTTGATGGTAGTCGGGTTGAAGGTGTAAGTCCAACCGGCCGCCGCGCTCTGGTTCAAAGCTTGCGAGGAACCGGCATAATTGCCGCCGCCAAACGCGGGTCCTCCTCCTACCTCTCCGAAGGCGCCCGGCGCCTGTTCAGTGAAGGCCGCATAGCTATACCGTCCAAAGAGAGTGTTTTTCTCATTGACATAGTAATCCCAACGGGTGTTCCATTGATTGCCTACGATGGAGTTTGTGCCGCTCGCCTCATAGTTGTTGTAGGGAGCGCCGCCGCTCGCCGCGGTATTGGGCAGTGGGAAGTAATTCATGATTGCCACCGCCTGCGGGCTGAGCATGCTGCCGGGAATGATGTTCCCTGCGATTGGCGTTCGGCCTTGGCCCAAGGCGTTTCCCGAATTGGGGTAGTACATCTGATATTGGCTGCCCTGGGCTAACCAATCGCCCAAATTGCCGGTGCGCTCTTGCGCTGTGGGAACCGAAGTCAGCACCGATCCGCCTCTGTAATTGCGGGTTAACTGCGCGTCGCCGAAGAAAAACAGCTTATCCTTAATCACACGGCCGGCGATCGATCCACCGTATTGGTTGTAATGGGTGGTCGGGACGCCGGCGGACGTGTTCTCATTGAATGGGTTGCGGCCGAAATCCTGGAAACTCGGAGTATTCACCTCGAGCGATTCGAACCCATCGCCATGGAACTGGTTGGTACCCGACTTGGTCGAGTAGGTCAACACACCAGCACCCGTGTAGCCGAATTCAGCGTCGTAGTCCTGGTCCGCTTGCTTCACCTCGTTGACAGAATCGAAAGTAGGATTAATGACGATGATGCCCAGGATCGGATCCTGGTTGATAGTGCCGTCAAGATAGTACCCAGTGCTGTCGAAAAGCTGGCCATTGACAATCGTCTGAATGCTGCCCTGCGGATTCTCGTCCGAAGCATGCTGCCATGGCAGCTTGATCGTGCCCGGATTCAGCAATTCGAAAGCCTGCAGATTGCGGCCGATCGTCGGCAATTCTGCAATCTGTTTCGAAGTAAACGTTTGGGCGACGTCGGCGCGATCGGATTGCAGTAACGGCGCGGCCGCGGTGACCTCAACGGACGTATCCACGCTTCCTACCGTCAAGGCCGCATTGAATTGCGCCGCCTGGTCGACACTGACGCTGATCTCGCTCGAAACGACTTTATTGAAGCCCGGAGCCTCAATGGTGACCTTATACGTGTCCGGGATCAACTGGCCTTTTGTATAGTTGCCCGACGCATCGGTCGCGACCTGGAACGAAGTCCCCTTAGTCACGTCCGCGATTGTTACTTTGGCGTTATTTACGGGCGAACCGGTGGGGTCCGTGACTGTCCCGTAAATACTACCGAATATTTGCTGTGCACTCGCGCCGCCGGCTCCGGTGAGGAGCAGAACGAACGCAAGGAGCAGAGCATAGCACCCCTTGCCAAAACAAGACATTACCTTCTCCTTGGAAGAAACTTCTAACCGACATAGTTAAACAAACGCCAGTAAACCGGCGCCCCTGGTAGCAATGTAATCTTGCTGGTAGTGTACTCGATTTCGTGGAGAAATGTACCCACGAATTCAAATAAGGTTCATGAAAGGCGACGACGGTTCAGCCTGGGTTTAACCCGCTTTGAACGTAAGCGTTTACTTTTCAGGTCTGAAGGAGTTTCCTATACTTCAGGGTATGGTTTGCCTGGTCGCGGCGCTGTTGTGGGCCGCTGGTGTCACTGAGACAGGACACCAGAAGGGCGTCGAGTACTACAAGCAGCAGAAGTACCTGGAGGCTATCGCGGAGCTGGAAACGGCGGTTGAGACGGAGAAGCCGAAGACGCCGGATTATCGCGAATCGGTGCTGCTGATCGGGCAGAGCTACTTCATGCTGTCGCAGGCTCCGAAGGCGATTCCGTGGCTGGAGAAGGCTCCGGACTCGAACGAAGCGAATTATATGTTGGGATATGCATATCTGCAAACCAGGCAACCGGTGCAATCGGAAGCGGCCTTTGCCCGGTTGTTCGGTGTAGCGCCGGATTCGGCCAACGCCCACTTGCTGGCGGCGCAAATGATGATGAAACAGGAATACGAACCGGAGGCCGAGGCGGAAGCGCAGAAGGCCATCGCGATGGACGCGAAGCTCCCGGAGGCGCATTTCGTTCTGGCGGAGATCGCGATTTTTCGTGGCCGGCTAGATGACGCGATCGCTAGCCTGAAGGCGGAACTGGCGATCAATCCTTCCTATTCCATGGC
>DATBEF010000130.1:0-43388 GCA_036269625.1 Bryobacteraceae bacterium | reverse complement strand
GTCCAGCGCCCTGCATTGGCGCCGGTCCTGCGGGCGATCCCTGCCCACCGCCCATACCGGGCATCTGCCCCGGCATGGCCAGCGGTTTTCCAAATCCCGCAGGTGCTCCCATACCAGGTGCTCCTCCGCCGGGCGGAGTTCCTGCTTCAGGGGCGCCTTGCCCGGCTCCTGGGGCACCTTGTCCCGCTGCCGGGTCCTGGGGACGATTGCCCATCATTACGCGCGTGAATTCGCTCGGTCCGGTTGGGGCGGGCGGCGGCGGAGCGGCTTGCGGCGCAGGCATGCCGAAACGGGTGCTTCCACCTAACGGATCGTCCGAGCGGGGCATAGGGAAGGAGCCTACGGCCGACTGAGGTTGTATGGGCGGCGGAATGCTGCCCTTACCGAACATGCGTGTATATTCGCCGGGTTCCTGCGACGCGGTTCGCATCGGCGTCGGCGCCTCGGCGTTTGCCTGGAACATGCTCGGAAGATCGCCCGGCCGATTCGATAAATCGGGCAGCCGGTCCATTCTCGGGTTGCTTGATGGATTGTTAAATCCGTAATCGACATTGCCCGAATATCCACTTCGACCTGACGGCATATCTGCCGCGGGCTTCGCAGCATTCGAAGGCGAGGGCGGGGCAGGGGCGGCCGATTCGCCGCTGGATCTATTGAACATCTGCGTAAACTCGCCCGGTTCGCCCTTCGGGGGATTCGAGGGCGGATTACTGGGTCGCTGCACAGGCCCGAAACCACGTGAAGGCCGATCTTGACTGCGGAATGCGTCGGGACGGCTGGGCGCCGATGGTGGCATGCCGCCTTTAAAGAATCGTGTAAACTCGCCTGGTTCACCTTGGCTGGGTGGGGGCTTGGGCGGCTCCGGCTTGAGCTCCCGTTCTGGTTCTATTCTGACCGGTTCCAATTTTACCGGTTCTGGTAAGGGCTCTAGCTTTGGCCACGGTTTAGGTTCCGGCTGGGACTGCGACTGAGACTGCCACTGGGATTCGATGGTGGGTTTTGGCTGCGGCTTCGGTTCGGCCCGAACCGGTTCTTGCTTTGCGAACTCATTACGAGCCGCCGCCGGCGCGGGACTTGACGGACCGGCGGGCTGAACCGGCTGCTCACGAATAACAAAGGGGATGGGGCCACCGGAAAAATCCGAAATTGGCTTAGTTGGCGCGGGGCGCGCGCTTTCAGCTTTAGGATGAGTATCGTGATCGCTGACTTCAGTGGGTTTGGGCGAGTGCGTCGCGCTTCCAGACGAGGGCGAGCCGATCTCGAGTTGCAGCCATTCCCGGAGCAGAAGACACTTCTCTGTGCTTTCGGTAACGACGTACCAGAACCCGGGCTCTTCCGCGAAGTCGAGGATCTGATTCCGCGCCGAGGATGACCGGAACAAACCTGTCAACAACAGCCTTAGCAAAGCCGCTTGCTTCGGGTCGGCATCCGCCGCCACCCGATGTACGAACACGACCCGGCCGGTCGCCGATTCACGCGCGCGAAAGGTCTGCACCTCGCCAGACACTATTTGCTCCGGCTGTTGATACTTTCCCCCGAGAAATTCAAGCGGTTCCATAGTCAGAATTCTCCCTCAATTCGTTCCGCCGCGCCTTAACTTTTTATTAAGGGCATTTCTGCGGCTCCGAGCGCGAGTCCATCCCCGTATGATAGAAAGACGTGTAATTATACGGAAGGGCTTTTTGGCGCACCGGCTTCTCTCACCACCGACAAATACCGTTCCAATGCCGCCGAGCTTGTTGACGGGAGCCATTTTTAAGTGAGACATCTTTCGAGAATCGTCTGGTCGGAGGGCATGTATCTCGGCCCGCATCACTTCCAGGCACAAAGCAAATATTTTGAAGATGCCATTCACTTCTCAACGGCTTCGCTATGGTTCAGCCCGTTCGGCCTGCTCGGCTACGAATTAAACGCCGAGTCGCTGCGCAATGGCACGCTCCTTTTGACGCATGCCCGAGGCATTTTTGAAGATGGATTGACCTTTGACATGCCATCGAGCGATCCTCTTCCCGAACCGAAACAGATTGAGCAACTGTTCCCGCCTACCGCCGACAGTCTGCTCACCTATCTGGCTGTTCCAACATACCGCGCCCTTGGGGGCAACTGCACGCTTGAGGAAGATGTTCGCGGTAACGGCACGCGGTTCGTAGCCGAATCGAAGCCCGTTTTCGATGAGATCACCGGCGGTGACGAAAAGGACGTACGCTTCGGCCGCAAAAACATCCGTTTTCTGGTAGAGGGCGAAAAACGAGACGATTACCAGGTTCTGCCGCTCGCCCGCATCCTACGGGACGGAGCCGGTCATTTCATTTTCGATGAGAAATTCATCCCGCCGGTTGTGCGCATCCAGGGCAGCCCGGCGCTGATGAACATGCTGCAGCGGTTGATTGACATCCTGACCCAGAAGAATCTCGCCTTCACCGGCACGACTCGCGGCTACGATCGTCAACAGAGTGGCATGTCGGCCCAGCAGATTGCCAGCTTCTGGTTCCTGCATGCGGTTAATAGCGCGCTGTCTGTGCTTCGGCATCTATTCCTAACTAAGCAGGGCCACCCGGAAGAACTGTTTTGCGAAATGTCTCGCCTGGCCGGCGCGCTCTGCACGTTCGGTTTAGAATCATCGCCAGCGATGCTTGCCGTTTACGATCATTTGGACTTGCAGGCGTGTTTCGAGTCGCTCGATAACCACATTCGCGATCACCTGGAACTGGTGGTTCCCACGAACTGCGTCTCTGTGCGGCTGGAGCAGGTGGACCGCTATTTCTGGGAAGCCGACCTGAAGGATTCGCGATTCCTCGGGCAGGCGAAGTGGTACTTTTCGATTGCTTCCAATGTTGGCGAAGCGGAACTGATCACAGGCACTCCAGCGCTGGTGAAGGTCTGTTCCGCCAAGTTCGTTCCGGAACTGGTGAGGCGCGCGGTGCCCGGTCTTAAACTGACGCACGTTCCGTCGCCGCCGTCGTCGTTATCGCCGCGCATCGCGAACCAATATTTCACCGTAAACCGAAGCGGCCCTTGCTGGGACCACGTCATGGAAACGCGCCGTATAGGCATTTATGTTCCCGGCGAACTTCCGCATCCCGAACTTGAACTGCTGATTCTGTTGGACACCTAAAGCCGGAAACAAACGAAAGAGAAATGGCCTCGACCCCGTATACTAATCCCGCCGCTGCGGCGCCGCCTCCGCCGCTCGCGCCCAAGCGTGCCGATAACCTGCCGCTGGTATTTCAAGAAGTTTTTACCGTGATTGTGCGCATGCGTGCGCAACGCCAGCGCGTTGGCGAGCCAGAATCGTTTCGCGGCCAAATGCGCGCGGCTCTAAAAAGTTCGGAGCAGGAGGGCCTGCGCCGGGGCTACACGCTTGAGGACCTACGGGTGGCCACGTTTGCGGTGGTCGCCTTTCTCGATGAGACCATCCTCAATTCTCAAAACCCGATCTTCGCAGACTGGCCGCGCATGCCCATGCAGGAGGAATTGTTCGGCGTGCACATCGCCGGCGAGATCTTCTTTCGTAACGTGGAGCGATTGCTGGGCCGCCAGGATTCGGAAGCGCTTGCCGACTTGCTTGAAGTGCATCAGCTTTGTTTACTGCTAGGGTTCCGAGGCCGTTTCAGCGCGAGCGGCATAGGCGAGATCCGGGCTATCCTTTCGCAAATCGAGGAAAAGATCCGCCGGATCAGGCAAGGGGCCGTTGCGCCGGTTTGGCAGGTTGCGCCACAAGTTGTCAAGCCACCGTCAGACCGTTGGATCAAAGTTCTGAAATGGGTGGCCATTGGAACGGGCAGCCTTGCCATCGTCCTGTTCGTGATTTTCAAGCTCGTGCTATCGTCCGCCGCCGGCGAGTTGCAGGGCATCGCTGCACGTATACCGCTGTAGGAGCCGAGCCATGAAACTCACTCGCTCCCTTATCATCGCGATCATCATCCTGCTGGTCTGGTGCCTGCTCACCTGGCGAATCGCACATGCGATCGCTCCGCACCCGCCAATGCTTTACTACTTGCGGCTCGGCTTTCTGCTGCTTGGTGTTATCGGCTTCGTAGGCTATATCCTGTTGCGCCCCAAGGAGCGAGGCGAAGTGCAACAGGGCTGGGCTGGAATGACCAACACGGAAATCGAGTATAGCTTCAGCGAGGCGTCGAAGCACCTGCTCACCGTTGGGGTCAAGAACATCAACACGCTCCCGTCGGTTTTCATTCTTGGGGATACCGGCACCGCCAAGACTAGTGCGATAGCAAAGTCCGGACTCGAGCCCGATCTGCTCGCCGGCTATGCCTACGAGGATTACGTCATCGCTCCCACTCGCGCGCTGAACGTTTGGTATGCGCGCCAGACCCTATATATCGATCCTGCCGGCGCCGTAATCTCGGAACCGTCCGTACGCAAGAAGCTGTTCCAAAAGTTCGCGCCCGTTCGCTTCAAGTCGGTTCTAGGCGGCAAACAACCCCCGCCTCGGTCCGTGGTCTTCACCATCGATTGCGAGATTTTCCTGCAACATGGCAGCGGCGACGCTCTCGCCGCGAAAGCTCGCCAATTTCAAGCGATCCTGAGCGAACTTTCGCAGGAACTAGGCGCCAACTTTCCGGTCTACGTCCTCTTCACGAAAGCGGATCGCATCAACTACTTCCGCGAATACGTCTCGAACTTTACTGAAGCTGAAGTGACCGAGATATTCGGCAAGACGCTTCCGCTGCAAACCGCCACGGTGCGCGGTATCTATGCGGAGCAAGAGACCAAGCGCCTTACCGAAGCGTTCCAGGAGCTCTACTTCAGTCTTTGCGATCGGCGCCCGGAGCAGCTCTCTCGCGAACACAATCCAACCCAGCTTCCAAACATCTATGAGTTTCCCCGTGAGTTCGCGAAACTCCGGCCCTTGCTGGTCCAGTTCTTAGTCGATCTGTGCCGGCCTACCCAACTGCGCACCAGTCCATTTTTACGCGGGTTCTATTTCACCGGCATACGGCCCGTGAGCGTGCCGGATCTTGCTCCTGCCGCGGTTGCGCCGATTCCGGACGAACCTTACGATGCGGGCGCGACACGCATTTTCAATCCGCGATCGGCTGGAGCGCCGAGGATGGAAGCGCAGGTTCGAGAAAGCGGCTCCCGCCGCGTGCCGCAATGGGTATTCCTGACGCACCTGTTCAGTGACCTAATCCTGGTGGACCAGCCGGCCATGGTCGTTACCCAAAGCAGCACAAAGCTTGATTTCTGGCGGCGTATGCTGCTCGCCGGCGGAACCGCACTTGCCGCATTCCTAGTTATCTGGTGGATGGTGTCCTTCGGTAATAATCGTGCGTTGGTGCGTGATGCGGTGCAGGCCGCCGGCGCCGTGCCCAGTGTCAGCCTGCCATCCGGTCAGCTGGCTTCGCTCGATTCGCTGCAGCGTCTCGATAAGGTCCGCCGCACACTCGCGGTCTTGAACGATTACGAGAGAAACGGGGCGCCTTTCTCCTACGGCGGAATGCTCTATGTCGGCGAATCAGTTCGTCAACCATTGCGGACTACCTACTACGCATTGTTCCGCAGACTTCTGCTGAGTCCCACGCAGGGAACGATGATCGGCGTCTGCAATAACCCCGATCAATCGCAGGCTCAAGGCTGGATCTACATCTACAACACCCTTAAGGGCTATTTGATGACAACCCAGTACACCGACAAGATCAAGGAGAATCCCGGTTTCCTAGGTCCCGAATTACTGGTGCATTGGCAGAAAGGCCAACAAGTAGATGGCGAGCGCGTCAATTTAGCGCAAGAGGATTTCAACCTCTATGCCGAAGATGCCGCGCTTGAGAATCCCTATCCGCGGTTCAACAACCCCGATGCGAACGCGGTCGGGACCGCACGAGCGTACCTCAACCGCTTCGCGCAGGAGAGCTCCGTGTACGCCAAGATGCTGGACATCGCGCGGCGCGGGCTGAAGCCGCTGATCTTTAACGAGGCCTATCCCGAATCCAAGGGACTGATCATCAACACTTATCCGGTCGATCAAGCGTTCACTAAGGATGGCTACAATGAGTTCTTCAAGCTCCTGAAAGATCCGCAAGGTCTGTTCAAAGGCGAGGACTGGGTACTTGGGAAACGTCCTGAGATATCGAGCGATTGGGAAAAATCGAAACAGAATCTGATTGCGCAATACAGCGGAGACTACATAAAGACCTGGCGCGAGTTTCTCCATGCGACGCGGTTCATCGGCTATGCCCCGTCTACCCAGGACATTGCGAGCAAGCTTGGCAAATTGACCGCGAATAATTCGCCGCTGCTGGAGGTGGTCTGTGTAGCGTCCGACAACACAAGCGTAAAAGACAACAAGACGATCACCGATGTCTTTCAACCAGTGCAGAGCGTGACGCCATCACCTTGCATTCAAAGGCCCAACTCGGCGTCAAATAAGAGCTATGTCTCGGCCTTGATCGCGTTGCAGGGCGCCGTAGCCCAGATCCGAGATCTGAATGCGCCTGAAGCGACATCACAGATTGCTGCAGCGAACACAGCCGAAGGTCAAGGCGAGAACACAACGCGCGAATTGGCCTCATCGTTCAATCGCGACTCCGGCGAACCGAAGGTCGATGTCAAGACAACGGACATCCTCCTCTCTCCTTTATCGCCTATTCCTCCAATTTTGGATCGGACGCTAGGCGCGGCCGCTGCTGCGCCTATCAATGCCGCCGCCGGTGCCCTTTGCAAAGACATGAGTCCCATGCTAGCCAAGTATCCGTTCAGGAAAGATGCAAGCGACGCCACCATACAGGAAGTCAATCAATTTCTGAAACCCGGCGATGGCGCGTTCTGGAAGCTTGCCGAGAGCATGAACAAGTTGATGACTCGCGCAGGCGATCAATTTGTTCTGGTACCGGGTCAATCACTCAAGGTGACGCCGGGATTCCTGGCGTTCGCCAACCGCATGCTGCATATGTCGACGTCGCTCTACAACACCGGCGCAGATCCGAACATGAGTTTCTCCATGGAGCCTCAGTCCTCGCCCGATATCGATCACATTACTATGGTGATCGATGGCATCACGCTCAGCCAGGAAATGAAGAACCCCGCCAAGCAGGTGTTCCAATGGCCCGGCTCGACACAGGGGGCCGATTTGCGAATACGGTTCACGGGCGGCGGTGAAGACGATATAGTCAGCACGACCGGACTCTGGGCCATCTGGCACTTCCTTGATACGGCCGAGAGCTGGACGCCGGTTGGCAACCAATTGTCTGTTCAATGGACCGAGAAGACAACAGCCGGAATCGTCAAATTACCGAATGGGCATCCGAAGACCGTGAAGTTCATGCTCGATCCACAAGGGTCGCAGGTGTTCCAGCCGCGATACTTCGCGGGGCTGGGGTGTTCATCTACGGCAGTGAAGTAGAAAGCGCGGTCGGAAATGGCGCGGCGAGGGAGTCGCTTGTTTATGCCCAAGCTGGAAAATGATTTCATCGTGGGCGACTGGCGAGCCCGCACTCGTTTTCATTCTCCGTTTGCCGAAGATTCGGAGCATAGTTTGCCGGCCGTCCGTATAGAATCCGTAACAGGAGGACCGCATTGTCCATTGCACAATCACTACTCGCCGAATTTGAAATACAAGCGGCTGTCACACGGAGATTTCTTGAGCGGCTGCCGGACGATAAATTGAATTGGAAGCCTCATGAAAAATCCATGTCTGCCGGACAGCTCGCGTATCATCTCGCCTTCGTGCCCGGCGGAGTTGTCCGTTTTGTGCAGAGCAATCCAGCGCAAGGTCCGGGTCTTGGCCTTCCACAACCGGCCAGCCGCCAAGAAGTACTGGATGCCTTCGAAGGGAGTATTACGGCAGTGCGAAGTGTGCTGCCAACCTTCGACGACGCCGCAATGAGCGAGACATGGCGTCTGGTTGTCGATGGACAGGAAATCCTGGCCCAACCTCGCGGGGAGTTCTTGCGTGACATCATGCTCAGCCATTGGTACCAGCATCGTGGTCAATTCAGCGTGTACCTGCGGCTGCTCAATATTCCCGTGCCGGCAAGCTGGGGGCCGAGCGCGGACGAACCGCCGATCTTCATGAAAAAGCCTAAGTTGGGTGGGCGAATCGCTGAATACTGAATGCCTTCCGAGATCGATGGGGTCCATGAAGGTAGCGGACGGGTCGGGTTGCCGGACAGCTGGAACAGGCTGGATTTCCGATTCCAGCTTATGTAACCGGATATGGGACTCCGTTCCCATGCGGGACTTTCGGGGAGGATCGCCTGAGCGGATCAAAACTCCGCAACCACAAGCGCCAACTCACTGGACAGATCGTCGCCCGAGTTATAGCGCCCGCGCTTCAGCTCGTACTCTTGGGGTTGGGCAGGCGAAGTGGTGTCGAGATCGCTGCCGGTATACTCGCCGCAGCGAAAGAATAACGAATTCGTCCTGACAAGGTATTTGTACTCCCCATGTATTGAAACCAATATGGGCATGTGCCCGCCTTGCCACGATGCAGTAGGACGCCAAGCTGCTTCCATTACGTGCCGCGGCAAAGTGAACTGACTTATGCTCAGGGACTCCACCTGGCCGCCCACCGCGAGTCGTTTGTGCGCTGGAAACATCTCAACCGGCAGGCTTTGTGGCACGATAAGGCATGGATTTGCCGGCCGATCATCCTTCAGTTCCGCTTGGCACGGAATAATAGTTTTGGACAGCACGCCTTGGAGGAGGCCCAATCGCTTTGCTTTCGCGAAGAGACCTTCTCCGCGCGAAGCCCCCAGGGCGAGCCCATATTTTGCCTTGAGTTCCGCAATCGTTGCCTGCGTTTTTTGGATTATCTCAACGCGCCGCGTGCCCGTCATTTCTCACCACCTATGGTGCACAAGCACCTTGATTTTCCGTTCGTAAATCGAGTTGACAGCCTCGTGTTGGGCCGTGGTCAACGGTAGCAGATCGGATGCCGCCGCATTTTGGCGCACCTGCTCCTCGTTGCGGGCTCCCGGAATCACGCAGCTCAGCGCGGGCTCATCCAGTATCCAGCGCAGGGCAAAATTCGCCATCGAAACGCCTTCCGGTAGAAGCTTTCGAACCTCTTCCACGGCATTGAGACCAGTGTCTAACGGAATACCCGAAAACGTTTCGCCTTTGTCGAACTGTTCGCCATTTCGATTAAAGTTGCGATGATCGTCAGCTGCAAACTGCGAATCACGCCGGATCTTACCCGCCAATAACCCGCTCGATAGCGGGAGCCTGGCTAGTACTCCCACTTTGCGCTTGATGCACAGCGGAAAAAGGAGCTCCTTTGGCCGCTGCCGGAAAGAGTTGAAAATAATTTGTATCGTCTCGACACCTGGATATTCGATCGCGATCAACCCTTCTTCCACTTTTTCCACGCTAACGCCGTAGTGCAAAATTTTACCCTGCTGTTTCAGAGCATCCAGGATGCCAAAAACTTCGGGCAAATAGTAAACTTCAGTCGGCGGGCAATGCAGTTGAACCAGGTCCAACGCGTGACGCTCGAGATTCTTCAGGCTACGCTCAATGAATGTGGCCAGATTCTCGCGATTGTAGCCCCGTGCAGTGTGGGGAGAGAGCCGCCGCCCGGTCTTAGTCGCCACGAATACGTTCCCGCGATGCTCGCGTAAAGCCTGGGCGATAAAGCGCTCGCTTCGTCCATCGCCGTAAACGTCCGCGGTATCGATGAAGTTGATGCCGCTGTCAAATGCTGCGCGAAGGACCCGGAGCGCGTCGTCATCCGGGACCGAACCCCATGCTCCGCCGATCTGCCATGCCCCCAGGCTCACTTCCGAAACTTCGAATCCCGTTCGCCCTAAGGCACGGTACTTCATCCCTCGCGTAACCTCCGGATACTATATGCGCACAACAGACCATTATCTCGGCCCCGGAACGTTACCTGGCTCGGCTGAAAACTGTCGGCTTGAAAAACAGCGTGGCTACGGTCGCGTGCGGTAAAGCATTCTCGGATAGGCGATGGTCTCGCGGACGTGCTCCAAGCCGCACATCCATGCGACAAAGCGTTCCACGCCCATGCCGAAGCCAGCATGGGGCACCGTTCCGAAGCGGCGCAGATCCAGATACCACTCAAAGGCTTCCCGGGGGAGCTGATGTTCGGCCAAGCGTTTTTCGAGCAGCGCCAGGTCGTGAATGCGCTGGCCGCCGCCAACGATTTCGCCATATCCTTCCGGCGCGATGATGTCGACACCCAGCGCCACCTCTGGCCGCTCTTCGTCCGGCTGAAAATAGAACGCCTTAATCTCCGACGGATAACGATCGACGATCACGGGCCGGTCCAGATCCTGTGTTAATAAAGTCTCATCCGTGTTGCCGAAGTCGCCGCCCCATTGAATTTCGCTGCCCTTCGCGCGCAGCGCCTCAACCGCCTGGTCATAGCTCATCCGTGGGAATGGGGACTGTATGGCCTCAAGTTTTGAAACGTCTCGCTCAAGCGCCTTCAGTTCCTCGCGCCGGTTTTCCAGCACGCGGCCTACGGTGTAGACAATCAATTCCTCGGCCACGCGCTTCACGTCTTCCAGGTCGGCGTAGGCCATCTCCGGTTCGACCATCCAGAACTCGGTGAGATGCCGGCGCGTCTTCGATTTTTCCGCGCGGAAGGTCGGGCCGAAGCAATACACCTTCCCAAACGCCATCGCATCGGCTTCGTTATAAAGCTGTCCCGATTGCGTCAGATAGACCTTCTCTTCATCGAAGTAGTTCACTTCGAACAGGGTGGTGGTGCCTTCGCAGGCGGCTGGCGTGAAGATGGGCGTATCTACGAGGGTGAAGCCGTGGGAATCGAAGTAATCGCGAATGCCCTTGATGACTTCATGGCGAACGCGAACGGCGGCATGCTGGCGGCGGCTGCGCAGCCAGAGATGCCGATGGTCCATCAGGAAATCGACGCCATGCTCTTTCGGAGTTATGGGATACGGATGCTCCTCCGAAACGCGCTGGTAAACATGTACGCCGCTGACGTCCAACTCAAATCCGCCGGGAGCGCGCGGCTCGGCCCGAACGGAGCCGGTCACCGAGAGCGAACTTTCCTGGGTAAGAGATTTTAAGGTTTCGAATACGTCTTCGGGGAGATTGCTTTTGACGGCGACGCACTGCATCAGTCCGGTACCATCGCGGACAATGGGAAACACAATCTTCCCGGATTTGCGCAGGTTGTAGAGCCAGCCCCGAATGGTTACTGTTTCGCCAATATGGTGCGCTGCATCGGCAATACTGACGATCGCAGGCGCCGCAATAGTCTCTTCGGTGCTCATGTTAATTTCGTGATTTCATCGAGGCTCTTTTTAGCCTCCTCGATTGGATGATTGACGCCGTCGGGCTCCTTTAATTCGAGCAACAAGGGGAATTGTTCCGGACGCGAACCGAGTAGAGCCATCGCTTTCGGCCAATTGATGGTTCCCTGCGCCGGATAGAGATGCAGGTCCGCTTTTCCGTCATTGTCGTGTAGATGGGTAGAGCGAATCCGATCCTTCATCATTTCAAATTCGGCCTCGACGCCGGAGGCCATGTGGGCATGGCCAATATCAAAGCAGTAATTCAATTTGAGGTGCGTCTGGCCGAGGAAATAGTTCAAACGTTCCGCGCTGGACAAAGCATTCGGAGTGTTTTCGAGCAACACTTCCACCCCGCGCTGCCGTGCGAAAACCTTCAGCTCTTCGAGTGACGAGAAAGCCGCGTCCAGTTTGCGATCGTCAAACTCGTCGCCGGTAACGCCCAAGTGCTGAATCAAATAGCGGAACGGGACGGTATCGGCGATCTCAATGGCGCGCTTGATCTCATCTACAGCGTGCATACGCTTCGCCTTCGTGGTCTCGCATATATTTACAACTGACTGCGGGCCGGAACGACCCCAAACGTCGTCGTTGTACATCGGCGAATGCAGCGAGTGCAGCTTTAACTCCGAATCCCGAAACCAGTGGCCGAGTTCCGTGATTTGTGCATTGTCGCGGTAATCGATGTGCTGGCGAGCGCAAAAGATTTCTGCCGATGTAAATCCGGCGGCTCGGACCCGTTCCAGCCACACGGTAGTTAGACGGTGCTTTACAAACAGGTGAGTAGAAAGAACCTTTTCCATCAATAACCTGCTACCTTGCCGTGATTGTTCGGCTCTACGCCCCCTTCAAGCGTGCCGTTGTCATTCACTAAGGTTACGACTCGGGCTACGCTGTCGGTTGGCCGGATCTCGTAACCCATCCCCTCCAGCTCCTTTGCGGCGGTTGGGTTGAAGCCTCTCTGCAGGTAAAGGTAATCGGGCCGCCACTGCTCATGAAAGCGCGGCAGATCGACGGCGTCCTGGGGATTCATATGGAAATCGAGCACATCCAAGATTACTTCCATGACGCCGGTGGTGATGCGTGACCCGCCCGGCGCACCCACTACCATGAACACCTTTCCATCGCGCATGATGATGGTCGGAGTCATCGAAGAAAGGGGACGCTTACCAGGCGCAATTGCGTTGGCTTCGCCGCCTACCAATCCAAACATATTTGGCGAGCCAGGCTTGGCGACGAAATCGTCCATTTCGTTGTTGAGCAGAAATCCCAGACCGGGAACCGTGATGCCGTTGCCGAAGCCGCCATTCAAAGTGTAAGTGACGGCGACAGCGTTGCCTTGCGCATCCAGAATGTCGTAATGCGTTGTTTCGCTGCTCTCTTTCCAATACAGGCCCGCGCTTTCCGAACGGGGCAGACCGGGGTCCACCATGTCGCTGGGCGTTTCGTGATCAGGACTGATGGTGGCGCGCCGTTTAGTAATGTAAGCGGGATCGAGCAACGCCGATAGAGGCACGTTGTAAAATGCAGGGTCGCCCAAATATTCACTGCGATCGGCATAGAATCGGCGCATCGCCTCGGCTTCATAGTGGACGGCTTTGGCTGAATCAGGCCCATCGCTGTCGTAATTGGTGCCAGTAAGCATACCCATCATTTGCAGGAGGCCCACTCCGCCGGCGCTGGGTGGCGGCCCAGTGATGATGTGATATCCCTTATAGGCGCCCTCAAGCGGCTTTCGATCAACGGCCTTATACGCCTTCAGATCGGCGAGCGTGATTAAGCCATGGTTCGCTTGCATGGCCTCGGCGAACCGGCGCGCCGTTTCGCCTTCGTAAAACTCCTTCGCGCCGGAATTTGCGATGCGCTGTAGGGTAGCGCCAAGTTCGGTCTGTTTGATGGTATCGCCGGCTTTATAGAAGTTGCCACCGCGCTGGAAAATGCGTTTTGATTCGGGATTGCCGCCGAGGTTCCGCGCCGATTGCAGTTGCTGTGAAAAGTAGTCGTCCACCACAAAGCCATCGCTGGCCAGCTTCACTGCGGGCGCGAGCAATTGCGCCCAAGGTTTACTGCCAAATTTTTTATGCGCGTAGTCGAATCCCGCCACGGAGCCCGGCACGCCTGATGAGCGCCACCCTTCGATGCTCTCGCGCGTCGGCTGGCCATCCTTGCCGAGATACATGTCGTGCCCAGCCTGCAGTGGCGCCTCTTCGCGGAAGTCGATGAAAGCCGTTTGTCCATTTGCCATGCGCACCAGCATGAACCCGCCGCCGCCGATGTTACCGGCATATGGATGCGTAACCGCCAGCGCGAACCCGACCGCAACGGCTGCATCGACCGCGTTACCGCCGCTCTTGAGCACGTTCACGCCGACGTCCGCTGCCAGCGGTTCCAGCGTAACCACCATGGCGTGCTTCGCTTTGACGGGTTCCGTAGCGAATCCCGGGGCGGAGATTAAGGTGGAAAGAAGAAGGCACGCGATCCATTGCGGATATCGAGCGCTTTGCATATGCAAGTCAGTCTACCAAGCGTTTGACAATCATAAGCCTCGGGCGAACCGGCCGGTCCGGCCGAAAGAGCAATAGAAGGCCGAAGTTGGCTTACCCTAGGAGTGATGACCGCCAGAGCTGCTGCCGTGCCCGTAATTGCCAGCATCGATTCCTCCATTCGTGACCGTGCCAAAGCTTATCGAGAGGCGTTTCTCGGAGCAGATCCGTTCAAGCACATAGCAATCGATACTTTTTTCGAAACAGCATTTGCTGAAGAGCTGCTGGCCAGCTTCCCTGTGTTCAACCCGGCCCTTGCCAAGAACGAAATTTACGGCGGAGTGTGGGGTAAGGCCGTAAACGAGAACATACGGACAATTGCACCCGCGTATCAACGGCTGTATGAGCTGGTCGCGTCCCGTGAATTTCTCGACCTGATTAGTGAGATTACCGGAATACCGGATCTGCTAATCGATGAAAAGTATTACGGCGGCGGTACGCATGAAAACTTGCACGGCCAGGATCTGTCGGCTCACGTAGATTTCAATTACGACGAAGCTCAAAAGCTTCACCGCCGACTGAATCTGATTGTCTACCTGAATAAGGATTGGCGGGAAGAGTGGGGCGGCGCCTTGGAAATCCACTCCAATCCTCGTAGGCCGCAAGAGAACCGCGTCAAGGCGTACAACCCGATCTTCAACCGCGCTGTTCTCTTCGAGACCAACGAGTATTCCTGGCACGGATTTCCTCAAATCGATCTACCGCCCGCTGAGCGGCACCGGTCACGCAAATCGATTTCCATTTATCTGTACACGCGCGAGCGGCCTCAAAATGAGATCGCACCCATGCACGGGACTTTCTACGTCCATCGCCCGCTGGATGGGCGCTTCCGGCCCGGTTATTCGTTGACTGAAGCCGATGTCAAGCATCTGTCCTTCGAAATGGATCGCCGAGATAAGTGGATTGAGCTCTATCAAAAAATGGAGCTGGCGAAGAATGGCGAGATTGCCGAGAAGGCCGGCTACATTCGAGAGATTCTGAGCCGCGTGCGAGCGCCGCTTACGGGTTATGTGCTGCAGGAAGGGACGTCGGAGGGGTTGTACCCGGAAGGCTGGACAGCTTCGAGAGCTCGTTTAATGGTGAAACCGCTTGAACCGATAAAGAACTTATCCATAAAGGGATGGAGACCGGATGCCGCAGACGCGAATGCAACGGTTGAGGTTCGAATCAATGGAGAGCCGCGCTCAAGGACCAAGGTAGGTCACGGCGTTTTTGAAATACCGGTGGGATTTGATCCGGTTTTAACGTCTGCGATAACACTCGAAATCTCGTGCAATCCGGTTTATCGGCCGGTAGGAGATGGCCGTGAACTTGGGTTCGTGTTGATGGAAGTACGCGCCGGGCACTAACGGCGCGATGCTTTTTATGGCTCTAGCGTACGGGACTTTGCGATCTGGGGTGTCTGTTCAACGTCCGGCGCCTGGGCGCCCGGAGCGAGATAATAGCGGGTTAGATCATCCTTGAGAATGTGCAAAGCGGTAGCTGGATCGTCGGCGAATTTGAAGAGATCGAGGTCCGAATTGGAGATAACGCCGTGACGCACCATAGCTGGAAAGTTCAGAACGTCGTTCCAGAACTCAGACCCGTAGAGCACAATGCAAATTTTGCTCTCCAACTTCTTGGTCTGAGCAAGCGTAAGGATTTCCGATAGCTCGTCAAGCGTTCCGAAGCCACCCGGAAAGACCACTAGCGCTTTCGCCAAATACGCGAACCAGAACTTCCGCATGAAGAAGTAGCGAAATTCGAACGATAGTTCGGGCGTGATGTAGGGGTTCGGGCGCTGTTCAAATGGCAGGCCGATATTCAGGCCGATGGACAAACCTCCGGCATCGTCGGCGCCACGATTGGCGGCTTCCATGATACCGGGACCACCCCCAGAACAAACGACGAATCGGCGCGCCGCGGGTGAGCGTTCCGTATCGCATGAAATCTCAGTGGCCCATTCGGTGACGATCCGGGCGAGTTCGCGTGCTTCGTGATAGTAACGGGCCAGCGGGCTCTTTTCGGAGATGCGCGCCGAACCGAAGAATACGATGGTGTCCTGGATTTTTTCTTCTTGAAAATGCGACAGAGGCCAGAGATATTCTGAAAGAATTCGCAGGGGACGAGAGTCGGCGCTGCGCAAGAACGATTCCTCGCGGTAGGCGGGCAACCTTTGGAACGGTTCATGAGGCCCGGGCATGTCGTGATTATACGAACGCGCGGGAATTGATTGAGTAAGCCGTGCCTAAATGTGCATGTTCACTGGGCCGCTGCCATTTGCGTAACCACGGTCCATAGGTATTCGATGAACTGGTATAGATATTCTTCGCGCATACGCTCGTTCTCAGTGTGGGCCGCTCCGATGCCGCCGTCTTCTTCATCGGTCCACGGGCCGATGCCGTACGCCTTGACGCCCTTGCTTCGTAGTTGCGCATTATCGGTCGCGCCGGTCAGCATTGTCGGCAAGGTAATGGCGGAGGGGTACAGCCGCTTTTGTACAGCTTCGAGCGTTTTGAACATTTCACTGTCCAGCGGCGATGGTGGAGAAGTCGGGCGCATATCCCTTTGCGCACTGACTACTTCGACCTCCGGGTCGGCAATCACGGAACGCAGGTAGCCGTACAAATTGTCCATGTTTTCGTCGGGCAGAGCGCGGACATCCAACGTGGCTTCGGCGGTGGAGGGAATCACGTTGGTCCGAAAGCCCGCATTTATAATGGTGGGCACAACGGAGGTTCGCAGCATGGAGTAAAGCTGCGGCTCCCAGCGCGCAAGGTACGCCTGAACCTCTTCGGTGCGGGCGGGATCCGCGATGTGGTTATAGCGGTCCGCGTGTTCGGGATCGCTGATCGTGGCAAGCTTCTCGAAGTAAGCGCGAGTGGTATCGTTCAGGCGCATCGGCGGTTGGTGCGCGGCCACCTTCGCCACTGCCGCGGCTACGTGGGCGATCGGATTATCCAGACGAGGAATTGAGCCGTGGCCGGCCGTGCCTGCCGCGCGCAGCAGTGTGGGACGAGGCGATTTCTCGGTGGTCGACACGGTCACCGCGATCAGTTTGCCCTGACGCGCCAAGCCGCCGCCTCCTTCGGCCAGCGCATACTCGGCATCGATAGCGTCCCAATGTTGCTTCACCATAAAATCGACGCCATAGGTGCTGGTGCCTTCTTCGCCTGCTTCCGCGAGGAATATGAAATCGCGGTCCAACTTCACCTGATTGCGATGCAGCAGTAGAATCAGCATCAGACCGGCCGTCACGCTGTCCTTATCGTCGTTGGAGCCGCGTGCGTATACGAAGCCGTCCTTTCGAAGAGGCTTGAAAGGATCGCTGGCCCACTTGTCCCTTTGCGTAGTGACCACGTCCGTGTGGCCCATGAACAATAGCGGCTGCTTTGACCCGTTCCCCTTTATGCGAACTACCAAATTGCCGCGCTCGGGAGTCAATGCAAAGGTTTCGTAGTGGATGCCTTCTGTATCGAGTACTGAGCGCAGGTAATCCACGGCTCGCGTTTCATTCCCGGGTGGATTGCTGGTGTCGATACTGAGAACGTCGGTGTAATGACGATAGATTTCCGGACGCAATGCGGCCCAGTTTACCGACGGGATTTCTGTCGCGACTACCGGCAGACAAATTGAGAGCAAGAGCCACGCGCAACGCTGAAGCATGGGTCTAGAATAGCCGAGCGGATCATTTCTGGAAAGGCGTCATGAGCTCTTCGACCGTGTAAATTTGCCCGTCTTTCATCACGCTCTGTACGTTGGCGAGGTCCTTAATATCTTCGAGCGGATTGCCGGCGATGAACGCGAGGTCGGCGATTTTGCCGGGTTCCACGCTCCCCAGATCTTTTGACCGTGCAAAGGCTTTCGCGGGAAGGTAAGTGGCCGTCTGGAGCGCCTGCCAGGGGGCGAGGCCATATTTCACTTGGGCGCGCAAATTAAGATGCAGAGCGGTGGCTACGCTGTCGAGTGGCGAATCTGTGCCCGCCAGCACAATGCCGCCGTGCTCGATAACGCTAGAGACCGTCTCCTCTTCCCTTTTTAGACTTTCGAGCATTATAGATTGGTCCTGCTTCACGGCCGCGTCGCGCTTGGCTCTAAGGACTTTCTCGTCCCATACGGGATTAAGGCTCAGGAGTCGCGGATCTTCCACCATCCTCGGGTCCTCTCCGTACAGCGGCGAGGCTTCAAAGGTGGTGGAGATGACGTACATATGGGCGGCTTCGAAAATAGATCGCACGTCGTCGTAGGTTTTGCCGGCTGCGGACCGGGTATACGCGTAGCCGAAGCGGGAAGTAGCGCTGACGTGTGTGATGCCGTCCATGCCGAACCCAACACCCGGCAACATGTAATGGGAAGCTGTGGTGACGCCCATTTGATCGTGCCCAAATGCCATCACCTTCTCCTGCATGGCGTGTGGCAGCCGCACATAGGTCTTCAAATTGTCGTAGCCTATCGCCTGGGCGCGCGCGAGTTCAAGCCGCAATTGCGCGTCGCTCAGGGTGGGGCGCATGAAGTTGTAAAAAACGCGCTCGCCGTCGATGGCCTCTCCAGTTGCGAAATAACGCGGGCCCACGCGGGTTCCTGATGAAAAGGCCTCGCGCGTTTCCGCGGCGCGGTAGACGGGATCGCCTTGGGACTGCAACTCTGTGACACCATAAGCCAGCCAGAGCCGTCCCAAGCGGTCGCCGTAAAACTTGCCTTCAATCCATTCGTGAGTGTGCGATTCCCAAAGCCCAGGAATGACGGTTTGGCCCGAGGCGTCTACTATCATCGCGTCCTGAGACTGCGCGGCCGTATGGGCAGCGTCGCTGTGTGGCGTGATGCTTTGAATGCGGTCGTTCACGACGAGAATGTCGACGTCGTTCTGAACGGCGGAGCCGCGGCCGTCCCACAGCCGGCCGGCGTGGATGAGCGTGCGGCCGCTTGCCTCCTTTGGCTGCCATGTCATCTCGAGGGGCACGGTGCGGGCCGATCCATCTAGTGCAATTAGCCGCAGCTTGCCGTTCGACAGGTAGAGCAGGTGCTTCGAATCACCGCTCCAGGTGGGCGCGTCCGTTACCTCGTGATTAATTACGCGCGCGGGCGCAGTCGGGATTCCGTTTGCATCCACTGGTCTGACCCATAACAGGCTGTCCATGACGAACGCCACTGATGAGCCGTCGGGCGAATAGACGGGTCCGTCCTCGCCGCGCGTGCTCAGCGATTTGAATGGCGCGGGCTCAGTGTAGGTGAGCTTTCCGGTCGCGAGGTCGACCGTCAAGATCTGGCTGGTACCTTCCCGGAAGCGGTGCGTATAGGGCTTCAGCGCGGAGATGGATAGGGATTGGCCGTTGCTGGACCAGCTCGGCTTCGAAGGCGCAAATTCAGCCGGGATTACCATGTGCGGATTCGACCCGTCGAGGCCGATGATGTATGTTGCGCCGTTCTGGTCTTGGTAGGCCAGCATTTTTCCGTCCGCCGACCAGGCGGCAGACACTTCTGCTGAGTCGCTGGCAGAGGTCAGTCGCTGCTCCTGCTTGGTATCGAGATCCAAAATGTAAAGATCTTCGGTGCCGGCCTTGTCGGATGAATATGCGATGCGCTTGCCGTCGGGCGACCATGCCGGATCTTCCTTGTAGAAGGCATCGCGGGTCAACTGCTCCGGTTTGCCGCCGATGTCCATCAGCCACAACTGATTTAGGGCCTCAAACACCACTCGTTTGCCGTCGGGAGAGAGCGCGGGGCTGACAATGCCGCGCACGGGACGCGCAGCTGCGGAATCGAAATCATATGTCTTGGGTTTGTACGCCGGGCGATGTAAGTCGAACTGCGCTTCGAAAGGAATGACTCGGGAATCCTGCCCGTCCAGACTCGTGACGCGAATCTTCCCGTTAGCCGTATAGAGCAGTTGATCGTTAGGCAGCCACGTTGGGTAGAACGGGAAGACATCGTCGTCAGTGCCGACGCGTTTGCCTGAGACCATAAGTTCGCTGTTGCCCTTTTCGAACTGCACGTAGGCAATCTGTTTGCCGTCCGGGGACCAAGCCGGCGAGTTGACATGGGCGCCGGGGGGCGCGGACGCGACAGATTCCGGAGTACCGCCTTCAGTTGAAGCGAGAATTTTTCCGCCGTTGGCGCTGGTTAGATTGCCGTGGCCACCAGGACCCGCAATCGCAACTGCACTCACATAGGCGATGCGTGATCCATCGGGAGACCAGCCGGGTTCGAACTCGTCCTCTTTAGCGCTGGTCCAGCGGGTCAGCTTCCTGCTGGCGATATCGACTACCCAGATGTCATAACTGCCTTCAAATGCGCGATCGGACGAGAATGCGATCTTGGCGCCATCGGGTGAAAAGCGAGGCTCGCGATCGTCTCCGTGGCCTTCGGTGAGTTGCTCGATCCCAGTTCCATCGGGCTTCATTATCCAGATATGGAACGTGCCGCCCTTGTAGCTTTCAAACGCGATCGCATTTCCCTTCGGCGACCAATCCGGTCGAGCCGGCTCCAGCAGCGGGTCAGTGAGCCGTTTGGCTTGACCACCCTTCATGGGGAGCGACCAGAGTGACTCCTGAAGGTCCATAACCAGCGTGCCGCGGTCCGGCGATAGGGCGACCGATATGTTGGTGCCTTCGGTGACCTTAACGATCTTGTTCGTGCTGGGATGAGTTGCGACCGCGGCACCCAGCAATAAAGCGCAGCAGGACGCGAACAAAACGAGCACGGCCCGTTTTGCGCGCACAGTCGCGACACGGCTCATGAAAAAATCACCTCAGCTTGTTTGTAATTTGCTATTTGATCATCGTACATGAGGTGTGGCCCTGAGAGCCTGAAGTCTATGTTGAAATTACGCGCGTCTCTGATATGCCTACTTCTGACCCCGGTCTTGTTTGCAAAAGGAGCCGGTACCGGAGCGCCGCAAGCCGCCGGTGATCAGCCATCCTCACAGAAAGGGAGCGCGAATGACGATCTGCGACAACAGGTAATCCGGCTTCAAGAGCTGGTTTTGAAACTGCAGGCGCGCGTGGGCGAATTGGAGAAGCGTTCGGGAACTGCGCAACAGCCCGGTGCGATAGCCCCAGCTCAGGTGGCCCCGGCGCCTGCCGCAGCCCAGGCTGCACAGGTCAGCCCCACGCCCGTTGCGAACCCGACTCCGCCGGTAATCCCGGAGCAGCATGAGTTCCTGCGTAGCACCACGATTGGCTTTCTGCTCGATGGCTATTACGGATACAACTTCAACAATCCGATCGGCCGTGTGAACCTGCTTCGCGCATACGATGTGAGCAGCAACTCATTCATTTTGAGCCAGGCGGACATGGTGGTGGATAACGAGCCCGATCCGGAAAATGGCAAACGCTGGGGATTGCGGCTGGACTTCCAGTTTGGGCAGGCGACCGAAACGCTGCAAGGCAATCCGGCCAATGAGCCGCGACCCGGTATCTATCAGAATATTTTTCAGGCTTACGGAACCTATGTCTTTCCCATTGGGCGAGGACTGACGGTGGCTTTTGGAAAGTTTGCGAGCTCATTAGGGATGGAAGGCAACTACGCCAAGGATCAGATAAATTATTCGCGTTCGTTCTGGTTTGATTTCCTACCCTTCTATCATGAGGGCGTAACTGTTAATTATCCAGTGAACGATGTGTTGGGTGTTCATTACTGGATGGTGAATGGCACGCAGCAGACGGAGCCGTTCAACTCATTCAAGGATCAGTCTGCTGGCCTGACCATTACTCCCAACAAGAAGGTGAATTGGACGATCAACTACTACCTGGGGCAGGAGCATCCGAACGTCGTTTTCTACCCGTACGGAGGCGCGCCTCCCAATTCGCCTACCGAACAAGGCATCGCGTTCCAGCCGATACCCGATGCGCCCAAGGGCAAGCTGCACATTTTCGACACTTATCTCACTTGGCAGGCGACTCCGAAGCTCTTGGTCGCCGGCGAGGCCGATTACGTCATAGAACGGCTGAATGAGAATTCCTACCCGCAACACACCGACGGGGGCGCTGGCTATTTTCAATACCAATTCACTTCGAAATTCGCCCTATCAGGACGCGCCGAGTACGTAAGCGACCGTGGCGGCCTCTTTACAGGCAAGACCCAGGCGGTGAAGGAGGCCACGCTGACCGCAAGCTATCAAGTTGCCGACGGGCTGCTTGCACGGGCGGAGTGGAGAAGCGATTTCTCGAACCAAAACTATTTCCTGAGCGATGTGTTGGGAATCCTCAAAAAACAACAGAACACTCCCACGGTGGGAGTCGTCTGGTGGTTCGGAGGCAAGAAGGGCGCTTGGTAGATGAGCAATCGGCGGATAATGAATTGTGGCTGCGACAATTCCCAGTAAGCCAACGCCGGAACAGCTGCTGCAACGGCTAGAAGCGGAGGAGGAATATCAATCCCGGGGCAGGCTTAAGGTGTTCCTTGGTTACGCCTCGGGCGTGGGCAAAAGCTTTCGAATGCTCGACGAGGGTCGGCGCCGATATGAGCGCGGCCAGGACGTCGTGGTGGGCGCTATACAGCCTCGCCTCGCACCTGACGTGCAGCAGGCCGTGGTGCATTTGGAGGTAATTCCGCTACTCGTTTCCGGTAACGAGGCGAGAATGGATGTGGAGGCGATTCTCCGGCGAGATCCCAAAGTCTGCCTGGTAGATGGTCTGGCTTACGATAATCCACCGGGCTCTCTCCGCGCCAAGCGGTGGCAGGATGTGGAGCAGTTGCTCGAGACGGGTATTTCCGTTATCACGTCGGTAAACCTGCAACACATTGAAGAGAAATGCGAGCAGGTGGAAGCGATCACCGGCAAACATGTTTCGCAAACCGTTCCACTGAGTTTTCTCAATACGGCAGATGAGATCGTGGTGGTGGATGCACCGCCTGACGCGTGCATGCGCGTGGCGCTTGACGGTCAGCCGAGCGCAGTCACCCGCCTTAGTCAAAAACAGCTGTCTGAATTGCGCGAAATCGCCCTTCTGTTGGCCGCCGACGTTGTCGAGGAGCAGTTGGAGCGGTATCTGGGCCGCCACGGACTGGAGCAAGTTTGGGGCACGCAGGAGCGAATCCTCGTTTGGCTCTCTCCCAGGGCTGATGCCAAGCGCATGATCAGCGCCGGCGCGCGCAATCGAGATCGTTTCCACGGCGAACTCATCGCGACATATGTGAATCGGCCGGAATGGTCCCCTGAGCAGCGCGCCAAGGTACAGGCAGGGCTTCTTCTAGCGGAGGAAAATGACGCGGAGGTTGTCGAATTGGACGGAGAAGATGCTGTGGAAGCGGTTTTGCGCCTGGCGCGGCAACGCGGGATCACACAAATCTATGTAGGCCAGCGTGGACGCGAACGCTGGTGGGAACGGGCTTTCGGGAGCGATCTAGATCGCCTCATCCGGGTGGCGGAAGGCTTTGATTTACGAGTTTTCCCCCACACTTGAAGAGCGCCCGGAATAGAAGATCCTTCCGTATCCCAACTCGGAACTGACGCCACATTCCGCGGCGGGAAGCGCCATGATCGAGATAAATCCAGTCTCGGCCAAAGCCCCGATAATGTCCTGTTCCTTGTAGCAACGCTCCTCTACTACACTTCGGCGGCGCTCCCACAAATGGGAGCCGGTTTGACGCTTGAACCATATGAGTTCTGTCGAGGCTATTTTGGTGGCAGTGTCGTAGGCGCCGCGAACCAGACTGACGCTTTCGTCGCTTGCTGAAACAGCCCACTGCCTTAAATCGGCGAGATAGGCCTGCTCCAAATTCATGTCAAACACGAATAATCCGCCCGGGGCAAGCGCCTGGTACACGCCCGCAAAAACCTGCCGTAATCCGATTAGCGAAAGAATGTGGTTCAGCGAGTCGAACGTCGAAAGCGCGGCATCATAGGAGCGTTCGAGTTGTAGATGCCGCACATCCATAACGCGAAAGTCCACAGCGGGCAGTTCCGATTGAGCGCGCGCGATCAATTCCGCCGAGACATCCACTCCCGTGACGCGGTAGCCCCTTTGGACCAGTTCGCCGGTAACGTGGCCAGAACCGCAGCACACATCGAGTACCGAGGCGCCGGCCGACACTTCGGAGAAGAAGAGGGTTTCAAGTGCGGGCCGCGCGGCCGGCAAATACCAATCCGCCCAAAGACTGTGATACAGGCCCGCAATGGAGTCATACGGCGAGGGGTCTGGCATTCCGTGAGCTAATGGATTTTACAACACGTTTACAAACAGCCAACCTGGCATAGGCTAATCGGACATACAATGAATTTAAACAATCAGTACTCCGCCCAATGACAAGCATTTTGGTAATCGACGACGACGAGGACTTGCGCGACACCATCGGGGTCATGCTGCAACGTGAGTCGTTCAACCCGGTGATGGTGGCCACAGGCGAGGCCGGTCTCGAAAAGGCCCTTACGGTGAAACCGGAGTTGATCCTGGTGGATCTGCGGCTTCCGGGCATGAGCGGACAAGACTTCTGCCTCCAGCTCCGCTCAGAGCGCATCAAGACGCCAATCATCGTAATGAGCGCGGTCGGTGACGAGATGGATAAGGTGCTGCTACTCGAGATGGGCGCCGACGACTACGTCGTGAAGCCATTCGGAACCCGGGAGTTACTCGCGCGCATCCGGGCCGTGTTGCGGCGCGCCGGACCGGAAAAACAAAAATGCATTCGGTTTTCAGATGTTGAAATCGATCTGGAGCGCCGCGTAATTACTCGAAAGGGGCGGGAGGTGAAGTTTACTCCGGCCGAATACAACCTTTTGACGTTCTTTGTTCACAATCCGGACCGACCGTTGAGCCGCGCGCTGATGCTGGACTCCGTTTGGGGTTTTGAGTCGTTCCCAAACACACGCACTGTGGACGCCCACGTGGTGCGCATTCGCCAAAAGCTGGAGCCCGATCCTTCGATTCCCCGTCACTTTCTCACGCTACACGGAGTGGGCTACCGCTTCCTGCCGTAACGTGAGTCATGCCCGGTACAGTACTGATCGTTGAAGACAGCCAGGGTACGGCTATACCGCTCGAAATAGCGCTCGGACTGCTGAAGGGCGTTCAGGTGGTGATTCTGTCTAGTGCAACGGCGGCGCTGGACCTGCTTGCAATGAAAAACGATGTAGCGGCGCTGGTGACGGATCTCCACATGCCCAACATCGATGGATATGAGTTGATAAGGAGAGTTCGTCAGGACGCCAGGTACTTGAAGTTACCAATCATCGTTATTACAGGCGACAGCAATCCGGACACGCCCGGCCGACTGTCGAGCATTGGTGCTAACGCAATTTTCGCAAAGCCGTACTCTCCTTACGAGATTCGAAGAAGATTGGAGGTATTGTTGGATGCCAGCTAAGCTGCTTGTTCTAGCAATGCTGTTTGCTCCACTCATGGCTGCACAGGCGGCCGCCGATTCCGAGCTGAAGGACCTACTTACGAGGATCTCGCAAAGAATGGATGCATTGGAACAACAGAATCGGGAGCTTGCTCAGGAGGTAAAAACTTTACGAGAGGAGTTAGTCAAAAGCAAGCCTACCGATAATGCGGCTGCCGCGGCATCGCCTGCGGTCGAAAACGGACCGACCCTGGATGAACGCGTCGGAGTAGTTGAACAGCGCACCGCCGAGCAGGCACAGACGAAAGTGGAAGCTTCTCAGAAGTTTCCAATCAAGCTGACCGGCATGTTGTTATTCAACGCATTCGCGAACACGGGAAACGGTGCGGCAGATGCGAGTTACGGTTATTTACTGAGTGGTCCGGAAACGGCTGGAGCCACCGTGCGCCAAACGATTCTGGGGTTTCAGTTTCAAGGCCCATCTCTTCCGGGTGGCGGCCACGTCAATGCCGATTTAATGGCCGACTTCTTCGGTGGCGGTTCCTCACCCCAAAGCTATTGGTTCAGGATCCGGCAGGCTGCACTTTCATTCGATTGGAAAAAGCGCAGCATATCCGTTGGACAGGACAAGCCCCTGATCTCGCTTCGCGACCCGGATTCGCTCGCGGAGGTGGGCTCTCCGGCGTTGGCGGGAGCGGGTAACATTTGGGGCTGGATGCCCGATGTTCGCTATGAAGAGCGTATATCGCTAGGAACTCATTCCGGAATCACGGGGCAAGCTTCCGTTCTGCAGACGAGTGAAAACTACGCCAATTTGGACGGATACTCCACGACGCTTGCCAAGGCGCGCCCCGGAATTGAAGGGAGAGCCGCGTACTGGCACAACTGGGATGATACGCGCAGGATTGAGCTTGGCGGCAGCTTTCATTCGAGCGTGACGCACGTGGGTGGAGGCTCCGCGCCTTCTCACATAGGCGCAATCGACTGGCTATTCGTCCCAAGCCCGTTCCTAAAGATCACCGGGACTTACTTGGCGGGACAGAACTTCGGTGCGATTGGCGGACTCCCTATGGGGGTGACTATTCTTCCCAACGATCAACTTATTCCGGTGCGTTCGCAGGCTGGTTGGCTTCAACTATCGATGCCGCTTACTAGCCGCCTGACGCTGAATGTCTTTGGAGGTGGCCAGTTCAATCAGCCCAACCAGTTGCTTGCGGCGGAAATACAGCAGAATTTTGCCTACGCGGCCAACCTGATGTATCGAATTGGGCCCAACGTAATCACAGGCCTCGAAACCCAGCAGATGCGCCTCAGCCTTTTCCAAGGCGGCAGTCGAATCATCAATCACTATGACCTTGCGCTGGCGTATCTGTTTTAGCGTTGCGCTGACGGCAGGACTGTGGCACTCGCCGGCCGCGAATGCCGGAACGGTTGAGGGGAAGGTGCAACTAGTAAACTCAACCGACCCGGCCGTTCGCAAACATAAGGACTACTCGGGAGTGGTCGTTTGGCTGGAGCCGGCTAGCGGCGCACGACTTCCCGCTCCCACTCAACATGCCCGGATGATTCAGAAGAACAAGCAGTTCACACCGCATTTGTTGGTGGTTACGGTTGGCACAACCGTGGATTTTCCGAACATGGATCCAATTTTCCACAATGCGTTCTCAAATTTCAGCGGTCAAGTTTTTGATATCAGCCTCTATCCGCCTGGGACCAGCAAATCCGTTCAGTTCAAACGTGCGGGGCTGGTGCGCGTCTTCTGCAACATTCACCCTGCCATGTCGGCCATCATTCTGGTGTTGAACTCCGCCGCGTACGCCGTTACAGATGCCGAGGGTCACTTCCTGATCGCAGGCGTGGCGCCAGGATCTTACTCGCTTCACATCTTTCACGAGCGAGCTTTGCCTCAGACGCTCGACCGATTAACTCGTCCGGTTTTGGTTTCATCGCAAGTTTCAGCGCTGCCGTGCATCACGATTTCTGAATCGGGATACATTCCGGGGCCGCACAAGAATAAATATGGCCAGGATTACCCGGTTTCCGCCGATACTCCGGCGTATTCTCCGACGCCGCAGCCATGACATTTCCAGCAAGAACAGCACTCTTTGAACGGCTATCGCTGAAGCGGCTCTCGCTGTTATGGAGGATCTTGCTTTCCACATCGATAGCCATTACTGCCTTACTTGCGCTAGCGGCGTGGCTCGTGGGGAGCTATGCCATACAAACGTCCGAGCAGAACCTGGAGAACGAAGCACGCACCAACCTGCAGGTATCGCAATCCTTGTGGATGACGCGTGCGCAGACACTCGCTTCGGTTAGCCGCATCATCAGTTCCATGTCGGATGTGCGTGCAGCTTTCTCGACCGCGGACCAGGCGACGATACGCGACACCGCGCAGGAATTATGGTCGCGTGTGTCCTCGGAGGATGCGGTATTTTTGGTGCTCAGTCCTACGGGGTCGGTCATCGCATCGCTTGGCGGCGACTATGGGGAAGGTTCGATGCTGCCAGTGTCATTGGATGCGGCTATCCGCAAGTTTCCGGGACAGGCTTCTGGCTTTTCCAGGCAGGGCTCGAAGCTGCTGTACATCGTTCTGACTCCTGTTTATGTCCAATCCGGGCATGGCGAAGCGCTTATCAACATCTTGCTGGCCGGGTTTGAAGTGAATCAAAAGTTCGTAGAGACGTTGAAACGATCGACCCGCGGCGGTGACTTTACCTTTGTCTCTTCGGGACAAGTCGTCGCCTCTACCGTGCCGGTTGCGCATGTCACCGGGCTTACTTCGCCACCGAACGCGGCCGGTGTGCAACGGCTTCACGTAGGAAAGGAAGAGTATCTGGCGCTGCGAAGCCGGCTGGACGACATTGCAGGCCAACCGGTGGGTGATCTGCTGGTCTTGCGATCCATTGGAGCTGCTCGCCGGTCGCTGGCGACGCTGCAGCGGAATGCTTTCGTCGTTTGGTTCGTGGCCATCCTCATCGGACTGGGCTGCACGTTCATGCTCGCGCGGCGGATTGTCGAACCAGTGCGGCGGCTGGATCGTGCGGCCTCTGAAGTTGCCCGCAGTAATTACGACCATCGTCTAGCGGTGGACAGCGAAGACGAACTGGGCCGCCTGGCGAAGACGTTCAATCACATGTGCGAATCTCTTCAGCAGGCCCGGCAGGAGTTGATACGCCACGAGCGAATTACTACGATCGGACGCCTGGCAAGCTCTATCGTTCACGATTTGCGCAATCCTCTGGCGGCTATTTACGGAGGCGCGGAAATGCTGATCGATGGCGGACTGCCGCCCGATCAAACGACACGGCTTGCGACCGCCATTTATCAGGCATCCCGACGAATGCAAGATATGTTGCAGGACCTGATGAATAGTTCGCGCGGCAAGGCGGAGCCGACTGAGCTCTGCCGCCTGCAGGATTTGATCGATTCAGCATATGAATTGGTTGCTGAGACCGCTGGTTCTAATAAAGTTTCGGTCGAGTTAGCCGTTCCCGAGGACATCTACTTACCCCTGCAACCCTCTCGAATGCGCCGCGTGTTTCTGAATCTGATGAGTAACGCGATTGAAGCCATGCCGGCGGGTGGATCGCTGCGAGTTTCCGTAAACGGAGATAAACGAGACGTTCTCATCAAAATAGAGGATACGGGAACGGGTATACCTAAAGATGTGCGGTCCAACCTATTCCAGCCTTTTGCTACTGCTGGGAAGGCCAATGGTCTGGGTCTTGGGCTGGCTTTGTTGCGACAAACTGTTCTGGACCATCATGGTGACGTGTGGCTGGACGATGCCTATTCGCCAGGAGCGCGATTCTGGGTCAAGCTCCCACGGGTGCAACCCGAAATTCTCTAGACACTGTATACTGCCAAGACGGCGCGAACAAGCCGCCGGAGGCGAGGCTATATGTCCGGAATCAAATTAGTAGACGAAAACTCTCTGACTCTTGCGGAGACCAAGACCGGTCTCGCTCAACATCTGGAGAAAGACCTTGTTTTTGGGTTCGATCATCTGAATTCCACTTTCAAGCAGTCTCAAAACAAGCCGCTCCGGGAACTCAATCTCGATGCGTTCCCCATAGAACTGTCGGCGTCGGGGCCGGGGAGCATTCCAACCGGCGAAATAGCCTGGACCGTTTCAGGTGGGGCGAAGGCCTCGATTAATTTGCTTGCGGCTGATTCCGCGGAGGACTTTTTGAGCAGTGTTCATATAGACGCTTCTTCCGCAAAACCCGATCTGGTGGGTTTCACTTTGTCGGCGAGTCTGGCCGGCGGCCCTGCCGTGACCGCGGGAGACGTTACGTTAGGAATCACCGCGGGCCAGCAGGTTAGCATCTCGAATTATTCGGCCATGCCTGATACTACTCTGCTTACCGATGCTGTGCGCCAGGCGATGTCGGGACTGGCTGTCCCACGCAACCTGGGCGATTTAGCTTCACTAACTGAGGGCGACATTTGCCGGGTTGAGGGTCAAGGCACTCTAAAATTTGCTGTTTCCGTCACTTACAATTTCTTAAACAATACGCTAGCTTCGGAACCGATCGAGCTTATCTCGCAAACGCTCAGTGTCAAAGCGCAATCGGGACCAACAGTCGCGGTTTCGGTCGAGCACAGCAACACGCATCGTCTCACGATTGCCGCTTTGGGTGGCAACAAAGTACGGCTGGGCGCAAGCTTAGCGGCGGAAGCGAAAACAGAAGCCGATCTATCGTTTTCTCTAGGTGTAACGGCAGGCGCGGGGGGTTTCGACGGTCTCGCTTTTATCTTGGAGCAGATCAGTCCCAAAGCAAGCAGCGAGCTAATAAAGATCAGGCAAGCGGTTCCGACCCAGGGCCAAGACGCACTGGCTGATCAGATCAAGGAAGTGATGGAGAGTGCGATGAAGGGCGGAATCCAAGCTTGCGTGCTTGAGGCGTTGTCGAAGAGTAAGGAAACCGATCGATTATTTACTTACGAAGTCGATCTAAGCGCTCTTGATCAACCGGCCAAGAATGCTGTCCAAGCCGCGCTCCGCGGGGATTTTACTCAGCTAACGGTTAGCGGTTCGCAACTGAAGGGCGTGCGCGAGATTGATACACTCACCACTACAACACTTACCGCCAAACGTGCGCTCACGATCCACCTGCTGGGCATCCTGAATTTTAGCGATGTGAGCAGCTTTATACAAAAGGCGAAAGTGGGACTGAACCCGCAAACGGGAGAGATGGTGCTTACGTCGACGGATGTCAAAATCATCGAGAACAATATCGACGCCGATCATCTTCGAGAGGCTCTCTTCCGCAGCGCGATGATCACGACGGCGGCTGTAAGTTCGCCGCAGAATCCGGATTTCACTTACAAGATCGTGTTCTTTGACCGTAAGGCGCGACCGTCACGTTCGGATACCCAGCAATTCAGCAACGTATTGCAAGCGGTTGGCTCTCCAGTGCCGCCGGAGCTAGGGCGAACTGGAGCAGGTGCTATTTATCTCAGCCTGAAGCTGAATAAGACGCTTAGCCTCGCCCTTTTCCACCAACGAAGCACGGGTGATTTCGTGCGAGCCGGGCAACGAGCGCTGAAGACAATCTTGACCGGTGACGATTCCGCGGCGAACCGGATCAAGCTGGCCGACATTGACCCGGAAACTTGGAAAGAAATCAGCAATCAGGGGAGCCGAGACAACGTTTTGAGGATGCTTGCTACGCGCGGAATTACTGACCCCGCGGCCCCAACGGATTTTTATAGCATCGATTGGTGGGCGCAAGCCATGGGCAAAGTTGCCGATGCACTTGCCCACAGCAAGCCTTTACAAGAAGCTGAAAAGGACGCGTTGAAAAAGAGCCAGGGCGGATTCGACACGCCTTGGGCCCTGCTTGCAACTTACTATATGCTACAGCCGCAAGCATCCGTAGAAGCGCAATTCACGGTAACTCCCGCAATGGCTGCAGCGCCCGCCAGTTAGAAAACCCGGAACCCACTTGGGGCTAAGCTCCGGAGCGGCTTCCGCGGGCATCGAGGAAATCGAGTTCGCGTTCGAGGTCGCGCAGTACCCCGTCGTGGATTTCTCCTCGGTCTCGAAGCTCGAGGGCGGTTTGGCGCTCGATAGCGCGAAGGCGGCGGGCTAAATCCCAGCCGTGGGCGGTTCCATTCGGCTCCGTTGCTCCGTTCTCATCGTCCAGTTGACCATTCAGCAACGCAAGCCGACGCTGATAATAGAGACGCAGGAAGTCGAGCATATCGCGATCGGCTTCCGATGCTTCGCCCTGCTTTCGCAAGGCATCGAGGGCAGCGGTGATCATATGGCGGCGGGCCTCTAGTTCTTCCAAATTGTGAGGTGAGCCGGCCAGCCCCAAAGCGCGGATGAGGGGCGGGAGGCTTAGGCCTTGGGCGACGAGAGTTGCCAGGATGAGGCAAAAAGTAAGGAAGATAATTTCGTTGCGAAGCGGGAACTCCGCCCCGTTCTGCAATCGCTCCGGCAATGAGATGGCGGCAGCTAAGGCAAGCACGCCTCGAAGACCGGTCCAACCGACTAGGAACGTGGTGCGAGAGTTAGGCGGCGCAGTGTTTTGGCGAAGAATGTGACGCCGCAGCTCGTAAGAGATCCATGATTCCGGCATGACCCAAAGCAGCCGAAGGAGAATGACGGCGCCGCTGAAAATGGCTCCGTCAAGCGCCATAGATCGAATGCTGGAATGACTGATACCAGCCAACACATACGGGAGTTGCAGGCCTGTGAGCATGAAGACTAATGCGTTTAAGAGGAAATCGAGAGTAGTCCAGACTGCGTCAGCCTGAATGCGCGCGGTGAGTGAGAGGTATCCCGAGTTTCTTCGGCCCATGTAGAGACCGCACGCTACGGCGGCAAAAAAGCCGGAACTCTGAATGCTGTCGGCGGCTAGATAAGCCACATATGGCGTCATGAGGCTGATAGTAATTTCGACAGGAGAGTTGTTGATCCGGGTCTGTAGCCAATGGATCAGCACCGCGGCGGCGACGCCGACCAGAGTTCCGCCGCTGATTTGATAGAACAGTTGGCCAACTCCGGCAGCAAAGGATGGCACCGCGCCGGTAACGACCAATGCGACGGCGAATTTTAAGGCGACGAGACCGCTGGCATCGTTCGCCAGACTCTCAGCTTCGAGAAGCTCCGTGATCGCGCGAGGCAAGCCAATGCGCCGGGCAATGGAGGTGGCCGCGATGGAATCGGTTGTGCAGACCACGGCGCCTAGCACCAGGCCGAGACTCCAGGTGAAGCCAGGCACCAGCCAAGTAGTGAATGCAGCAACCCCAAATATGGTGAAGCCGACGAGGCCGAATGCGAGTAGCACGATCTGAACGAAGTTGTGCTGGAACTCCCGCCAGGAGGTTCGATAGGCGGCTGAATAGAGGAGAGGCGGTAAGACGACGAGAAAAATCAGATCGGGACTGAGTGAAACGCGGGGTACGTGCGGGATGAGGCTCAGCGCTAAGCCGCCGATGACGAGCACGATTGGATAAGGCGTCCCGAGCCGCCTCGAAATGGCGGTGAGCGCTGCGGCTGCAATGAGCAACAGGAGCACGAGGCTTTCGACGTGATGAATGGCGGCGGATTGCATGCTGTGTTCTAAAGGGTTCGCGCAAAATGGCGCATCCGAGCCCTTTGTGCCTTAGACGATATTCTGAGGACTCATGGCATCGAAAGCCAACAAAAATCGAGAGTACCGGCTGAAACGTATTCTGCTTGGAACGTTAGCCGCTCTGTTGCTTATCCAGGTTGCTTCCCGGATTGTGACGATGACCCCTTGGGAGGACGAGGGGTTCTTTGCTGACCCAGCGCTGACGTTGCTGCGCGATGGGTATCTCGGAACGCGCAGTGTTGATCCGACTAGCGCATGGCAATCGCCTAATCAATGGGTGCACGCGGACCGTTATTTCTACTATTTGCCGCCGCTCTACGAAGTGCTGTTGGCGGGCTGGTGGAAGCTGACCGGCTTTGGGCTGTTCACGATGCGCGCGTTATCAGGCGTGGCCGGCGTGCTGCTCTGCTTGGCAAGCTTCGGCGTGGCGAAAAGGCTGTCGCCACTTCAATGGGCGCCTTACGTGACTCTGGCGTATCTTGCGACTAATTATCATGTTGTGTCGGCATCGTCCACAGGACGGCAGGATTGCCTGTCGACGGCCTTCGGCATAGCTGGTCTCTGGGTCTATTTTGTATTGAAAGAGCGCGGACGCGAACGGGCCGGAGTTTTAGCAGGGCACAGTCTTATTGCCGCAGCAGCTCTGACACATCCCAACGGTTGTTTATATTTTTTGCCACTGCTTTACCTAATGTGGCGAAATGGATCGTTTCGCGTACTCAACGTGGCGCTCGCGGCCATTCCGTATCTGGTGTTTCTGGGTGTCTGGGCGCTGTACATCCGCCACGACCCGCAAGCGTTTCTGCTGCAGTTTGGCACAAATCTTTCCGGGCATCGCGTTGGGGGTTCTTTGAATCCATTGCGATCACTGGCTGCGGAACTCGGACGCTATTACATCCTGCCAACCAGCGAAACGAGCGGACGGGCGAAGATAATTTTGGCCGTGCCGATGCTATTGGGCGCGGCGCTTCTATTCCTGGTTCGAGATCTGCGGAGGCAGCATTGGGATATGGTCGTTTTGATGGCCTATTTTATGTTGGCCATGACTTATCTGATCGGCAGAAAGTGGGATGGATACCTGGTCAATATTGTGCCGGTGTATGGGCTAGCGATTGGAGCAGCGGCGGCGTATTTTTGGGGACGCAACTGGATGAAGGTTGCATTTGCGGTGACTTGTTTGCTGGGCTTGGCGGCGACATTGAGGCTCTCTGCCGGAATGCGATATCAACGGGAGTACTCGCCGGTGGTTGCTTACGTCAAGAGCCTGCATGAGAAGGAACGGGTATTCGCAGCGGCGGAATTTGGGTTTGGGCTCGGGTTTGAAAACGTGCGTGACGATTACTCGCTGGGGTTTGGATCGGGAATACGGCCGAAGACCATCATTATGGGCGAATGGTACGACGCGCAAATGCAATCTTCGGCGATTACTCGTCCGGTGATCTATCAGCACATGAGAGAGACGCTCTCGGAATGCCGAGAAGCCTTCTCGGCGGGGCAGTACCGGGTGTACGTGCGAACGCCGCGCTAGCGTGTTGTGACCGGAGGGCGACTAGATGGTGAATTTGACGCCTTGTGCTAACGGCAGGTCGCTGCCGTAATTGACGGTGTTGGTGGCGCGGCGCATGTAGGCTTTCCAGGAGTCGGAGCCGGCTTCGCGGCCGCCTCCGGTTTCTTTTTCGCCGCCGAAAGCGCCACCGATTTCAGCTCCCGACGGGCCAATGTTCACATTGGCGATGCCGCAGTCGGACCCTTCTGCGGAGACGAAGCGCTCGGCCTCGCGAACGTCGTTCGTGAAGATGGAGGATGAGAGTCCTTGGGGTACATCGTTGTGGAGGGCGATGGCTTCCGAAAAGCTCCTATAGCGTAGGACGTAAAGAATCGGCGCGAAAGTCTCCTGCTTGACGATAGCGGATTGCTCGGGCATTTCGACCAACGCAGGGCGGACATAGAAGGCTTCGGGATGGCCAACCGGAATTCGTTCGCCTCCGTGAATAACGCCTGCCTGAGCGGCGGCTTGCGTTAGGGTCCGCTGCATAGCGTGGAAGGCCGATTCATCGATGAGAGGGCCGATCAATGTGGACGGCTCACGGGGATCGCCGACCGGCACGGATGAGTACGCGATTTTCAAACGGTCGACGAGATCGTCATAGACGCTTTCGTGAACGATGATCCGGCGGAGAGACGTGCAGCGTTGTCCGGCGGTGCCCATGGCGGCGAACGCGACCGCGCGGATTGTGAGGTCGAGATCGGCGGTGGGGCATACGATTGCTGCATTGTTCCCCCCGAGTTCGAGGATGGCGCGCGCGAAACGAGCGGCGAGGCGCGGGGCGACGGCTCGTCCCATTGCTGTAGAGCCGGTAGCAGAGACGAGCGGGATCAAAGGATGATCGACCAGGCATTCGCCGGTTTCACGGCCGCCCATGACCACTTGAGACAGGCCCGTCGGAGCGTCCTTGAACCGAGCGGCGGCACGGTCGAAAATTGCTTGTACGGCGAGGGCGGTGAGGGGCGTCTTTTCAGAGGGCTTCCACACCACCGAATTGCCGCAGACAAGTGCGAGTGCGGCGTTCCAGGACCAGACCGCCACGGGGAAGTTGAAAGCCGAGATGATGCCGACAGGCCCGAGAGGGTGCCAAGTCTCGCGCATGTGATGAAGCGGGCGCTCACTCATGGTGGTCAGGCCGTAGAGTTGGCGCGAGAGTCCGGCGGCGAAGTCACAGATGTCGATCATTTCCTGGACTTCGCCGAGTCCTTCGGAGAGAATTTTTCCGGCCTCTAGCGTAACCAGTCGGCCGAGGGCGGTTTTTGCTCCGCGGAGCTCTTCGCCGAGTAAACGCACGAACTCACCCCGGCGTGGCGCCGGGACGGTACGCCAAGCCAGGAATGCTCTCTGAGCCCGCTCGATCGCACGGGCAGTGGCTGCAGTGGTCGATTTGTGAACGTAAGCGACGGTTTCACCGCTGATGGGAGTAACGACGGGGAGTGTGCCATGCGCGTAAGTTTCGGGTGGGACGCCTAGGGAGTCGAGCAGGGTTTGGGTCTCGATGGCCGCGGAAGGAATTGTTAAATTCATTCGATATCAATTATTCCGCAGGTCAAGGTGAGGTGCGCGAAATATGAGACGGGGTTTGGGCATCTCATGGGCGGAGGTTGGGTGTGGCTGATAAACCTAAGAAATGTAAGCATCCGTCCTGCGCGTGCAATGCAAAGGAGGGAAGCGATTATTGCAGCACTTATTGTGAGGGAGCAGGTTCACGACCAGATATCGAGTGCCGCTGCGGGCACCCCGGGTGTGCGCATTAGCGTTTCTCTCGGCGATGAGGGATCGTTACCCAAAAAGCTATCGATAACGGAATTCTGAGCTGGCACGGTCCTGAGAAACCGGCGTCATCCGGCACGTTCGATAGTAACGCATAGGTGCTTTGGCGCGGGCGCAACTTTCATCCTGCTTGTGCTGTTCCTTTAGTCGACCAAGACGTTTCAGGTCTAGTAATTATACTGTTGGGCTCTCCGCCAGGAGGACCGGTCTTATTAGACGTAAGGCGCAAAGCCATCGCTTAACCGTTGTGGGTGGAGAAGATTTGGAGAATTTTGGTGCGGAATTTGAACAAATTTAAGAAACCGGGATTTCTGCCGGACCATCATTCAGGGCATGTTTACTAGCCGTTTCTCGATCCAACTACCCTTGTGCCTTCTGTTTTTCCTGGGGGGTGAAGCGGCGCGTCCCGCTGTGCTCGGGCAGCAGTCCCCGCGCCTGGTGACGGGCAGAGTTGCTGAAACATCCTTAGTCACCTTGGCAGGGAATACCCGGCCGGAAACGAAGGCTGCAACCGACCAGGGTCAAGTGGCCGACACGCTGGCGCTGGAGCACATGCTGCTGCATCTGAATCGGCCGGCTGAGCGCGAGACGGCGTTCGAGCAATATATTGACCAGTTACACGACCCTAAGTCGCCATACTTCCACAAATGGCTGACGGCGGCGCAGGTTGGCGAGCTCTATGGCCCGAATCAGTCGGACGTGGAGGCGGTCGTCCGTTGGCTGGAGTCAAACAGGTTTGTGGTTCATTCGGTTTATCCGAGCGGAATGACGATCGACTTCTCCGGAACGGCTGAACAGGTCAGGGCGGCTTTTCATACGGAAATTCACAAGGTTCTGTTCAAAGGGGAGCAGCACATCGCGAACATGAGCGATCCACAGATTCCGGCCGCGTTGGGTCCGGTGGTGGCTGGGGTGGTCTCGCTGCATGATTTCCGGCCGCATAAGCAGCTCCGGCCGAAGCATCAGTATACGTACCCTGCGGGTTCGGTCAATTCGAATTCTTCACTGTTGGTTGTACCAGCGGATATCGCGACGATTTACAATTTGAACCCGCTATTCAGTGGTGGGATTACCGGAAGTGGGCAGACGATAGCGGTTCTTGAAGATAGCGATCTTTTCAACATCAGCGATTGGAGTACGTTCCGCTCGAAGTTCGGATTGAGCCAGTACAGTTCGGGATCGCTTTCGACAATCCATCCCGGCGGCTGCCTGGATCCCGGAGCCGATACGTTCCTTGGCGACGACGCAGAAGCCACACTCGATGCCGAAATCGCGAGCGCGGCGGCACCGAACGCTGCGATCGAGGTTGCATCGTGCCCATCGACAGCGACTACGTTCGGGGCGCAGACTGCACTTGAAGGACTTGTGAATTCCGGTTCGACCCCGTCGATCATCAGCTTCAGCTATGGAGAATGCGAGAGTCGGAACGGAGCAGCGAGCAATGCGGCGTTCAATTCGGCTTATCAGCAGGCGGTTGCCGAGGGAATTTCGATCTTCGTCGCGGCGGGCGACGTAGGGGCGGCAACTTGCGATAACGCTGTTCCTTCCGGGTCGAACATCTGGCCGGCGGCGAACGGAATCACCGTAAACGCATATGCATCGTCGCCATATGATGTCGCGGTGGGCGGCACGGACTTCAGTGACACGTATTTCAATACGAACAACCAGTACTGGAGCAGCACCAACACGGCGACGTACGGCTCCGCTCTGTCGTATGTGCCAGAGATCCCATGGAATGACAGCTGCGCGAGCACCCTGTTAAATGCATCTTATGGCGGGAACTCAACGACCTACGGAGGAGCTGGATTCTGCAACAGCCTGAGCGCGGAGAACAACGGCTATATCTATCTTGCGGGCGGCGGCGGTGGTCCGAGCGGGTGCGCAACTGGGGACGTCATGATCTTCGGCGGAGGCGCGACCGCGAAAGGGTGCCAAGGGTATGCCAAACCGTCGTGGCAGACAGGCGTGGTTGGACTTGCAAATGATGGTGTACGGGACCTTCCGGATGTTTCCCTATTTTCCGGCGATGGCGTGTGGGGACATTACTACGTCTACTGCTTCACCGATCGAGCAAACGGCGGCTATCCTTGCGGCTCTATTCCTTACGATTGGGCGGGGGCGGGCGGCACGTCTTTCGGCGCGCCATTGATGGGAGGCATTCAGGCGCTCATCAACCAGAAGACTGGGTCGCGGCAGGGAAATCCGAACTATACCTATTACCAGCTTGCAGCCAACGAGTTTGGGAGCAGCGGCAACTCTTCCTGCAATTCCACCAATGGCAATGCTGTTGGGGGTTCCTGCGTATTTCGTGACGTGACGATGGGCGAGACGGCTCAGCCCTGTCTTGGCGATGCAAATTGTTTCGATTCGGCGGTTTCCATTTACGAGGGAATCGTCAGTTTCCCAGGGATTACTATCACTTCGCCGAATCTGCCAGCTCCAGGTGCAGGATTTCCGGGCGGGGCGCTACGAGGAGCGATTGATCCGGGCGTGTATGGCGTGCTTTCAACTTCGAATGCGTCGTATCAACCGGCTTACGCCGCAACAACAGGATGGGATTTCGCGACGGGGTTGGGATCGGTAAACGCTTATAACCTGGCGAATACCTGGGGTACCGTGAGCGGGGCGGCGGTGAGCACCCACGATGTTACGCGGGCGGAGCCGGTTGTGGCTTCGACCGGAATGCCTGCGCGGACGGCCATGCCGACGCGTGCGGGAGGCGCGGTTGCGAAATGAGCGCCCCCAATTACGAAAGGAAAGTTCCCGGCGCGGCTTGCAAGGGAACTTCGATGAATGCGTTTTTTTCTTCCACTTTTTTTATCGATGGGCCTCGCGGCCGGCCAAAACCTGGGCCGGGAGTCGAGGCAACTGGTCACGGTCGAAGTAACCGATGCCAGACTCGCCACGTTGATTGGCAATACAAGACCTGAAGCACGAGCGGAGAATGACCAGGGCAAGGTTGCGCAGAGCCTTGCTTTGAAGCATATGCTTCTTCAGTTGAAGAGGCCCCCCGAGCGCGAAGCGGCTTTTGAAGGGTTTATAGACGAATTGCATGATCCTAAATCGGCCAATTTCCACAGATGGCTGACTCCGGCGCAAGTCGGTGAGCTTTACGGGCCGAACCAGGCTGATGTGGATAGGGTGACTTCGTGGCTCGAATCTCGCGGCTTTGTCGTCGATACCGTTTATCCCAGCGGCATGACCATCGACTTTTCCGGAACGGCCGGGCAAGTGGCGATGGCTTTCCATACCGAAATTCATCGGTTGCTGGTGAATGGCAAGGAGCATATCGCCAATATGTCCGACCCTCGAATTCCGGCGGCATTGTCTCCAGTAGTTGAAGGAGTGGTATCGCTGCACGACTTTCGCCCGCACCGATTGAGCAGATCCCGGCGGCAGTTCACTGATCCAACGGGTCCGATCAATTCAGGAACGACGCTTTTAGTGACTCCGGCGGACGTGGCTGCGATCTACAATCTGAATCCGCTCCTGAACGGTGGGGTAACCGGGCAAGGGCAGACGATCGCGGTACTCGAAGATAGCGATTTTTACAGTACCGGCGACTGGAGCACATTTCGCTCGACGTTCGGCTTGTCAAAGTACAGTTCGGGATCGCTGACGACTATCCATCCGAATGCAGGCGGCTCTAGTTGTACCGATCCCGGGGCCGATACATACTTCGGGGATGATGCCGAAGCGGAAGCGGATGCCGAGATGGCGACAACGGCAGCTCCCGGCGCGACGATTGAAGTGGCATCCTGCGCGGATACAGCCACCACTTTCGGAGTGCAGATCGCAGCGCAAAACCTGGTCAATTCGAGCACGCTGCCGAGCATCATGGAAGTGAGCTATGGCGAGTGCGAGTCATTGAACGGAACGGCGAGCAATGCTGCTTTCAACTCGGCTTATCAGCAGGGCGTGGCGGAGGGGATCTCAACTTTCGTGGCAACGGGCGATGAGGGCGCGGCGGCTTGCGATTCGACGCCCTATGGATCCTATATTTGGGCAGCGGTTGACGGGGCCGCGGTGAACGGCATTGCATCTAGTCCTTACGATGTGGCGGTCGGGGGTACGGATTTTAGCGACACATATTCGAATACGGCGAGCACTTACTGGAACACAACGAACAGCGCGAGTTTTGGGTCTGCGAAGGGCTACATTCCGGAGATTCCCTGGAACGACACGTGCGCGAGCACTCTGATCAACAGTTCCTTGGGCAACTCGACTCCGACCTATGGCTCGTCAGGGCTCTGCAATTCGACAGCGGCTGTATTTGACGGTCTTATCTCGACTGTGGGGGCTGGCGGCGGCGCGAGTAATTGCGCAACGGGCAATGTGGATTTTTCGACTGGAGGAGGAGCATTCAGTAAGGGGTGCACCGGATACGCGAAGCCATCATGGCAGGCGGGCATATTGGGTAATCCGAGCGATGGCATGCGCGATTTACCAGACGTTTCGCTGTTCGCGTCCGACGGATTTGCGTGGCTACATACCTATATTTTCTGCTTTACCGATCCGAACAACGGCGGCGCGACGTGCGACAGCAATCCGGCCGACTGGGCGGAAAGCGGAGGGACTTCGTTCGCGGCGCCTTTGATGGCTGGTATCCAGGCCTTGATAAACCAGAAGACGGGATCCTTGCAGGGTCTGCCGAACTATTACTATTACAAGCTGGCGTCGAATGAATACGGCGCGTCTGGCAGTTCGTCGTGCAACTCAAGCAATGGGCTTACTGTGAGTAGTTCGTGCGTGTTCTATGACGTCACAATGGGCGACATCAATGTTCCGTGTGCCGGAAATGTCAACTGCTTTGATTCCAACGCAAGTTTCATCGACGGAATCAGCTATTTCCCCGGAGCATTTTCATCGACAACCTTCCCGAATCCCCACACCGGTTTCCCGGGAGCAACGCAGCGCGGAAGTCAAAGTGCGGGTACGTACGGCGTCCTATCGACCTCGCATTCAGCATACGCGCCGGCATACAACGCGACCAGCGGTTGGGATTTCGCAACCGGAATTGGCACAGTGAACGCATACAATCTGGCGAATGCCTGGAGCACAATAGCCGCTCCAGCGGTGGTAACCGGGGCTCAGCGGGAAAAAGGCCGAACCCAAAAGTAGGGTCCGGAACTCTACACAAAACGAGAGAGAGCGCCCGGAAATCTAATGAAAGGCTTCCGGGCTTTTCTTTTCGGCAAATATTCGTCTTGACACTAATCGTTACAACGGATAATGTTGAATGGTGGCAAGGTTAGCCGAAGAACTGCGAATGACTCGGGCGTTCGCCTGCCCCGAAGAAGAAGCGATGCTGAGCGTTGTGCGTACGGCGGAAGTTCTTGCGCAGCGTGTCGCGAGTTTGTTGAAGAGTTTCGATCTGAGCGCGAATCAGTACAACGTGCTGAGAATCCTGCGCGGGTCTAGCGAAACGGGCTTGACGTGTGGACAAATTGGCGAACGGATGATTTCGCGGGACCCCGACATTACCCGGCTTTTGGACAGGCTGGAGTCGCGTCAATTGATCGCGCGTCAGCGCAGCGACGAGGATCGGCGGGTGGTGGTGTCGCGGATTACCCCGGCAGGCCTTAGTTTGCTGCGCGAGATGGATCCCGAAATTCTGAGTTACAACAAGCAGTGTTTCAAGAATTTTGGCGCTAAGAAATTGCGCCAATTGATCGAGCTTTTAGAACAGGCTCGTGCGGACGTAACCGGCAAGTGAGACAGAACCTGAAGGAAGGACTATGAAGACCACTTATACTATCGATCCCGCGCACTCAAGCGCAAATTTCAGCATTCGACATCTTATGATCTCGAATGTACGCGGCAGTTTCAGCAACGTAACGGGGACTGTCACTTATGACCCGGATAATTTGACGAATTCATCGATTCAAGCCGAAATCGATGCGAGCACCCTAAGCACGGGGGATTCGCAGCGGGACGGGCACGTAAAGAGTCCAGATTTTCTTCATGTTGAACAGCACCCGAAGATCGTGTTCCAGAGCACGAAAATCGAGAAGACGGGTGACAACGAATTTAAGGTGACGGGCAACCTCACGGTGCATGGAGTCAGCAAGCCGACGGTACTGACCGTTGAAGGACCCTCGTCCGAAAGCAAAGATCCTTGGGGGAATACGCGGATTGGCGCCTCGGCGACAACAAAGATAAAGAGGTCGGATTTTGATTTGGTATGGAACGCGCCGCTTGAAACGGGCGGGGTACTGATTGGTGACGATGTGAAAATCGAGTTGGAACTGTCGTTGGTGAAGCAGCAAGCGGCCGCGGCATAGGCGGCGCATCTGTAGTCCCGTTAATGGAAAGGGAACTCGGGCTTGCAGGCCGTGGCGTGCACTCCGAGTTTCTCACTTGAGTCACTTGGCCCTATTCGGAGAGAATCCATGAAAATTGCTGCTTTGATCGCTCGCATTCTGCTCGGGATTGAGTTTATCGTTTTCGGGCTGAATACATTTCTTCAGTTCATTCATATGCCGATGCCTACTGGCCTCGCTGGTCAGTTCGCCGGGGTTTTGTTCGCCTCGAAGTATATGCACGTCGTCGCCGTGTTTCAGATTATCGGCGGCATTCTGTTGCTGGCGAACAGCTTTGTTCCACTCGCGCTGACAGTGCTCGGAGCGATCGGCGTAAATATTTTGTTGTACCACGCGCTGATGGCTCCCGAAGGTCTGCCGCTTGCGGTGGTGACGGCGGTGCTGTGGCTGCTGGTCTTTATCCCGGTGCGTGCGGCCTTTGCCGGTATCGTCGCGCGGCGGGTCGAGGGCGCACGGGCTAACTAATCAAGAGCTTGCACCCCAAGCGTCCAACTTAAGAGATCCGGGAGCTCTGCGTGGGCCTTTGGGGGACTGAATGCCACTTTCTCCTAACGGTATTGCCAAGGGTAACTCGGGTCGCCCGCTCCGTTGTCCTCTCGCCGTCTCTCCGAGATGCGCGTTATGCGCACATGTGGGGGCAAACTTCATCCAACGCCTTTTCGTGGCTAGCATTGTACGAGTGGCCGACCATCCAACCAAAGCGGCTACATTCTGGTAACCGGACTCTTCAGGCGCTGGCGGAATCTGCATAACTTCCGGGTTAAATGTGATTTCGGACACAACCTCCGATGTCGATGACGTTACCGCTTTGCCGTCGGGCTGTTCCTGCTCCCAGCAGACAGCCATCAAAGGAGGCTGACGGGCTAAGCGCATTTTTCAGCCCAGGGCACCTGTGGATCGAAACCTCGTTGAGTTAGAGCGACTACTTCGAATTGTTTGGCCCGTTCAGATCAGCGATCAACCCACGCCATGACCCTTTCGTTGTAGCGCGGTCCGGACACGGCTTCAGGGCGTAATGCGGCCTCCAGGCGAGCCACGTTGTCGTCGCTGAGTTTGATATCCACGGCGCCGGCATTCTCCTCAAGGTAGACACGGCGTTTTGTGCCCGGAAT
>DATBEF010000113.1:0-13469 GCA_036269625.1 Bryobacteraceae bacterium | reverse complement strand
GCATCTGTCGATGCTCGGGTTTTCGGGAACAGGCAACCTCGCCAGAGTGACATCCCCGACTCTCACGTCCCCTACACTAACCTCCCCGACGCTCACAGCGCCGGTTATCGGCGGCGCAGAAAACTGGCTGTTTACGGTAGGCGCCGGAGGAGTAACGGCAAGCACATTATGTAAAACCGATACGAGCTTCAACATCGTAGCCGTGACCACTTCCGATAGCGGAGCATACGGCGTTTGCCCGACGACGGCTGTCAGCGGGACTACCAATTATGCAGTCGCCCGATACGGCCAGCAGGCGGTGCTCGCCGATGGGAGCACAACCATTGGCGATATGGCGGCGATCAGCACTACGAATGCGGGTTATGTTCACGATTTGGGTCAAACCGCGAGCTCGAACGTACCCGTTACACAGCGCATCATCGGTGTTTTTAAGACAGCGGCGGCAGCTTCAGGCCAAACGGCCATCGTCGATTTGACGCCGGCACACTTTGGGTCGGGAACAACGTTAAGCGGAGCCGGACAGGGCTACGTTGCACCCTTCGGAGATATAGCGTATCAGGCGGCGGGTGTGACATTTACGGCGGGTGATAGTGAAGCATGGGAATTCGTCTGCTGCACAACGGGCGTGTCGATCACGGTGAATACAATTGGCATCCCGATCTTCACGCCGCAAGCGTCCTCGAACGTGGCGGCGGCGATCTACACAGGACCGCTGAGCCCCGCCACGCTACGAGCCAGCACTAACGGCTGCGCGAGCACTTCGGGAGGTCCGGTATTTTGCAGTCTGACTTCTCCCTATACGCTTACCGAGGGTACGATTTACTGGGTTGTTATTTCGACTGATACGGCGAATCTGACGTTAGCCGAAGAAGCATCTACTCAGCTCAGTTTGCAATTAATGCTGAATCAAGCACTAAATGCGAGACAAGGTAAATGCGCCAATTCCGTTACCTGGACTAGCGGCGTCCCGACTTGGCCGTCGAGTTGTACGGGCACGGGGCTAAGTAATGTCGGCGCTCACCGCTCACCGCAGATTGTATTCCTGCCCTAGATGACTACTTACAGGACGGCTTTTAACATGATCTCTGGATATCGAAAAACAGCGCTGATGTTAGGGGTGCTAACATACGCTGGCCTAGCGTTCGGGCAGGGAACGCCCATTACGACCAACACTTGGACGTCGCTGAGTCCGGGTGGCTATCCGTCCACGCCAGTGGGTTACGAGAAATCGGTCTACATCAATTCGTTGAAACTCGTCTGCACCCAGACCAATTATCTGACGCGCGGAGTGACCAGCGAAATTCAAGATGGCCTAATCTGCTATGACTACACGGCGAATAAGTTCTCGGTTGTCGAGCAGGGGGGTGGCCCGCACGGACTGCATTCATTCGCCGGTGGCCATGAAGTCAGCATGGCTGATTACTATGCGCCCGCCGATGCGCTGATTTTTCAAGCAGACGAGTCATATGGCAACACAAATGAAGTCTTGAGCGACGAATGGATCTGGTATGCCAACGGCCTGACGATGCGCGATGGGCCATTGCCCACTTCTTCCGCCAATTCGGGGAGTTTGACGCGCGTTTGGCTCTCTGCGGACCAACTCAACATGGGTGCATGCGACCAGACGAACGGGAAATGCCTCATCTTCAACGATTTCCGGCAGGGTGGGACAATCGGATCCGCTAATATCTGCACGATCAATTCGCTCGGCGTGCTGACCAGTTGCACGGCCACATCGACCACGAATATTCCGGCCAGGGCAACTAACTCGGGAAACATCCGCTGGAATTCGACCGACGGGCTGTTTTATGTGTGGGGCGGCGGGTTGACGACAATTACGACCTATAACGACGCGACCGATACCTGGACGCCGGTAACGACCACCTGCACCGGGCCGGATTGCGTTTCTTCAAGTTATCCTCCGAGCCGTCAATGCGCGGGGTTTGCTTATTCCTCGACGGACAACAAGTTCTTGCTAATGGGCGGACGGGATCTAAGCTCCGGTTGCAGCGCGAGCACCGGAACCATATATCAGGACACCTACACTTACAACCCGACGACGGCAGCTTGGACGGAAGCGTGTGGGCCGGGCATGACCGCTTGCGGGTACGCGAACGGCAGCAATGGCAGCAATGCCACCTCCGACAGTCTCGAATATGATCCGGTCAATAACGTCTTCCTCCAAACGAATTACAACGGAACCGTGTGGGCTTATGCGATCAGCGCCGCGCTGAATTACGGCAGGGCCGGCACAGCTTATAATCCGCCAGCCGGGTCGCTGAACAGCACGTCGCCGGGCACAAGTAATACCGTGCAGGGAAATGCCTTCGACGTGTCTGTAAGTACGAATGCGGGTGTTCTCTATGTGGCCCATGCCGAAACCGGGCAACCGGCAGGCTCAAACTCGAACTGCTGGGTTCCGACAGCGGTAGTGGGTTCCGTCTCCGCGACTAACGCGATCACCTATTTCCCTTCGGGCACGCCCGATGCGCGCTGCCAATCGATACGGTACGGCGAATACAATCAAGACCCAATGAGCCATGTGTTCACGGTCAACATCGCCGGGACTCAATACATAGCCTACGAGAAGCACAACTATACCGGTCTCGGCGCGTCGGCCTCTTCCCGCTCTTTCATGCAGGTCTACAATGGCTCGACGGGCTGGAATGGTGGATGGGCACCGCAAACTCCCGGCGGGACCATTGCTATCGGCAGCAATACCGTCCCTCTCAGCCCGATGCCTTCGGGCCTGACGAGTTCCTCGCAACTGACAATCAGCCAGGGAACAGGCACAGCGGAGGTGGTTCAGTTGACGGCGTTCGGGGCGAATACAGTTACCTTTAGCGCCCAACACACGCATTCCGGTGCGTGGACCATCGCGCCGATAGGCTTTATTAACTGCTTTACTACGGATTGCAGCAGCGTCACCATCGATCCGAAACTGCGCTCGTATCCGACCGGCTTAATCGCAGTTGGCAGCAACCCTGTGATCTCCGTGATGGAAGAGAACGATAACGTTTTGCCGCATACGCATCAGGTCTACGTAGCTAAGTACGCAAGCGGGGCATGGACGCAGCTCGGCACCGGGGCACTTAATATCGCGACAAGCAACAGCCATGCCACCTACGCCAGTCAACCGGCAACCGATGGGGCGGGCAACATCGCGGAATGCTGGACGGAAGAAGTGGAGGGCACCAATCTTTCGGCGAAAGTCACGCTGACGACCCAGCCGAAACTCTACTGCAAACTGTGGAACGGCTCGGCTTGGTCGCAGATGGGAACGGCGCTCAATATCACGAGCACGGATTGGGCGTACCTGCCTTCGGTCGTGTACTCGAATGGCTCCTGGTACATCGCCTTCACCGAAAGCTCACAAACTGGCAATCTCAGGCTTTACGTGTTGCAGTACAACTCTGGAACGAACTCCTGGGCGCAAGTCGGAACAGGGCCGCTGAATATCAATACGTTCACCGGCATGGCCTACCATCCCAGTCTGACGACGGATGGAACGAATCTCTACATGGGCTGGGAAGAGCAGACATCCACGTCCGCGCATTCGCTTGCCTATGTAAAGGAATGGAACGGCTCTTCATGGTCGCAATTAGGCTCCGGGATTGCAGCTGACACGACAAATGGAAGCGTTCACGACACGAGCATGGCCTACGTCGGCAGCACGCCGGTGGTGGCGTTCGCCGAACTTGAATACGGCAATCTCACGCAAGTCTATCGCCGCGTCTGGAATGGCTCTACATGGTCCGCCAGTTCTTCCGCCTCTTGCGCCATTACGACATCGAGCCTGCCGTCCGGACTCATCGGTCTGCCCTACTTGCAAACCGTTAACACATCCGGCTGTACAGGCACACTGACCTTCTCTATCTCTGCCGGAGCGCTTCCCTCGTGGGCTTCGCTCAACAGTTCGACTGGGGTGATTAGCGGAACACCCACCGCCGCAGCGACCAGCAGTTTTACGGTGCAGGTTTCCAGCACGGACGGGACGCCGACGCAAGCGCTCTCGATCACGATCAACACGCCGGCGCTCTATGCGCCGGTCACCGTGCAGGAATCGATATTCCCGGGTGCGTTGGCGACTGGGTTATCCCGGACAAGCGAGGCGGTAACCTTCGGCTTCCCGGTACCGGATTCGCTCAACGAAACCAATGTCAGCGGCTGGAACTTAATCGGCGCGTCGGCAGCGCAATTCAGCGTCGAGGCGACCTGGCCGGACGGCAATATCAAATGGGCCAAGATCCGCGCTATTATTCCCAGCGTCGCAGCGGGCGGAACAGCTTCAGTCACCGTGACGGACGCCGGAAGCGGCAACTTCGGGGGCGCTAATCTGGCAACCGACAACGGCTCGACAATCACCGTCAATACAACCGGAGGTACATGTGGCGCCGGTTCCGCGGTTTGCTTCACGATTCGGAAAGCGAATTTTGACGGTATCGACCAGATGCAAGTAGGAGCGACGACGCTTGTGTCTTCTGGCACATCGCAGGGCGTCGTTGTGTACGGCCCGACTCCCACCGCCGCTTATCCCGGTAACGTAACCTGCTCTCCGACCTCGGGCGGGACGCCTTGTACGACGCTCTATACCAGCGCGAATGATGGTGTAAATTCAACTTGCACGATTGACGAGAACGGTCCGGCCGTTGCAATCCTGAAGTGCTCCTCGGACCTGAATGACGGCAGCGGCCATGTGTACATGCACCAGACGAGCCGGCTTACCTTTGTGCAGGGCAAGTCCTCGGTAGCGGCTACCGTGAGTATGCGAAACGCAGACTACGGAAGCGGGACGGTCTTTGCGACGGCAACAAAAGGCTTTCAGGGCTTGGAGTTTCGGGTAAAAGCGAACTTGGCCGGGACGCTCACTTACACAATCGCGAATCACACCGGGACACCCTCCACTGGAACGCTGAATAGTAGCGGCGGGACGGATTATGCCTACATCTATGAGGCAGAATCGAACACGCTGAAGTCAAGCCAATGGTGTCACGACAATTCGAACGCCTGCATACCGTACAGCTCGTTGAGCGGCTATTCGGTGGTAAACAACGGAACGGCTTCCATCACAGGCACATTCGGACAACTGCCGACAGGCTGGGCCACCGTTGCCGATTCATCCTCGAATACGTTGCTGATAGGACAGGATCAGTTTGCCGGTTATGGCAACGACAGCCTGGAATTCAGAGCCGGTGGCGACGATGTGCGGCTGGGCCTGTGGGCGCAAGAAAACAACACCACCAGCACTTCCACTCTGACGGCCAACGCGCCTTACTATCAGGCTTGGCCGCAATGGGACATCCACACCGTCTACCTGGATTTCTCGGCGGGCGCAACGCTCGGATCAAATGACTTCTTGCGGTTGCAATACCCGCTCATTGCACGCCCAACGGCAGCGTGGTATAACTCGGCCGCAGTCTTCCCGTATCCGTTGCTAGATCCTACGGAGGAGAGCGCCTATTATGCGGCGATCACTGCGGCGGCATCCCCCTCGATCACATCGCGCAGCCCATCCGATAGCGTACTCGCAAACTACGCTGGGAACGTCGATGAGCAGTGCGCGGATAACTGGGTGTGTGTGTATCGTAGGTGGAACTGGGGTGTTCCGGGCGGCAATAATCAAATGGAATTCAAGTATTCCAATCTGATCGACTGGATCCGGCGCGGCTATTCAGGCTCTTACACGAACGCGGCGAATTTTTATAAATTCGTGGCTCAGTCTGGGTTCCCCCGCAGCGACGGATTCCGCTGGGATGCGCACCCTACGGAGACGCAGTATTATGATTACCCAACTGCCGTATCCACAAACAGGAATCTGACTAGCTCGGGGCAGAATCAGTGGTTGCAATCCGACTTTGAGCACCCGAATGCACAGGGCATTTTCGCCTATTATCTGATGAGCGGCGATGAGACGATCCATGACGCGATTACAGATAGCGTTTCGATGTTCACCACCAGTACGAGCAACAGCAATTTCACAACGGTGAGCCCGGCGACCTGGAATGATCGCAGCGTGGGCAATCTTCTTATGTGGACATCGCGCATGGCCTTATTCCTTGCGTCAACGGGCCACGCAGCCGATGCCGCTACCGTCCGGACAAACGGTGAGACAGCCTATGTAAACAAGTTGCAGCCGAATCTATGCGCCTACGCTGGATATCCTGCAGCATGTACCCCCGATACGTTTGGCTCGATACCTCAGGCAGGTACGAGCACAGTACGAGGTGTCTCAAATGTGTTCAAAGATACAAGCGTCACCGCCGATCCGGTTGCATGTAACGGTATCATTCCCGCTTCGGTACGAACGGCAAAGCCCTTCATGTCCTCCCGCAAATTAGAAGGAATGTGGGAAATGCACCAGATGGAGTCAGCCCTGAATCCATCATGGACCTACTTTAACCAAGAATGGGACTACGCGTACGGAACCGCGCAATGGGCGCTGAATGAAATGTCCTATAACGACGGCACTGCCAATTGGACGAACAACGGGTTCCGTTACGCAATGGCGATCGATTACCCGAACCAATGCAATACCGCCTATGACTGGGCGGTCAAGAACGACCAGACTATCTGGTTTCATTACTTCATCACGAATCAGTACACGGGCTCTACTTCCTGGCAATCGTTGATGAACTTCAACATGCTGCGGAATCTGAGCCAAGCCTCGACGCTGGATGAGGCCTTCCACTACACCATCGGAAACAATATTTACTACATCAATCACCCGACCGGACTGACGCTGCAAAACACGCCGATCACCAGCTTCACCAATAACGGCGGCGGCTCGTACACGATTGGCTGGACGGTTCCGAGTGGCAGCTCGTATTACCGGATCAAGTGGGGTCTCAAGCAGATTGTGGATTGGATCGGATTCAACGCCGGAACGTACTCCTGGATCGGTAATCCGGTTATCACGCAGAACTGGTTCGCTTCGACCGATGCGCCTTCGATCCCAGCACCGGGGACGCCAGGAACCACGCAGACATTTACTATCTCCACGGGCCAGACGGGTCTGACCTCGGCCAACTTTATGGTGAAAACGATGGGCAAGCCAAGTGGAAGCGTCTCCGGAATAAGCATCTTCGGCAACATCAGCATCTTCGGAAACGTAGTGCTTCACTGAGCAATCCGAGCGTCCCCCCGGCTGTCGGAGCGCCAATTTGGGAGTAGTGCCAAATTTGGGCAACTTTTGGCGAAATATGGGCATCCGCTCGGGTCATACGTGTTTCTATTGCGATGCTCTCGCCTGTCTCGCTGCTGGTCCGGAGAGAAGATCTGTGTTTACAAGTTGCTCAAAAGACAACCAGTGAGTGAGCCAGGCTCGCATCGAGCAACTGCGGCTGGCGCTTTCGAACGGCGGCACGCCTGCGCGAAATACTTATCACGGGCAGTTTATTCGTCACCTGCGTGTGGGCTAATTTTGGCCGCAAACATGCTGCTCCGGCAAGTCAGCGGATGGCGACTCCTCGCATATCGGTGATAATACCGGCGTATAACGCCTGCCGAACTCTACCGGCGTGTTTGCAATCACTTGCGGTCTCGGAAACGCAGCCGTTTGAGATTATAATCGTCGACGATAGCTCGACCGACAAAACCGCCGAACTCGTTCGTGATTTCGGCGCGATGCTCCTGTCCACCGGCGGCCGGAAAGGACCTGCCCATGCGCGCAATCTGGGCGCTCGGGAAGCCGCCGGTGAGGTGATTTTCTTTATCGATTCCGACGTCTGCATCCATCGAAACACGCTGACACGGCTCACCTTCGGCTTCGAAGCGAATCCGGAAGTCGATGCCATTATCGGATCCTATGACGATTCGCCGCACGAGCAAGATGTCCTTTCGATGTACCGGAACCTGATGCACCGGTACACCCACCAGCAAGGGCGGCGGGAAGCCACCACCTTCTGGAGCGGTTGCGGCGCAATCCGGCGTGACGTGTTTTTGAAGTACGGCGGTTTCGATGAGGGCTATGGCCGCCCGGCAATCGAGGACATTGAGCTCGGTTCCCGGCTGGTCGCGAGCGGACACAAGATTCTTCTCGATCGCGATTTGGAGGTCAAGCATGTCAAGCACTGGACTTTCCTGAATCTCGTCAAAACCGATGTATTTGACCGCGGGATGCCGTGGACCGAACTGATCCTCCGGGACGGGCGGATGTCGAACGACCTCAATCTCGAAATGAGCCAGCGTGTAAGCGTAGCGCTGGCTTTCATGCTGTTCGCCTTTGCCCTGGCAGCCGCAGTCTATTACAAGGGCCTTTTCCTGGTGCCATTGCTGGCCTCGATGCTTTTTGCGCTGGCATGCTACTGGACCGAGAGCGGCGTTTCTCGAGGCAAAGGCGTGAAACTCGTGTTTGGCTTATCGGTGGGAGCGTTTTTGTGGCTCTCCTATACGCACCATATGATTTCGCTGATGCCGCCCGTCCTGGTAGGCTATCTGCTCTTATTCATCCGCTATCGCTATGCCTATAAAACGCAATTCGTGCGAAAAATAACGGGCATGGCCTATGGAGCTTATCTGATTGCAAGCCTGGCGTTTATTGCGAGATTCCTGCCCACGCGGGTACCGGTTTTCTGCTTCTACGTTATGGTTCTGTCGATCGTCGCCATAAATCATCGCTTCTATATTTTTCTGGCCCGGCGCATGGGATGGCTAACCGCCCTGGCCGCAATACCCTTCCACCTGCTGTTTTACTTCTACAGCGGCCTTGCTTTCCTCATCGGGATCGCGATGTATCTGAAGAAGCATTTCCTGAAAGAAAGCCGTGACGAGGTGGTCCGTCCGGCTAGCGAACCCGTAATGCGGTCGAAGTGACGATCGCGCCTCCAGGCCCAATCTCGTGAACATGATCGAAGCCCAGCCCGAGCTATACGCCGAGAGCAGGTCCAGAACAGCGCCGGCGGCCCCGGCCTCTCGACAAGCTTGGTGGTGGTGTGTTGTCATTGGTATTTTCTTCGCCGGGTGGGGTCTTCGTACTATCGACATTGTCGATACCGATGGAGCTCGCCACGCGATGAACGGCGTGTTTTTGCACGACCTGATCGCAAGCGGCAAACTCGCGCAGCCGCGGGCATTTGGCCGCGCATTTTATGCGCATCTCCCGGCGCTCTCGATGCCGTATCACCCGCCTTTGTTTCCTGCTGTGGAAGCCCTCTTTTTTTCCGCCTTTGGGGTCAACGTGCTGGCTGCCAGACTGGCGATTGCGGTCGCCGTTGCCCTCTCCGGCGTACTTCTGTTCCGGCTCGTACTGGCCACGCATGAATCGGCTACAAGTGGCTCGGCTAGACATGGCTCGGTCCTGCCCGCCGCGCTTTCCACGATTACTTTCTTATCGCTACCATACGCTTTGTCGTTGAGCGCGGATGTGATGCTCGAATTTCCGGCGCTCGTGCTCGCGCTGCTTGCGATTTATTGTCTCCGGACGGTGGACACCGAATTTCCGATCGGGCGGGCCGTCGCGTATGGCTTCATTGCGGGCACGGCGGTGTGGACAAAACAACAAACCGTGTTTCTGGGTGCCGTGCCGTTTGTCTACATTGCGCTGCTTGGCCGATGGAGTCTCCTGAAAAAGGCCGGCATCTGGGTGGCATCCCTGGTATTCGCAGCGCTCGTGGCGGCGCTGTCCGCCTTAGCGGTCCCGTTTCACAACGCGGGCATAAATCAAGCCAATCCACCCGATGGGCACGTTTACGTTTTCGAGCATCACCTGAAATTCTATGCAACCCACTATGTCAACGCGGTCGGAATACCTGGCGCCATTCTGCTGATTATTTTTTTGGCGGCCCTCGCCGGGCGTTTGGTCCATCGCAAGCCCACAGCGCTCTATGTCGCCTGGACGGGTTCGTTGCTATTCGTCCTGCTGCTCATCGGACCGTTCGCCGTGCGGTACCTTTTTTTTGCTCTTCCGCCGTTGATCGCCTTGGGATACGCCGGGCTGTTTAGCTTCGCCGAGCGATGGCCCGGCGCTCGCCGATGGGTAGCCGCCGCAGGCATCCTGATCATGACCATTGGCTGCGTTGAGGGTTTCCGGGCGCGGCGAGTTTTCCTGAGCGGTCCCGATGAAGCCGCCAAATTTGTAGCGGCGGCTAAGCCCCATCGGATCATGTACTGCGGCGGTACCGATGGTTATTTCATCTTCAGCTATCGGGCTGCGCGGCCCGGTTTGGATTCCGCCATCATTTCGGGCAACAAACTCCCTCGGACGATCTTCACCCCCGTTAACATCGAGAAATTCGCGAATCGCTACGGTGTGGAATACATCGTAGTAGAGCATTCACCGGAGCTGGAGAGAAGGAACCAGAGCCCTTGGGAACAGTTGCTGCATTCTGCTCCGCCAAGGATGATTCCGGTACGGGACATCCAACTCGCCAGTTCCGATCCGCGCTGGAATGGTTTCTTGCGGATCTATCGGTTTGCAAATCCTTCCCTGAATCCCGAAAACGACCTGCCGGTCAGAATGAACATGATCGGCGGGACCATGATATTCCGGCTGGACCAGTAAAAGGGCCCTGCGCTACGCAGCGACCGTAGCCAAACGCGGTTCAGCGCCAGTCGGTTCGAAGAACCTCTTTGCCCGCCGCGCCGGCCGCTCGATCACTGCGCGCGAAATGGCGGCGATGATAAAGCAAACCACCAGCACGACCGTCGCTCGGACCACTATGCCGCCGAAGCTGGTGACGGCTGGAGCATATCCCAAATGCTTCAAGCTGACGTCATACGAATCCATCACCATGCAGTGGCTCAGGTAAAGACAATAGCTCAGGTCGCCGCAAATCCGTAGCGGCCGGAGCCGAAGGAGACGCGTTCGGGGCAGCCTGGAATTACACACGCCCCAAAGCACGACAGCCGCGCAGATCATATCGATGGGCGGGTACTCGCACACCGCCCCGAACTGCGTTTGATGCTGCCGGATACTCCACGGCGATCCGGCGATTTCAATCAGCACTCCCAGGCACGCGAGCAGCATCGCAGCTCTGTTGGCGCGTTGCGTCGAATAGCCGGAGGAGCGCACAAAACACGCGATCAACGCGCCGGAGGCAATTCCATCCAGCCGGAACCACGAATACGGGAACACGGTCGTGACATAAGGAAACGCAATGCCGCGGATGACCGGTTCGGCCAGACACACCACTCCAGCCGCCAGCGCTACGTTTCTTAAGCTGAGCCGGCGAAGAATCCAAGGCCAACATAAATAGAAATGTTCCTCCACCGAAAGAGACCACATGGCCCCGTTTATCATCGTGATGCCCAGAATCGGGGAGATGTTGGAAAAATGGAAGAAGCTCAGGAACACGTACTTACCGGAGTGCCGGTAACAGAGCAGGATGATCAGAAGGACGCTATAGTACAGCGGGAGAATCCGAATAGCGCGGCGCGCATAGAAGTTCCGAAAATAGTGAGCGTCCCAGCGGGTGTCAAGTAAAATGCCGGTAATCAGGAAGCCCGAAAGTACGAAAAAGAGATCCACCCCGTGTGAGCCGTTCTCGGTCGCTCGCGCCACTGTGTGCGCGAGTCCAGTCCAGCTTCTGCGGAGCATGGTGTAGCTGAAGACGTGATAAAACAGGACCGCCAGAATCGCGATGCCGCGAATCCCATCCAGCTCGGGGACACGCGCTCCAAAATCGCCGGCCGGGTTGCCACCGGGTTCAAAGCGCTGCCGTGAACCGTTGAGGTCGATCTGGTACATGTGTGCGCTATTTCCTGGTTGCGAACACAAATGGATGTTGCACGGCCATTTTTGATCCGCCGAACAGAATCCGGATTTCGATATTTTGAAAGCCCGCTTGCGCCAGCCTGCCGCACAACCAGGACAATTCATACCAGATGACTTGCATGGCGGGACGCTTCGTTAAGCCTAGGCGGAATGCGTGGCGCTTCAGTTGAGCCTGCCAACCATCCACTCTGCACTTCAGCCGGTGAACCAGCTTGTGGACGCCGTGAAATGAGCCCCAAGGCCAAACGATCACAGGAACGTGGAGCATGACAGTGCTCCCCGGAGCCAGGACGCGGTGCATTTCGCGAATGCAGCTTACTATCGCATCCCCGCTCGAAAGGTGCTGCAACACGTGAGCCGAAAAGACTGCGGTGGCGGAGCCATCCGGTAAAGGAATATCCAACCCTCCGGTTACATGTAGGGAGACATTGGACGGCATGCGCCCGCGCGCGTAATCGATCATGCCAGCGGAGACGTCCAGTCCGTGTACAGACTGGAAATGTTGCGCCAGGTGGGCCGTCAGCCTCCCGGCGCCGCATCCGATCTCGACGCAAGTACTCCGGTTCACGCCATACTGTTCCCACTTCGAACAAAACAGGCGCCAGTCGGTGGCTCCAAGTTCATAGAAGGCCTCATCCGTCCACGGATTGGCCCCACTTTTGGCGTGTTCGCGTATGGTGGCAACGCCATACAGCGGATCGAGTTTTCCCCATGCCTTCCACTCTTCATTGGATGCCAGAGACTTGTTCGGTTTCATGGCCATCAAGCGCCGTTCCGCGCAGCCGCATACAGCGCCGCATAGGTGTAGACCAGGCGCCCGCCGCGGGCCAGCACGCTCCCGCATCGGGCGGCGAACTCCGCTTCGATCGCTTTTCTCTGCGCCGCGCTAGCCGAGGCCAGCCTTTTGCGCGCGAGGCTCGAATAAGTACACTGAAGTTCCCAGAATTCTTCCACGCTATCGAGAGCGATCTCGAAGCCTTCCCAACTCAGCGACACATCCCTGAAGCCCGCCTGTTTAAGAAGTTGCGGCACGGCCGCGGAACGGTTCCGTGTGCGCCCGGCAAGCTCTGTCTGCTCCGGTGCGGAACCATCCGGAATATGCCGCAATACCAAGCCATCCAGGAAAGCCGGCGCGATCAGCACGCGCCCCAGAAGATGTTCCGCATAAAACGGGATGCGGCCGATGCGATGGGCCATGCCGGCGAGCGAAAGCGGCGGCCGGCTACCCACTGCAATAGCCAGTGAGCCGCCCGGCCGAAGAACGCGGCGGATCTCGCGTAAAGCCCCGAGCGGATCCGGGAAATGCAATAGCGCAAACAGCGATACCACCGAATCGAAAAAGCTGTCGGGAAATGCCAGGCGCTCGGCATCCATCTCCCGGAATTCGACGCTGTCCCGAAAAACGGCGGCATGCTTCCGCGCTATCGCCAGCATTCCTTGCGACAGATCGATACCGATGATGCGCCCTCCGGGTGCGACATGCGGCGCAGCTTCCAGGGCCACGATGCCCGTGCCGGTCCCGATATCCAACACCGCGGTTCCAGGCTTCAACCCGGCAAGCGAGCAAAGCCGTCGTGCGATGGGCGGAGTGAAGCGTCTGGTAAAGAGGTCAAATGCCGCAGCCACGGCATCGTAGCTGGATGCATCGTGTATCTTGAACTGCTCGAAATCAGCCACTGGCATGTTTATTGCAAGACTGCAACTTACGTTCCAGAGTCGCAAGATAGGCTGGTCGCGTAGACGCTTGCTGCTCGTCTTC
>DATBEF010000101.1:0-12971 GCA_036269625.1 Bryobacteraceae bacterium | reverse complement strand
CGACGGAGACGGCACCTTTACCGAAAACGCTTTGCCCGCAGGCGTCGGATATAACGATGAGGGCAAAGTCTTCGCGGGCATGGGTACCGATGCCGCCGATGTCGACGACGACGGACGGCCCGATATCGTAACCACCGCGCTGTCCAACGAAACTTACGCGTATTTCCACAACATCGACGGCAACACGTTCAACTACGACACGAACGTCTCGCGGCTGGGTGAATTTACGCGCCTATATGGCGGGTGGGGTATGCGCATCTTCGACTACGATAACGACGGTCATAAGGACTTGTTCTTCGCGAACAGTCATGTCATGGATAATGTTCACGCAATGCAGCCGCATCTCGAATACCTGCAGCCGTTACTTCTATTGCGGCAAGTCAACGGGAAGTTCGTAAACGTTTCTGCTGTCTCGGGACCCGTATTCGCGCAGAAGTGGGCCAGCCGTGGAGCGGCTTTCGGCGATCTCGATAACGACGGGGACATCGACGTGGTGGTTGTTACCTGCGGCGGCCCCGCCTATGTCTTGCGCAATGAAGGCGGCAATCGCAATACGTGGATTGGCCTCGATCTGCAAGGAACACGCAGTAACCGCGATGCCATTGGCGCGAAGGTGAAACTCACGTCGGAATCCGGCAAAGTGCAGTACGGGATGGTGACCACCACCGCCAGTTATCAATCCGCGGTAGACAAGCGGGTGTACTTCGGAATCGGCCAGGAGAACGCCGTCCGCAGCATCGAAATTTCATGGCCCAGCGGAACCCGGCAGGTAATCCGCAATCCGGCCGTGCGTAAAATCCTTCGCGTCACGGAGTGGCCGGCTTCCGCAACGCCGTGATCTTCGGAGCCTGGTCTTCCACGGTTTTCGCTTCCTGAAAAGCTGCCATCTCACGCCGCGCTTCATCCGCACGCCCCAGCGATTTCAATAGCAGCGCGAGCCTATAATGCGCTTGCGAGAGCTTGGGATCGAGGGCGATCGCCTGCCGGAGCGCCTCTTCCGCCCGCCGTGTCTCATTCCGCCGCGCGAGCAACTCGCCCAGAGCCGTCAGCTCCTGCGCATCAGGGCACTTCCGCGCACCTTGTTGCAGAACCGCAAGTGCCTGCTCATCGTTTCCTTCCTTCCGCAGAAAATTACCCAGATTCAGATAAGCTTCCGCGTACGGCTTCTCCTGGGCCTCGCTTTCCGCGACCGCTTTGCGATAGAGCTGAACCGCTGTGTTGTCGTACCCGAGCGCTTCCGCGCACAACCCCAGATATGTTGTCGCCTTGAAATCTTCCGGCGCAATCTTCAGCGCTTCCCGCAGCCAGGCAGCGGCTTCATTGGCAAGATCTGCCTGGTAAAACAGCCGTCCCAGATAATACTTCGATGTCTCGTCCTTCGGATCAAGAGCTACGGCCTTCAGCCAGGCTTGATAGGCCGCCTGATAATCCTTCAGTTCCAGGTCCGTCATACCCAGCGCACGATAAGCTTTGGCGTTTCGGGCATCCAGTTCAATGACTCGACTGAACGATTCGCGGGCGGCGGCGAATTGGTGATCGTTAAATTGCTTGGATCCGACGCTGAACAGCGCCGCAGGCGTGTTCGCGGGTGAATCCGCCCATAGTGGCATCAGCGCCACTATGCTCAGCAGCAAGCAAGAACCCGGCTGGGCCGGTTTATAGCTCAACCGGGTTCTTGTGGACTGCACAAACTACTGTTAACAGACCGGCCGGTGGATTTCAGAAGTTCAATCGCAATGTGAACTGCACAATTCGCTGCTGATCGATGGTGCTGTTCACCAATCCGAAATTCGAATCGTAAGGCGCGGCGTCGGGCACGCTGAAAATGTGCCGGTTGAAGGCATTGAGCAACTCCGCCTTCGCTTGGATACTAAGCCTCTCGACGATATGGAAGTTTCGGATGATGCTGATGTCCTCATTGTCATAGTTCGGAGCGCGAACATCTCCGTTGTTGCGTGGATAGTCGCCTAGATAATACGCTCCTCCTCTCGCCTGCTGCACGGTAACTGTGCTTCCCGCCGCAACCAGCTCCGTGTTTGGATCGGCAAAGCCGCAGCCCGCCTGACCGTTGTATTGACATGGCGGGCTGAAGTAGCGGTCTACGAACGGATCGAATGTTCCGTTCAACACCTGAGGACTGAGCGGGGACACTCCCGCAACACGATTGAACCGGATACAGTTCTGCCAATCCGGTATTCCGTTGGAGCAGCCGAATGAAGTCGGCACCCCCGTCTGATAGCGCAGGACGGCTCCAATCTGCCATCCTCCAAGCACTGCGCCTCCGATCCCATGTGTCAGGAAGCGCTTCCCCGAGCCGAACGGGAGCTGATAGATGAATGACATGGTGAACATGTACGGCACGTCCTGGCTGCTCAAAGCCTTTTCGCTGTTCAGATCGGCTGGATTCTGAATCTGACTGATGCCGCCATTGATACCCGGTAGAATACTATCGGCGTCAGTCAAAGTCTTCGACCAGGTGAAGGAACCTTGGACGCTCAACCCCGCGCTCATGCGGCGCTCCAGAGTAGCTTGGAGCGATTGAAAGGTCGATTGTCCTATATTCTGCAGCACATCCATGTATATGAAGTCGTACTGCGGAAAGGGGCGGAGAGCTTGCGCCACGTTCACGCCGTTTCCCCAGTCGGCATAGAAATTTGGATACGGCGGCGCGACCCCCAGCGTATTGTTCGACACGGGCTGATTTAGCGCGCTGCCCAGATTCAGATCCTGAATCGGAATGTTGTTCCAGTTCATAATCGCTGAGCGCAGGTTCTGAGCGCGGTTCGCTACATAACCCAAAGTGGCAACCATGTCCTTTGACACTTGCCCTTGCAGTTGTAAACTCCAGCTCTGTATGATCGCCGGCTGCCCGAAACGAGGCTGTATCCAATTCGGATTACCGGTGTTTACCACTGATGGGTTCAAGGACGGTGGAGGCGGGAACGGTGGAAATCCATTGTCCCAGTTGAACGCCGGATCGAATCCGTTTGAGCTGCTAAAGGTGGGTGTAGCCGAATATCCCTGGACCTGTGAGCCGCCGAAATCCGTGTATTGGAGCGGCCCGTAAAGAACTCCGTAGCCGCCGCGAATCACGAACCGGCCGCCATTCGGGTTGTAGGCGAATCCGATACGAGGCGCGACATCATGGAACTTCGTCGTTGCCCACTTGGGATTACACCCGCCGCAGGTATTCCCGAATACCATTCCCCCCGGCAGGTTGCCGGCTGCCGGATTCGGCACAGTCGGGCTGAAATTCGAGGTGTCGTTGTGCGACTCAGCGCGGGGCACATCGACGCTGTAGCGCAGACCCAGATTCAACGTCAGATGGGGTGTTACCTTCCAATCGTCCTGGACAAACCCGCCATAGTATTGGAACGTCCACCTCGGTACATGCCCTTGCAGGAACGCGTTGCCATTGGTGAGATCGCCTAACAGGAAGCTTGCGATACCATTGCCGCTCGTCCCGGACACGGCCTGATCGGCCGCGGTCTGGGCGCGTGCGAAATTGTAGACGCCTGTATCGGTATCGAATGCATATGTCGCATACAATTGATTGCGGAAATCGAAACCGAACGCGATGCTGTGGTTCCCCTTGACCCAGGTCACGATGTCGTTGAACCGCTCGCCGTTGTCCACATTGTCATCATCGTTGGCTCGGCCAATTTGCGGGACGCCTTCACCCATGCTTACGATGGGAAACTCAGTGCCGGAAACGCCCGAAATGCCAAGCTTCGCAGCCCAATTGAAATTGCCGCTAATCGCTTGTTCCGCTCCGGTCGTGTAGTTCTGGCTATTGGTCCGGTTGTACCCGAGCGCAAGGTGATTCAACAGCGTGGGCGAAATGATGTAATCCCAGCCGGCGCGTCCGTAATGAGTTACAAAGTTCTGATCCCAGCCGTTCGGATCGGCGGGCGGGGGCAGCACATAGGTTCCGTTGCCGGCATAGCGCGCATTATCCCGGGTGTCGTATGTGGCAAAAATTTTGCTCTTATCGGAAATGGATTCATCGATGCGCAGCGTGTACGTCGTGTTCGTTAGAGGCGTATGGCTGGAGAGCGAATAATTGATGCCGCTTGGCAGCGTAGCGATGTTCGGGGAGGGCAGATAGGACAGGAAATTGGTCGCAACCTTCGAGATACGCGAAGCCGGAATCATGTTTCCCGCAAACGGAGCCCGGCATGGTACTCCTGTGGGTCCAATCGTGGTCGTGTTCGGGTCGAAAATCTCTCCCTGGAAGATCGGCGCGCCGGTGCAGGGATTTGTACCCAGCACATTGCTGGTGTTCAGAATGCCGGAGAAATCGCCGCCGCGTTCCGCTGCCGTCGGAAGAATGCTCTCGTTTGTTCCTCCGATGTGCTGCAGATACTGCTCCCAATTAAAGAAAAAGAATGTTCTATTTTTTCCGTTATAGATCTTGGGAATCCAAACCGGTCCGCCGAGATTGCCTCCGTAATCGTTCTTCTTGTCCACAGGTCGTGCATATTGCGATCTGCAGGCTGCGTCGCCGGGGGCGCACCGCGCGGCAAAGCCATTGTTGAACCACGAATTGGCATTCAGGTCGTCGTTTTGCAGAATGTCGTAAGCGGTCCCATGAAACTCGTTGGTCCCGGACTTCGTTGTGAACGTCTCGATGGCTCCGGTAGTTCGTCCATACTCGGCGGGAAGCGTCGCCGTCAAAACCTTGAACTCAGAGATCGCTTCGACCGAAGGCGCGGCTTCGTCGAACGAGGAGCCGTTTTCTGTTCTCAAAATACTGGTGCCATCTAGCAGAACATCGGCGCCGAAGCTCTGTCCACCTCCGAGCTTCGAAATGAATATTCCGTTATTGCTGTTAGCGGTGCCCGGACCCGCTGTGCCGGGCGCCAGAAACACGAATGCCTCGGGTGATCGCAATGCACCGACGCCGCCCAACGCGAGCGGTAATTCGATCACTTGCTGAGAACTTATAACCGTCCCGATATCCGAACTCTCAGTCGAGATGCGCGTCGCATCGGCCTGAACCGTCACCGTTTGCTCCGTGTGGCCCACATTCATCGTGATGTTCACAGCCGTAATTGTACTGATCTGCACGTTGACCCCGGTCTGAGCGACAGTCGTAAAACCAGCGTGCGAGGCGGTCAAATCATAAGGGCCAATCGGCACGTTCGGAAACCGGAATGCGCCACCCGATCCCGTTGTTGCTGTCTGTGTAAACCCAGTTCCCTCATTCTTGGCCGTAACAGTAGCGCCTTCTATAGCCGCGCCGGTCTGATCCAGCACCGTGCCCGCGAGGACCCCTTCATTCGTTTGCGCGAAAACTGCCAGGCAGGCAAAGAGAGACAGGAAAAAAGTGGCCGCCCAGATAGCGGCGCTTCGGGAAATTGCGGTCATGATTAAACCTCCAGATCGGTGAAGATACTGAGGCGCCCCAAACAGCGATAAGGCCCGTTAGCAGGATTATAGGCCGGATTTTGGAGTCATTTAAACGCTTAATTTGTATGAATTTCTACTGGAATTGAGGGAAGTGACTAGGGCAAGTCTAGAATGACTTTGTTGACCGTCCGTACCGCATTGATCGGAGCGGCGCTGTTACTCACCGTCGTTCACCGCGCCTCTGCGCAACAGAACTCGCAAACTCTCCTCGAAGGTGCGGCCCGGCAGATTCAACTTGGTAACTATCAATCCGCGGTCGATCTAATCGAGCCGGCGCTAAAAAAACAGCCGAATAATCCGGAGCTTTGGAATCTCCTGGGTATCGCCAAGACGGAGTTGCGCCAATCGGTCGCCGCACGATCGGCATTCGAACGTGGGCTCCGGCTGGCGCCCAACTCGGTATCTTTGCACGAAAATCTTGGATTACTGTTTTATAGGGAAGGGGATTACCCGAAGGCCAAGAAATTTCTGTCTGATTCGGTTGCTCTCGGCAGCGATAAGCCTGGCGTGCTCTTCAGCCTGGCGGCGGCGAGGCTCCGCACGGGCGAGACGCAACGTGCGCTTGCAGATTTAAGGTCCCTTGAGACGCCGCTTGCGAATGTCAGCGCTTACTGGGACGAGCGCGGGCGCGCCGAGTCCCTGGAAAATTCGGTCGCCGCGGAAAAAAGCTTTGCTCGCGCACTGGAGTTGCAGCCGGACGACGTGACAGCTTTGAATGGCGCGGCCTCCGCTGCCGAGCGCCAAAACCTCGACGAAAAAGCGCTCTCGTACCTCATTAAAGCCCGGCAGGTCCACCCGGATGACGTACTGACACTGGCCCATTTCGGCTCGGTCTGCATCCATCGCGATCTCGGTCTCGATGCGGTCGACGCGCTCACACGGGCACACCGCCTCGCGCCATCGAACAATTCAGTTCTCTTCCTGCTCGCGCGCGCCAACGTCTCACTCAGCAACTGGCAGGCTGCTCATGATCTCTTCAGCGAATTTTCTAAACGTGTCCCCGCCTACGCACCCGCTTACTATGCCAGGGGCTGGGTCGATGTGAAGCTCGACCGTACTGCCGACGCTCGTCTCCAGTTCCAGCACTGCCTTCAACTTGATTCCAGATTCACGGATGCTCGTTTTGAACTCGCGCAGCTGGAGCTGAACGACGGCAATCTGGAAATTGCGCATCGGCTGCTTGTAACCGTCCTTCAGGAAAAGCCGCATCACGCTGAGGCAACCCTTGCAATGGGCGACCTGCTCATGCGGCAAGGCGATCTGCGCGGCGCGGAGACTTATCTCCAGACCGCTGTCCGGCAGGCTCCAAAGCTGGCCGCGGCGCATTACAAGCTTTCTATGTTGTATTTCCGGACGCACCGTGCCAAAGAAGCAGAATCGGAAAAGACCATTGCGGCGCAGTTGAACACAGAAGCCAGTCGGGCCAGCAAGACCCAACTCAAGCTGATCCTTCCGCAGAGCGATTTGGCTCAATAAGCTGCTAATTACTGGCCCGATGTAACGGGGACGCCCAGTTGAGCAGGAATATGCCGACGAGATGCAACTCAGAGGGAGGCAAGCCTCATCAAAGCGACATATCAGAACACTGTGATTTCAGTCGATCTGTTACATTGACGGAATTGATGTCTCGTCCGGGACTCGGGGGCTGCGGCGTTTTGTGTAATCAACTGAAAAGCAAATACTTAGGATTGCTAATAGCTATGCTGTTGCTATCGGTTGGCCAGTTGATGGCAGACGGTATGGATGGCGCATCCGCGGCTATCCTGAAGCAGTATCTGGCCGCTTCGGCTGCCCAGGTCGACACGCCGTGGCAGGGCTCTATGGAGCTCGAAATCAGCGCGTTCGTACCCAAGCTCAAGAAGCAGGGTCGGCTTCACGCGTTACGCAACATATCTAAAGTTGGACAGGTCACATATCGTGTGCTGGGGTTCCAAGGGGACAATGCGATTAAAAATCAGGTGATTGCTCGCTATCTTCAGGCCGAACAGCAGGGTCACGGCGATCCTGGTTTGGCCTTGGTTCCAGCTAACTATAAATTCAAATTCAAGGGTGAGCGCGGGACCAATACCGGGTCGGAGGTGTACATTTTCCAGGTCTCGCCACGGCAAAAGAGAACAGGCCTGTTTAAAGGTGAAGTCTGGCTGGATGCGCAGACTCACTTGCCGGTGTACGAAAAGGGCCGGCTGGTAAAGAACCCCAGTATTTTCTTCAAGAAAGTAGACTTTGAACGCGCCTATACGATTCGCAACGGTGCTCCGTTTCCCGAGCACCTGAGGAGCACCATCGAAACTCGTGTAGTCGGTCGAGTCGAGCTTAACGTCAACTATTCCAGCGCTGGTTCAGCCGGTAGCGAAGAGGCTGAAACCAACTCACAATCGCTTCCGGTTAACTAATCTGCCTTACCACCCGATGCGGCTAGTAGCCGACGAACCCCTCCGTATTAGCCGGTGGGCTATGTTGGGTTGAGAAATAGGGCTAAAACAAACTAAGATAAAGGGTAACGCTTCAAGAGAGTCCATGAAAACGCTTTTTCTGAACCCACCTTCTTTTGAAGGGTTCGACGGTGGCGCCGGATCCCGCTGGCCTGCTGCCCGTGAAATCGAATCCTACTGGTACCCCGTCTGGCTCTGCTACCCGGCGGGCTTGATTCCGGAGAGCAAAGTCCTGGACGCGCCTCCGCACAAGGTTTCCATCGATCAGACGGTCGCGATGGCCTCCGATTACGAGCTGCTCGTCCTTTTTACGTCAACGCCCGGTTTCACGGTGGATGTCAAGATTGCGGAGATGATGAAGGACGTCAATCCGAAACTGAAGGTCGCCTTCGTGGGGCCGCCCGTTACCATCGAGCCGGAAAAGAGCCTGAAGGCTTCGAAGGCGATCGATTTCGTGGTGAAGCGGGAATTCGACTACCCGATTCGCGATTTCGCCATGGGCAAGCCGCTGGAAGAGATCCCGAGCGTGGTTTTCCGCAAAAATGGCGGATTTCAGCACAATCCGGAAGCACCGGTGATCGAAGATCTGGACGCGCTCCCGTGGGTGACAAAAGTCTACAAGCGCGATCTCGATTTCCGCCGCTATAACGTTCCTTTTCTTCTCAATCCGTATATCTCGTTCTATACGACGCGCGGCTGTCCGGCCCAGTGCACCTTCTGCCTGTGGCCGCAGACCCACTCAGGACATCGCTGGCGGTTACGCTCGTCTGACGATATCGCCAACGAATGCCGCTGGACATTGGAGAATTTTCCGGGCCTCAAGGAAATTTTCTTCGATGATGACACCTTCAATTACCAGAAGGCGCGTACCGTCGAGCTCTGCTCCAAGCTCAAGAAGTTGAATTTTACCTGGAGCTGTACCTCGCGCGTTACCACCGACTACGACACGCTGAAGGCGATGAAAGAGGCCGGTTGCCGGCTGCTGATTGTAGGCTACGAATCAGGCGACCAGCAGATTCTGAAAAATATTAAGAAGGGCGCGACGATCGACATGGCGCGCCGTTTCACGGCGAATTGCAAGAAGCTGGGTCTGACGATTCACGGCGATTTCATCGTCGGCTTGCCCGGCGAAACGCGCGAGACGATCCGGAAGAGCATCGATTTCGCAAAAGAGCTGAATGTCGAAACCATTCAAGTTTCCCTGGGACATCCGTTCCCAGGGACCGAGTTCTACGATCACATCAAGAAAAACGGGCTCATCACCATTGACGAAATCATGACCGATGAAGCCGGGCACCAGCTTCCCAATTATCAATACCCCGGTCTCGATCGTGGAGAGCTGGTGGACTGGGTGGAACGCTTTTACTCTGAGTTTTATTTCCGTCCGAAAGTAGCGCTTCGTCTCATCCGCAACGCGATGTTCGACAATGCGGAACGGCGGCGGCTCTATAAGGAGGCGCGCGAGTACCTCTCGTTGCGCGCGAAGCGCAAGCGTTTTGTGAAGGACGAGAAACAGCAGAAAGAACGCGAAGCCGTATTGAGCGCCGGGGATTAATGTTGGGTCTGGAGCGGGATGTTGCTCTTGACACATCCATTGTTGGGTTGGAGATGCCGATGGGCGCGGTGGGGCGGTCGAAATTTAAAACCTTTCTGCTTGCCTTTGTGGTGGTGATGTTTAACGCCCTGGGCAACCTCTTTCTCGCTTGGGGCATGAAACATTCGGCGGAACCCGTGGGCTTGAATCCGCTTGGCTATGTTCGGGCAATGCTGAGTCCGTTCGTTGCCGCGGGTATCGCTCTGCTGATTCTTTGGCTGCTGACGCGCATGGCGCTTATGAGCTGGGCCGATCTGACCTTTGCGCTTCCGCTTACCGGTCTGGGATACGTGCTCGCGGCGGTTTTTGGGAAAGTGTTCCTCAATGAGTCGGTCAGCGCGAAGCACTGGATTGGAACTTTGCTCATCTTCGCCGGAGTTGCCGTCATAGGGACCACTACGCATCAGACCGGCTTGCGGGATAACACTGTATGAAGTGGCTGCTCCTCGGCATCATCGTTTGCAGCACCGTTCTGGCCGACCTGCTGCAGAGCTATGAAATGAAACGCAGCGGGGAACAGCGCGTGGATGCGCGTGGGCTGGCGCAATTGCTGGGCATGATCGTCGGCCGCCGTTACCTGCTGCTCTCTATCGTTTGCATGGCGTTCTCGTTTTTTGCTTTTATGGCTCTGGTGCAAGCGGCTCCGCTCAGCTTTGCCGTACCCGCTTCGGCGGCAACCATTGCGCTCGAGACCGCGCTAGCGAAAATCGTCCTGCATGAGGCGGTGGGAAAGCGCCGCACGGCGGGCGCCCTGCTCATCCTCGGTGGCGTGCTTCTGCTGGCTCACTAGCGCGCTTTGCACCTGTTCTCGCTCATCTTTTTGCCGGCGGCGGCGTATCAACTTCTGGCGCTTTTCGCGGCCGCTCGGCACCTCCTGAAGAGAGCCCGGCACGGCTCAGACCCCAATCTCGCTTTTCAGCCGGGCGTATCGGTTCTAAAACCGCTTCGCGGCCTGGATCCCAACACGCGTGAAGCGTTCGTCTCGCAGATCCAGCAGGATTATCCGGATTTCGAAATTCTCTTTGGCGTAAGCGATTCCGCCGATCCCGCCGCCGATGAAGTGCGCCGGCTCCAGCGCGACTTTCCGGATTCAGCCATTCGTCTGATCGTAGGTTCGGCTGCCGCTCCTAACGGAAAGGTCGGTATCCTTATGGAACTCGCGCGCCATGCGCGGAACCCCGTGTGGGTGGTGAACGACAGCGACATCAAGGTGGATGCCGTGTACTTGCGCGAGATAGTGGCCCCGTTGGCCAATCACGAAATCGGACTAGTCACTTGCCCCTACCATGCGCAGACCCACACGATGGCGGCAGCTTGGGAGGGGCTCGGTATCGCCACGGATTTTATGCCCAGCACGCTCGTTGCGCCGCTCTTAGGCGTACGCGAGTTCGGCCTCGGCTCGACGCTGGCCTTTCGAGCCGCCGATCTGGAGCGCGCGGGCGGGTTCGCCGGCCTCGCCGAGTATCTCGCCGACGATTATCAGTTGGCGAAACGAATCACCGCTCTGGGCAAGCGCGCTCTGCTTTCGACCTACACAGTCGAAACCTCGCTGGGCGATGCCACATGGATGGGTGTTTGGCGTCATCAATTGCGTTGGGCCCGCACTATCCGCATATCAAAAGGTAAAGCCTACGCCGGCCTCCCGATCGCGCAAGCGGGTGTTTGGATTTTGGTCGCGCTCGCGACCGGCGCGGACATTCCGGCCCTTCTGCTGTTTTTGCTGCGCCTGGGGTCTGCGTTTCTCTCAGCGGCTTGGGTGCTTCGCAGTGCTGCCGCGACGCGGTCTTTCTGGCTCGCTCCGGTGTGGGACCTGTACGCGTTCGCGGTGTGGGTGGTGTCCTATGCGGGAAGGGAAGTTCGGTGGCGCGACCGCAGGCTGCTGATCGACCGGGACGGGCGCATCCAGCCGGTAAGTTAAGGGCAGCTAGTTCCGCGGATAAGCACTCCTATCGCAATAATCTGAGGGAAGGATGCCGAGCAGTAGTACCCCTGAAAAGCCGGGATCCGCAGTGAGCAGCGGACAGTCGTATTCGATTGCGAGATCGAGGTAAACGCAATCCCACAGAGACAATTGGTGCCGCAGCGAAAGAGCGAGTGCGCGAGCAAGCCGCGGGCGCATGGCTATCAATCGTGGCGCACACTTGGCCATGACTTGAAAAGGTTGTCAGCTTGCTCAGCGGAAATTTCTTTTCGACGGTTCCGTTTCGCCAGCAGACTTGCGAATTCCGCCACGAGGAGGTCGGGTGCAATCAGCAAGGATTTCGCCCGACTCGTATTGTTCCAGGAGCAAGAGCGCCGGACCGCGGTCAGGCTCGGGGAGCACCCATTTTGCTGCTACACTGCAGTCCAAAACGAGTGGCTGAACATTGGCCGAAGTCACTTACTATCGCTGCCGATCCTGACGGATCAAGGGTGCGCTGTCATCAAGAGGCGGCAAGGACCTTGTGAATCGGTCCAGTTCCTTTCTCACTTCACCCAAGCGCCGACGGCGTTCGAATTCAGCCGCCTCGGTTTGGAGAGCTTGAATGATCTGTGCATTGAGGCTGCGGCCCCGTTCTTTCGCCTCCCGTCTGATCACTCGATAAACCGTTTGCGGAACATTCTTGACGGTGATGTTCATCGAACCATTTTGGAACCATTCGCGCTGTCTCGCAAGTAGCCGTTTCCGATCAGGCAGCCACATGCGGCTTGGGAGCCTTTCCATCGATGATTAATGGCTGCCCAGAGCGGCCTTTCCGCCAGATGGCTCGCCAACCTGCTTAGCGGGAACGATTTTTCGTGGGCTTCTTGTTCTGAACTTTCACGAAATGATTGCTCTGTGCGCCCCTCGACCTGTATTCATCGGCGCCGGTTCGACACAAGGGGATGGATGGGTCGATGCAAAGGGCATGTTCCTGGCGGCAGCCGGGGCCGGGCCGGTCTACAGGCTTCTAGGCAAGAAGGACATGGGAACCGCTGAATTCCCCAAGATAGAAACACCGGTTATCGATGGTGACGTGGCCTTCCGGCAGCACAGCGGTGGGCATACGCCAGCGCCGAACTGGGCTGACGTTCCTAACGTTTGCGAGCCGCCATCCTAATGCGCCACCTGTCTCCGAGACGAGCGCGGCGTCGTCGTTGCCATGATCGTGAAGATCGGGAAGTGTAAGCTGTGAATGAACACCCGAGATCTTTGCCGGCGTCCCCCGTCTAAATACGACGTGAACGTCCAGTGACCACAACAGGAGTTTAGATAGCAATGTTTTCGAGTTTGCGGAGCATATCGCTCCTTATCGCCGCCGCAGGTCTTGCGAGCGCACAGACGCCAGCGCCAGCCGTTCCTCCCGCGCGTGTCGCGATCGTAAATCTGCAGAAGGCGGTTTCCGATACGGCGGAAATCAAGAAGCAGCAGACCGCCTTGCAGGCCAAGTATCAGCCGCGCCAGCAGGCGATTGAGAACCTTCAGCGCGCGCTGCAGGACATCGATCAGCAATTGCGCGCGCCCGGTATTACTCCCGAGAAGGAAGCGGACCTCCGGCAAAACGGCACGGAAA
>DATBEF010000169.1:0-8800 GCA_036269625.1 Bryobacteraceae bacterium | reverse complement strand
TCGTGGGTCGGGCAGAGCGTGAACCTGACGGGACTCGAACAGCCGGAGCGTGTGGTCGGCATGTTTGTATCGTCGAATTTTTTACCTCTTCTCGGCGTTGCGCCGGCGATTGGACGCCAATTCACGGCCGGCGAGGATCGTGTGGGCGGTCGGCGCGTGGCCATTATTTCCGACGGTCTTTGGCGGTCGCGGTTTGGGGCTGACCTTCATGCGCTTGGCCGGACTGTAGATCTCAACGGTGAGCCGTATACGATTGTCGGAGTCTTACCAGCATCATTTGTGTTTCCGTTAGTCGATGCGGACGTCTACCTGCCCGCGTTCAAATATCCGAATTACTCACTGATTCGCGGACAGGCAAGTTGTGCGGTAGTTGGGCGGCTTCGAAATGGCGCTTCGGTACCGGCCGCTCAAGCAGAAATGGAGACGGTCGCGGCGCGCCTTGCTGCATCGTATCCGAGTTCGAACAAAGGCCAAAGCGCAACGGTGGTCTCATTCAAAAACGATATCGTCGCAGAGCGCAGACCTTCTCTGGTTGCGCTGACCGCGGCGGTCGGGTTCGTTTTGCTTATCGCCTGCACGAATGTGGCGAGCTTGCTGATCGCGAGGATGATCGCACGGGGGCGCGAACGCGCGGTGCGGATTGCCTTGGGCGCTAGCCGATCCAGGCTGGTTTCGTACGTAATGGCCGAGGCTATGTTGCTAGCTGGGGCTGGGGGAGGATTAGGGCTCCTCTTCTGTGTTTGGAGTGTTCCGCGTATCGGGTCTTCAATCGCGGTGCATCTGCCTTATGGCACGAAGATCGGATTGGACAACGCAGTACTTCTATTCACGCTGGGCATTTCCTTGGTAGCCGCCCTACTGATCGCTTCAATTCCGGCTTGGCAAAGCCTGAAGGCGAAAACCTTACGCACGCGCAGTGAGGGCGCCGGAGCGGGAAAGAATCGGGCTCGTGGCGCTCTAGTCGCCGTCGAAATCGCGCTCGCGCTGGTGCTGCTGATCGGCGCCGGCTTGATGATCAAAAGCTTTTTGGAATTGGGCCGCGCAACCACCGGTTTTGATACTCACAATCTATTGACGCTTGCGTATCGGATCCCTCGTAATAAGTATCCGAGTGCCGCGGCGCAAGCACAATTTCACCGCGAGGTGGTAGGAAAGATCAAGGCCCTTCCAGGGGTCGTGGGAGCGACATCGGTACGGGCCGTGCCGCTGGGCGGGAATGGAAACAGTGCGGAGTTCGTCCTCGCTGACCGGCCGGAACCTGCTATATCCGATCGCCCACAAGCGTTGCTGAACTTTGCCGACCCGGATTTTTTCTCGACGTTACGCATCCCACTGTTAAAAGGCCGCACCTTCAATGAACACGACCAGGCGGATGGTCCGTACGTCCTCGTTATCAACCAGACTCTAGCGCGCCGATACTTCAATGATCGCGATCCGATCGGACAGCGCCTCTCCATTCCGCAAACTCAGCGAACCGGCGAAATCGTCGGTGTAGTGGGAGACGTGAAACAGTACACGCTGGCGGATCCGCCAACACCGCAGATCTACGGCGCATTGGCACAGAATCCGTTTATCTTTACCAGCCTTGCTGTCCGCACAGTGGGCGATCCGTTGAAGATGGCCAACGAGATTCGCCGTTCAATTTGGCAAGTGGATAAAGATCAGCCCGTCTGGTCCGTGGATACTTTCGACGAGATTCTTGCAAGACTGCCCCATCTACGGCAGCTCATCACGACGATGTTAGAAGCATACGCGGGAGTGGCGCTGGTGCTCGCGTCGATCGGCATTTTTGGTGTTGTTTCCTATTCGGTCAGCCAGCGCACGGCGGAAATCGGCGTTCGAATAGCACTCGGCGCCCGGCCCAGTGACGTGACGCGGCTCGTCTTGCGCCAAGTGTTCTTCATGGTGGCGATAGGCATCACCGGCGGGGCTGGCGCCGCTATGTGGCTTTCACGTTATCTGCGAACACAGCTCTATGCGGTGAACCCGCTCGACCCCAGCGTGTATTTGGCCGCCGCGGCATTGCTCACCGCTGTCGCGATTTTGGCGTGCGTGCTTCCAACCCGGCGAGCGGCGAAAATTGACCCGATGGTGGCCTTGCGGCATGAATAGGCGCTTCGCGTTTTGGAGACCGAGAGAACGGGAGCAGGATCTGGAGCGCGAACTGCGTTCCAATTTGGAGTTGGAGGCTGCCGAGCAAGAGGAGAACGGTCTTACGGCGGAGGAAGCCCGCTATGCCGCCCGGCGCGCTTTCGGCAACACAACCGTGGTGAAGGAGGACGTACGCGATATGTGGAGATGGGCATCACTTGATAGGTTTACTCAGGACATTCGCTATGGCGTTCGAGCGCTTAGAAAGAACCCTGGATTCACTCTAACCGCGGTTCTGACACTCGCTTTGGGAATTGGGGCGAATACCGCGATGTTCAGCGTGGTCGATGGCGTTCTGCTTCGACCCTTGCCGTACACTCAAGCGGACCGGCTTGCGCTCGTGCATGTGCGTTTCTATCCGCAAAACACAGAGTACGGCACTATGTCGATCGCCGACTACTTGGACTGGAAGGCTCGGAACCAGGCGTTCGAGGACGTCGCGATCTTCTCAAATTCGAGTTGGCGTTTTGACCTGACAGGCGCGGGCGAGCCGATTGAGCTGAGCGGCTGCGCTGTGACCCAGAACTTTTTCTCTGTGCTGCGCTCTCGTCCAATGCTGGGCCGTCTGTTCCGTGACGGCGAAAGTTCCCCAACCGCCCCACCGGCAGTCGTTTTGAGCGAAGATCTCTGGCGTAGCCGCTTTGGGGCCAGTCCAACCGCGATCGGCCGAGCGGTGAGCCTGAATGGCGTCCAAAGCACCATTGTCGGAGTGATGCCATCAACGTTTAATTTCCCCTCAGGAGGAGTTAAACTCTGGACAAACCTTCGTTTGCGGCCTCCAACTCGGCGCGGACCCTTTCCATACATTGGAATAGGTCGCTTAAAAAGCGGTATCACTCTCTCGCAGGCGCAGGTAGAAACCAACACAATTGGGCGGCAGATTGAGCGAGCAAATCCAGGCAACTATCACGACATGACCATGCCTGTCTTGCCGCTATCTGAGGCTTTGACGGGGAAGGTTCGTCCAGCACTTCTGGTGATGCTGGGCGCGGTCTTCCTGGTGTTGCTCATCGCATCGGCGAATGTCGCAAATCTGATGCTGGTTCGCTCAAACACTCGTGAGAGGGAGATGGCTGTACGTCTTAGCCTGGGCGCCTTGCCCGGGCGTCTCGTCCGGCAATTATTGACGGAGAGCGTACTACTTGCAGGAACCGGCGGAATGGCCGGCTTGGCGCTTGCGTGGATAGGCATTCGCGCGCTGCGTGCCTGGAATCCTGGCGATCTCCCGCGCATCGAAGATGTGCATCTGGATATCCGCGTGCTGGCCTTTGCAATCTTTCTTTCGGTGTTAACCGGGATCGTTTTTGGCCTCGCTCCGGCTTTGCGAAGTTCACGCGCAGACTTGAACAGCGCCCTCAAACAGGGGAGCAGAAGCGGCACGGCTAGTGCTGCGAGACGGCGCACTCACAGCGCTCTTGCGATCGCCGAAGTGGCTCTTTCATTCATGCTGCTAATTGGTGGCGGCCTGTTGCTCCGGAGCTTTCTTCAGTTGGAGCAGACCGCCGCTGGATTCGAGGCTGCGCCGGAACAGGTGTTAACGATCGGAATAGCGCCTGGCCGTTTGGATACTAGGAATCGCGAATCTGCAACCACGCCAAGTAGCAGACGCTATCAGCGCATACTTGATCGGGTGCGCGGTGTGCCTGGAGTTGTGTCGGCCGCTTTGTCGGACTCCCTGCCCCCGAATCGCCAAGCCGATTACGACACCTTTCAGATCGAAGGTGAACAGTGGACGGAAGCTGCCTTTCCGGCGGTAACAGATGTCATCGTCAGTCCCGATTACTTTCGAACTCTCCGTATTCCACTAATTCAGGGCCGATACTTTACTGAATCCGACGCCGGAGACGCGCGCAATGCGATCGTCATCAGCGAGAGTTTGGCACATAAGTACTTCAGAGGTAACCCGATTGGCCATCACATAGCCCCAAGCGGGCCGGACAACCACAATCCCTGGTTGCCGATCGTTGGTGTGGTGGGCGACGTAAAATATACCGGGCTCGACAGAGCCGTGGAGCCCGCACTTTATCGCCTATACACAGAATTTGACGACGGCGACAGCGCAAGATTGAACCTGGTGGTGCGATCGACCATTGCCCGAGGTCTCGCGCAAGAAGTCGAGCAGCAGATTCGGGCGATCGATCCGAATGCAACTCTGAGCGATATCGGAACGCTGGACACCGTGAAATCGGTGTCCGTCGCGCAGCCGCGTTTTCGCGCGGTCTTGATTGCCGGCTTTGCCGCTGTCTCGCTCCTACTTGCCGCAATTGGTATCTACGGAGTCATAGCTTACTCGGTCACACAGAGGACAAATGAGATCGGCATTCGGATGGCGCTAGGAGCGCAGCGGAGTGGGGTACTGACGAGAATTGTCAGTGATGGCGCTGGAATAGGCTTGATTGGAGTGGCACTGGGCTGGGCTAGCGCACTCGCGCTAACCCGCGTGCTTTCGAGTCTTCTGTTTGCCACCACTCCCACTGATCCGTTAACGTTCGCGCTGGTAACGGCAATTCTTGTTTTCGTCGCGATTACCGCCAGCTTGGTTCCCGCCCTGCGCGCAACCAGAATCGATCCCGTTATCGCGCTGAGATACGAGTGAGTATCCATGTGGTCACTCGACGATGATATCGGTGATTCTTAACGCCGATCGATGCCCGGCGGAATCCAACGCTCGCAGTTCTAGCTTGTATGGGCCTGGTTGCAGGCTATCCAGCGGCAGGCGCATGGCGACCGGGATGATGGGATTGCCGGCCTCAATCGATTTGCTTACGGTACCCAGGCCCGTGTCGTGCCTGGGCTCTCCGGTTTTGCCGTCCAGAATGCGCAACTGGAGGCCAACTTCGGGGGGCTTGTCAGAGGTGATGGCAGGATCGTATATCTCGACGTAAAGCGCGGCCTGCTCGGTTTTGCGGAAATGATTGCTGCCGGACGGCGTAATTTGTATACCTTGTGTAATTAGAGGCTTCCGGTCGGCCAGAAGGTCCTCCTGCAGGTTCAATGAGGAGCCTTCCACCTTACTGACAGCTCTGCTCAGCACGACTCCACTTAAACCGAATGGCAGGCCTTCGATGGAATCCACGGTAAGGGCAGCCGTCAGCTTCCCGAAGGTCGTGCCGCCTGTCGTGTAAACGAGCTTTAAGTTGTACTGGCCCGGTCCGATATCGAACTGCCCCTCGTAGTGGAACTGCCTCGCCGAAAATTCCTGAATCTCCTTCTTGTTTTCAGCTTCGATTTTGACGGTATCGCTGAAGCGGGCAGCAAGGTTCCCATCGGGCCGATAGGCAATGCCGAGCACATTAACCGCTGAGTGAAACTTCCCCTTCAGCTTTTCAAAGACAATGGAATCCGCGGGAAATTCAAGGGCGACATCAACGCGAGCGGCCCCACCGGTGGAGAATAGATAGGTGGCTTCCATCGAGCCGCCCACGCCGCCGGCTTGTGCTCCGTTCACCATCGCTTCCATAGTTTTCTCAGTCGGCGTATTGGCCAGCAGATCCTGAGGCTTGGTATTGCAGTAGCCATTGCGCGAACGCACTTCGGCATCTTTTCGATCGACCTTCACGTGCAGCAAATGACAACTGCCTTCAGACGATTCCTCCGGCGTGTACCCCAGAACATAGTATTCGTTTTGCTCTTTTTGAATCCGCTCCATTCCGCCGAGCAGATCATTGGTGTTGACGATGACAAATCCGCCGGTGGCCTCCGCCAATTGATAAAGGACCTGCTGGGCGCTCGCCGTATTCGACGGGGGCGGAACCAAGGACCGGTTGCCCGCATTCGGATTCCTTGCTATCCCGCCACGGCCGCCTGCGCCACCTGGCGTGCCGCCGCCCCCACGCCCACCGCTCCCGCCACCTGTTCCACCGGTTCCAACACGGCCTCCGCCGCCGGTTCCGCCGCGAGACCCGCCGCCCACTTGAAAAGCGGCGCCGGGCACATAAGAGACAAGCCGGAAGGGCGACTGCTGATCACCACGGAGAGCGCCCCTGAGAGGCGCCGCGACGAGACCATGGATGTCAACTGGATAAAGCGCAACATTGGCGCGATTGCAAGCGTTGATGGCCGCGGTCAGGTATGCCTCATCGTCGCTGACGCGGATAATGAAGCCGCCGGTCAACATGACTACCGCCTTCCGTCCCGGCACGTTCCCCAGCCCTTTCGCCAGATCATTAATGGCTCCTAACACAATGCGCGGGCCGAAAGAAGACATGGAAAGCGACACGGTCCGTGGCATATTCACCACTTTCTTCAGTTGCTCGGCGTCCGAGGTGAAGCCTTGTGTGTACTCGAGTGTTCCGCCGAAATTTACGACCGACATCAGGCGGTCCGGGCCGACATTCGCATCAATAAACTTCAGCGCTGCCTGCCGTCCCTGAACCTGGTCGGCCGGGCTGCGCAGCGTAGAGTTCACGAAGAAGAGCACCATGTATTGCCGCTCTTTCTTGTTGGGCGAGGCTGGGTCCGATTCCTTCCGGAAGGTGGTGACCTTCTGCTCCTTTTTATCCTCGAAGACCTTGAAGTCTTTTACCGTAAGATCCGAGAGGTAATTGCCCTTCTTGTCAGTGACGACGGCATCCACCAATACCTCGCGCGTTTCCGTACGGATGATCGGGCCGGAGGCGTTCGTATCCGGCTGCTGAGCAAACCCAGACCACGATGCGCTCACAAAGGCAATCAAGAGAATCGAACAGCGAGAAAACACGTTTAGTCCTCCAATCAGGGAATCTGAACTGCTCCGCTGACTGCCGAGAGCATTTGGCCTTCCGAATCACGAACCACGAGACGGACCAGATAATCGCCGGCCTTTACATCGAAATTGGTTTTGATAATCAAACCGGATGCGAGCAGACGCGGTAACGAGTCGTCCCGCAGATGCATCTGAACCAGTTTCTGCGCCGCTGATATGTAGTTACCGTTTCGATCGAACAGGCCCGAAACGATCGTGAGCTCGTCCTGATTGCGTCCGTCCACCTTGCGGAAGCGCAGACCGCGCACATCGACGCGGGCAAGTACCGAGAGCTTGGCGTTTACGTCATCGGTTTTGAAAAACTGTGTTCGCAGCAGGATGGGAATGCTCCGGATCTCTTCGGGCGAGAAAAGCGCGTCTTCGATTTCGTGCTTTGCTTCTTCGTCAGCGTTCGCGCTTCGTCGCGGCGCATAATACCCGCGGCGGGCCTGCAGATTTAATCCTTTGAGATCGGGGACCGAGACTTTCAAATTGTGGTAGGCTCCATCGTTCTTCAAGTCCTTTGGCGAAAAGCCCAGCACGTAAACCGCTTCCGGACGGCTGGCGGCGCGATTGAAGCCGGCCGCAAAATCGTTGTTGTTGTGGAAGAATGAGCCGCCGGTGCTGTCCGCCAATTCGCCGAGAACGTCCGCGTTTTCGCTGGCGTCCGCAGCTTCGTAAGAGGTCTTTCGGGCCGCGTACCCAGCCGGAAGAACGTTTCCGGAGTGACTGGCATCTCCGCCCGGAATAAGGGTAAATAGGCCGCGGGCATCGAGAGAGCTGATAACAACGTTCGTGCGGATCGCCTTCTCGATAGCGTCCAAAAGCGCGCTCCGCTCGTCGCGGATCAGAAATCCCGGCGAGACCAACACCACGGTTCGCTGGCCGGGCACAGCGGCCATGCGTCGTACGATCTTGTTTAACGTGTCCAAGGTGACTCGCGTCTCATATTCTCCTTGGCTCAGGATGCTCCGCGCCATCGATTGAACGATACTCGCCGCCTGGTTTTGCGCCGCCGATCCGCCGCCGGGCACAGGATTACAGATCATGTATTCCGTGACCTCCATGTTGATCGCATCCTGTAATTGCTTATTCGCAATCAGGTCGGCCAAATAGTAGCTGATGTCCGGGCAAGCATTCTGCTCACGAACAGTAATAGAGTGGCTGGTCAGTTTCAACATCGCACTCTTGACGACCTGGTGATCGTCCGTGAAGTCCTGTGCATTGCGTCCCGATGTGCTAAAGAGCGCGATGCGGGTAGCGGCATCCAGCGTGTCAATGTGCCTGAGCGCGGCCTGGCGAACAGACATCAGGTCATCATTTTTGATGTGAATGTCATCGAAGAGATAAGCAATGTAACGGTCCGGACGAACAACGTTTGCTTGCTCGGCACTAATACGTTGCGTTCCTGAATCCTGTATCTTCGACGACGCTGTTGATCCGGCTTGAGCTGTTGCGGCGCTCGCGGTCTCGACGCTGAAATTAGTGATGGTCTGGAGCTTGCCTCGATCAAGAACCCGGAAATCCTCTTTGTGCAGCGTATCGATCGCTTTACCCTGCTTGTCGCTTACCACGACCCGGACGACCACCAGATTCGTTCGCGCGTTGAAGTTCGCGGACTGTTCAACTGTATTGACGTCGGCCGGCGGGGTCTGTCCCCAAAGCATCGCGATCGGCAGCACCGAAGTCCAATAGCGGCATGTGCGCCAACACGAGTTCATCGGGTTCTTAGAGTTCCTATGATTCTATATCTTTTGGCGTGGCGGCGCAAAATCTAAGCCGAACTTGTCGGCGCAAAATGATAATGTCCTAATTGCGCAAAGTAGAAAAGTCCTATTGACGTTGGCAGGCTGGGGAGTTGGAAACGGACCAACTCCTAATGACGCAGAAAGAGCGCGACCGGCTGGTGGCGCTGAAGAAAGCCAA
>DATBEF010000091.1:0-21788 GCA_036269625.1 Bryobacteraceae bacterium | reverse complement strand
GCGGCTGGCAGCCACCTGTTCCGCGGTCAGGCCGAATAGGAAGAAGTTCTCCTCGCCGGCTTCCTCCGCCATCTCGATCGTGGCGCCGTCATGCGTACCGACCGTCAAGGCTCCGTTCATCATGAACTTCATGTTGCTCGTGCCACTGGCCTCATAGCCGGCTGTCGAGATCTGGTTGGAAACATCGCAAGCCGGGATCAGCCGCTCTGCCAGCGAAGCGCAGTACTCAGGCAGGAATACCACCTTGAGACGACCCCGCACCGCTGGATCTCCATCGATGGTGCCAGCCAGGTTGTTGATGAACTTGATGATGAGCTTAGCCAACCGATAGGCTGGCGCGGCCTTGCCGGCGAACAAGAACGTTCGCGGCGTCATGACCAAGCCCGGGTTCTGGCGCAGCCGGTTATAAAGCACTACGATGCGCAATGCATTCAGCAGTTGCCGCTTGTATTCGTGAATACGCTTGACCTGGGAATCGAAGATCGTGTCCGGGTCAACCGATATGCCGGATGTCGATTTGAACCAATCTGCAAACTGTGATTTGGCCTCGCGCTTTGCTTTGCGGAAGGCTAAGCGAAAGCTCGTGTCGCTGGCAAGCGGCTGGAGCAGGCGCAGTTGACTGAGATCTGTAATCCAATCAGTGCCAATGGCCTCGGTGATGGTACGCGAGAGCGACGGATTGGACAGCAGCAACCAGCGTCGCGGTGTGACTCCGTTGGTCTTGTTATTGAAACGCTCAGGAAAGATCCCAGCCAGATCCTTGACCGTCATCGTGCGTAACAGTTCTGAGTGAATTGCAGCGACACCGTTTGTGCTGTGCGAGCCAACGATCGCTAAGTTGGCCATGCGGATCTTTCGCTCCCCACCTTCTTCTACGAGGCTCACGCGCTGAACACGCCCCTCGTCACCAGGGAAGCGGATCTGGACCGAATCGAGCAGGCGGCGGTTGATTTCTAAGATGATCTCGAGGTGCCGCGGCAGCAGCACTTCAAACCACGCAACGGGCCATTTTTCGAGCGCCTCGGGTAGCAGTGTGTGGTTCGTGTATGCCAGTGTTCTCTGTGTAATGTCCCAGGCCTCGTCCCACCCGAGATGCGCCTCGTCCAGCAGGATCCGCATCAACTCGGGGACCGCCATTGTTGGATGGGTGTCGTTGAGCTGAATAGCTACTTTCTCAGGAAACGTGTTCCAATCCGCATTCGTGCGGCGGAAACGCCGCCGCAGGTCGGCCAGCGAGCAGGCGACGAGAAAATATTCCTGGACGAAGCGCAAGCCCTGCCCCATGCTCGTCGAATCGTCGGGATAGAGAACCCGCGTAAGAGATTCAGCTTCGAGGGTCTCGGCCACCGCACCGACGAACTCGCCGTGACTGAATACCTGAAAGTCAAAGAAATCGGGCGCGGCTGCGGCCCACAGCCGTAGCGTATTGATGGTTTTACCCCCGTAGCCCACCACGGGCCGATCAAACGGGATTCCGATCAGGGTTGACGGCTGGCCGGGGATCGCACGTAACGTTCCGCCGCGCACCTCGAACGAGCAGTTCAGTTTCACTTCCACCTTTTCGTGCGGGCGAGCAACCTCCCAAGGGTCATGGCGGCGGAGCCAGTTGTCCGGCTGCTCCCGTTGCCAGCCGTCCTGGATGGATTGTTTGAAGATGCCGTATTCGTATCGCAGACCGTAGCCCATGGCCGGGAGTTTCATCGTGGCCATCGACTCGAGAAAGCAAGCTGCCAATCGGCCGAGTCCACCATTGCCCAATGCCGCGTCAGGCTCCTGCTCGAGCACCTCGGCCCAGTTGATGTTCTTCCGTCGCACGGCTTCGTTTGCTAGAGGACCGAGCAGCAGATTCGTCACGTTGTTGGCCAGCGAGCGCCCAATGAGAAATTCCATCGAGAGGTAGTAAACACGCTTCGGGTTCGCGCGCTCGTAGGTGTTGTCCGTAAGCACCCACCGCTGCGAAAGAATGTCCCGCACGGAGCGAGCGAAGGCTTCAAAACGATCCCTGGCGTGGGCGGCGTCCAAATCGATGACATTGTCAAAGAGGAGATGGCGTTCATACAAGCCGTTATCCGTCCCGGAAAAATGAATCGGGCCACTGCCGTATTGATCAAGGAGCTTCGAAATATTTTGGGATGCCGTAGGCGTTTGAGGCTTCATCACGGTTTTTGTCGTCATTGGCGTTTCGTTTATGTGACATTGAACGTCGGTGCATCTCAAGTTGGACCTGGTTACATGCGGACATGATGAGTGTCATTCCACAACCGGATTACGGGCCGGGAAAGGTCGTGTTCATACCCCACTGCGCTCAAACTGGCCGTACTCAGCAGAAAGGACATGCTATTCACTGTTGGTTCCAGTCCGATCCAGCGCGCGGCCAGCACGCGAATGAAGTGTCCGCTCGAGAAGAGCAGTACGTCCCCTGTTATGGTTCGCACGCGGCTCAACACGTTGTCAGCGCGCGCTATGACTTCGGCCGGCGATTCGCCTCCCGGGCAGCCATCGCGGAACAGTTGCCAGTCCGGGCGCTCCGCTCTAATCTCTGCCGTGCGGTGACCCTCATATGCACCGTAATTCCACTCAACGAGGTCGCTATCGATTTCGGCCCCAGCCCCAAACCCAGCCAACTCGCAGGTGCGGCGGGCGCGCTGCAGAGGACTGGTAAACACCTTGGCGAAGACCAGGCCCGTCAGTCGGCCCGCTAGCCCCCGGGCGTTGCGTTCGCCTTGCGGAGTCAGGGGCAGATCGGTAAGACCTGTATGCTGACCCGTAAGGGTCCATGCGGTTTCGCCGTGTCGGGCGAAGTAAATGACAGGAAGTTTCTTGTTCATGTCCGTGCGCCCACTCGAACCTTATTCACGCTGGCGAGTACGCCACGGGACGCGGCCGGAGTCTCGATGCAGAACAGACGGAACGTGCATATTCTTGTGTTGTTTGAGTCGCGGCGACGGCATGAATCAAGGACCGTTTCAGAGGACAAGAGCCTAGATGGTGATTTTTTGTTTGTCGGACAAGGTTCTATTTGAGGTACGGTTTCCGATTCATCGATCAGGTGCACGGAAGTATGCGTTTTACACCTCGATCGGATCTATCGAAAACATGGCAGGTACACTAACTCTCGGTTCGGGAGTGGTATTCGGCGGATCGAACGTCTGCACAGACGCCAGAACGGTCGTGGGCGCAAACAGCCTGCCTACGAACCATCAGATGCCACCGATTATTGCTCGCAGCGATCTGTAGTGGTTGTCGTGGTCTGTAGCGGTGGTGATGGTATTCCAGCGAACCTGAGAAGAATCGCGATCGTGGGAAATCAGTGACTTACATCGCCATAGGTGTCCAGAGAATGTAGATCAATTGATTCGTAATCAGGAGGTCGCCCATGGATGAGTGCAGTGATTGTCATGACGAATCTCTTCTGTTGAGTCGTGTTGTCGAATGAGCCTGCCCGGGGCTTCGTTACCTTGGCAGATCAGACGGGTGTTACGTAAGGAAGATGGCTCGCTAAGGTTACTCGCCTCGCATCGGCTTTCAAGAAACGTGATTGCCGGCTCACCTGAATTTACAGCCTTTTGCTTATTCGTGGTGACTTTTCGTCAATTGCCGGGAGTTCGTCAAAGTACTCGTCGTGGACATGCGCTCTTCGACTCTAAACAGGTACTTGTCGATACGCAAGGTTCTGATCCTTGATTCGAGCGTAGACCGCGGAATCCCGAGCTTGACGGCTGCGCCGGATGGACCAAAAATACGCCCTCGGCTCTCTTCGAGCGCGGCTTGGATCATTTGCTTTTCTCGACTAACGAGGGCCTCCGTAAGAGCAATAGGCGTTTCGCACACGTTGGGCGGCGCTTCGCTCTGCATCCAGCTTTCGTCAACTGAAAACGTTTCTCGATCACAGAGAATCACCGCTCTCTCGATCACGTTCTGCAGTTCGCGGATGTTGCCTGGCCAATAATAGGCCTGAAACAATTTCAGCGTCTGCTTGTCGATGTTCCTGATCCTCTTGCCAGCCGTGGTCGCGTAGCGCTCAATGAAGTATTTGGCCAGTAGGGGGATGTCGTCGGTGCGCTCGCGAAGCGAGGGGACGCGGACGGGAAAGACGTTCAGCCTATAAAACAAGTCCAGCCGGAACGTGCCAGCGTCCACAGCGGCTTTCAGGTTCCGGTTCGTCGCGGCCACCACTCGCACGTCCACGGACACGGGATGGCTGCCCCCGACACGGTCAAGTTCGCGCTCTTGCAGCACACGCAGCAGGGCGATCTGGGTGTCAGCCGGAACATCGCCGATCTCGTCGAGGAAAATCGTGCCGCCATTGGCCAGCTCAAATCGGCCCAGACGTCGTTCAGTCGCGCCCGTAAACGCTCCTTTCTCATGCCCGAAAAGCTCCGAGGCGATCAGCGATGGCGGGATCGCGGCGCAGTTGACCCGGATAAACGGGCGGCTCGCGCGCCGAGAGCGTTTGTGTAGGGCACGGGCCACCAGTTCTTTGCCAGTCCCGCTCTCACCGGTTATGAGAACGGTGGAATCGGTCGGCGCAACTCTCGCCACGTGGCCCAGCGTGCGCACCAGCGCTTTCGACGAGCCGACAATCTCTTCGAACATGGCCCCGCTGAGGATCTCCTCTTCCAGGTAAACTCTCTCGCACGCGCGTTGCTCCTCGAGGGTGGCGATTTGGCGATACGCGAGCGCATTCTCCACAGCCATCGTTATCTGACTTGCGACCTGCCGCAGAAACACGATATCCGTATCACCGAAAACATCTTGTTTTGAGCTGGCGACCGTTAGAACACCGCAAGCGCGACCACGGCTACTCAATGGAAGGTGGCAAAGCGATTTGAAGGCTTGCGCATGCGCTACGGCGTGGGTCTCCAATTCGGCCGCCGTGAGGCTCAGGGGCTCGCCCGTCTTGATCAGCTTTGATAGCCAAGCCGCTTCTTCGCCAGACTTTAGATGACCGTTTTGTACGCACCCACTGCTGCCCGGATACTGCGCGCACTCTCGAAACACGTAGGGACGTTCCGGACCTAGCAATGCAATACTTGCGGCATCGTAGTCAAATACGCGCCGGATGCAGGCTAGAAGCTTGTGGAGCAACTCGCTCACGTCGACACTCGAGACTGCATGGTTGGTAAGGTCGAGTAGAAGTTGCAGGCGTTTTTGCGAAACCTGGAAGCACTGAAGACTGCTTGCTTCATCAATCGCGAGAGCGAGTTGTGGCGAGCTGCTCATAATGCTTTCTTTGCCAAAGTCGCAACCGTTGAAATCCCTCGCAAATGCTCCAAAGTTACCCACTCCTCTCTCCCGCAGTCCATTCGAAGCTCTTTGTTGAAGGCAGCAGAGGCCCGGGAACGCCACGGATCAAGTTCAGAAACATTTGAACTGGGATCTGCCATTTCCGTTACTCCCTTCCGAGCAACCTCTCGTTAAAATCCGTTGTCACGGCGTCTCCGGCCAAACGCTTTTCAAACGTATTTTGTGCACGAAGAACGGCTGTTTGAAGTTCCCAGGATCAAAAACGGTTCAAGCAATACATCACGGCCGCCGACGACTCATTGAACAGGTCTTTCTTGCGTGAGGCGCGCCATGCCGGCATCTATGGCTACCTTTGTTTGGTGCAAAGATGTGGCGAGCGAATCTCTCGATACGCGGCGCACGATGGGTGTTACGAACAGGCGAAACGCCGCGGGAATGTCGCGACTTAAGGCAATAGCTTCCAACTCCGCGTACACACCTCCATCGCGTTCCTCCAGACGCGTGATGCTGGATAGCCGCCAAATCAGGCCAGTTCCCTGGTCCTCGGGCAAGGTTCGCTGCTCGGTCGTCCCCAAATGATCGATTTCCTGGATATGCACCGTATTCGAAACACCCCACCAGTGCTGGTCGTCGACGCGAAAATAGGAAGCTTCGCAGTCGGTATCGAGAGCCGTCTTCGCTACCACCGATTTGTTCGCGAGACGCATAAAGAAGAGGTCTTTCAGTCCGTCACTACCGTGGGAGATCGAGTCGATTACGCCCGGGCGGTAGATTTCCTTGTACCGGTCATAGTCCCGCACGATCCGCAAGATATCTTCGATTTTCACATTAGGAACGAAGCCCGCACCAAGCCAATCGTGGATGAGTCCGGAAGAAACTTTCTTTGGAATCTGCCGGCTGACCGGCCCAATGTAAGGTCCCTTGGTGCGCACATGCTCCGCCCGATCCGGCTCGTCGTCGAGCCAAAGGAAATGTGCGCCGGGCTGGAGACGGGCCTGCATGGCGGCATTTGCCGCTTGAAGATAGACGTCCCAGGCTGCTTTCGTTTCCGGTTTCAGGGTGGCCGCGCCGGTGGATGGATGCCATCGCAGCAGGACCAAAATAGCGGCTATTCGAATTTTGTTAGTCATTTGTCATCTCAGGCGCTCAGTTTGCCGAACAGCATCTCCATTTCATTTGACTTACGGTTTCGCTCAGCCGCAAGCGTTTCGCTCTTTACATGTCGCAAGTGGCCCCTGCGGATCTCCGACTTTTTGACGCGTTCAAGTCGATCAGCATACGAGCCTCTCATGAATGGTGATTTCCAGTTTTAACGAGCATCAGAACGAGTTTTTCATCCTCGAACACGGCAACGGTCTGGTCAGTATGTATATGGCTCAGAAAACGAAGCGAGCGCCCAGCTGGATCTGTCTCGACAAATTGACTTGTGAGGTGATTTCGCCGAACGCCGAACTCGTCGGCGTCACATTAGGCGGTCCAAAGGACGGGTGATTAAACGCGTTGAACACTTCAAACCGGAGCTGCAGGTATTTCGATTCCGTGAAATTGAAGTTCTTCAATAATGAGGCATCCAAGTTATCTGTTCCGTCCTGGCGCAGATTGGTAAAGGTGCTCGAGAACGTCCGGAGGTGATATTGAAACTGTTGGTTGGAAGCAGTTATGAAAGCCGCTGTGTTGAAGGCCGGCCCATTGGTCTCGCTCGGGTTTAAATCGATCGCTGCGCCGGTGTAGAGCATGTCGGCCGACCAGTAGATCGGCTGCCCAAGCTGCCATACGTAGATCCCATTCACATTCCAACCGCCGAAAAGGGCGTTAGCCCAACGGGACGACATGTTCACAAGCTGACCCTTGCCGATGGGAAGCAGGTAGGTGGCGCCGACCACGATGTGGTGCGGGCGGTCATCGGTCGAAACGCGCTTTTCGGGAGCCGGGTCGGTGTCGTTCAGGTATGTTGTCTCGTCGATCAGGCGTGAATAAGCGTAGTTTGCAATCAGCGAAAGTCCGTGCGAGTAGCGCTTCTCGACACGCACATTCAGGCTTTCATAATAGGAGCCGCCAGCCGTATTGTTCTGATCGACGATGCCCTGCGCCGTCGCGCTGCCGCCAACGGTGGTCGTCGGATTATTCGCCGATAGAAATTCCGGATATGGGGCGAGCAGTTGGTACAGCGCAATGGTTGAACTGTTGAGATTGGTGCCGGGGATCAAGCTGGCGAACGGATTGGCCACCGTTGCGGTCAGTTTATTAATTGTGGCCGCATCCCGAACGGGCAGCGTGCTGAGGTACTGCCGGGGAATCGGGTTGAACTGCGTGGACGGAATCTGGAGATGGACGCCATGATTTCCGATATACGCGACTTCGAGCAGGACGCTCGATTGAAATTGATGCTGGATGTCAAATTCCCAGCGCTCCGCATAGGGGTTGCTCATCTGCGGGCTAAGAAAAGTAAGCGACTGGCCCAGGAACGTAGCCAACCCCTTTGACGAGCCGGTGGGTTGCAGGATGCCTCCCGGAAACGGATTGCTCAGGCTGAGTCCGGGGGTCGGCATGAGGTAGTTGTTACTGGTCGCAACGAAAGAAGTGGTCTGGCTGAAGCCCTCCTGGTCGACCAGCGGCGTTGACCCGACTTGGTTCAGCGTGTTTATGTTCGAAACTTCGATCGGACCCTCAAAGATGCCAAACCCGCCGCGGATGACCGTTGAGGTTCCCAGAGCTTTGGGACTCCATGAAAAACCAAAACGCGGGCTGAAGGTATGGGAAAGCGTGCGGTAAATAGCCGTGTTCAGGGGATTTTCGAAAGTCAGCCCGCCGGGCACGCTAAAGGCGGTGGGCGGGATCGGATAATCGCCGGCATATTTCTTGGTGGCATAGTCGCCGGCATATGCCGCCTGCGCCGGCCCCTGGACCGGATTCGGATCCAGGGTGTCGAACCCGTTGACGCTGCGATTGAATCGTTCCGTCTGCGGTTGGGAGCGGTCGAATCGGATTCCGAAGTTGAAGGTCAAATTGCTCTTCGCGCGGAAATCGTCCTGCAGGTAGAGCGCGAAATCCTTCTCCTGAAGCGCTGCGGAGGAGGCGAGGTCATATCCGCCTCCGGTTGGCAGACCCAAAAGAAACGACGCGAGGTCCTGTCCGATCGGAGCCGCCGAAACGCTCGAACTCGTCCCCGGCGTCGTCCAGTTTGTGCCGAAGCTGTAATCCCCGGCTGCATTTCCATAACTGATGTTGCTCAAACGGTACTGTCGAACATCCGTGCCCATCTTCACCGTGTGGCTGCCGACTACCTTCGTCAAATCACCGAAAATCTGATACGACTCCGACGGTGCGTTATTCGCGCCGTTGTCGCCTAGACATTGAAAGCTCGTATTCGTGTTCGTTCCACACCCTCCGCCGAACTGAACGTACGGCAACTGAAAATGCTCTGAATTCGACGCTATATAGGAAGGGAACCCGAGCGTGGCCGGATCGAAACCGGCGCTGGGTTCAGAATGCGCTTCGTCCATGCGCGTCCAATTCAGGCGGACATCCAGCACTGACGTCCCTCCAAAGGTGTGCACTTCATCAAGGCTCGATCCCCAGTTTTCACGAGTCAGCAGCGATCCGGTGGAGATGTTATCGAACAGGTTGTACTTATTCTGGAGCCGGTAATTATGGCGGAAATCGAAGAAGACTTTGTCGTTGTTACCAACGTTGTAATCAAGCCGCCCCAGTTCGTTGTCGTAATTATCCAGGCTGGCCGCGTTGGTCACATAGTTGTTCTCGCCATTCGCCGCTCCCGGAACGTTCGGAAGCGGAAAGAACTTCATATAGGCTAATGCAACCGGGTTCTGCAGACTCGCGGGGATCACATTATTCGGGAAAGCCTGCGTGCGAACGATCGTTGTGCCTTGGAGCGTTCCACTGTACGGGTTGTAGATTTGATAATTGGTTTTGCCATTGCTCAACGGAAGCAGGGCAGAGAAGTCGCCGGTGCGTTCGGCGGCCGTGGGCACACTGGTCGTCACCGTCGTGGGCGTGTTGTCCTTCAGGTCCTCCCAGGCGAAAAACCAGAAGAGCTTGTTCTTGCCGTTATAAATCTTCGGCAATATCACGGGTGCGCCCGCAGTCAGGCCGTATTGATTGAAATGCAATGTCGGCGCGCCCAAACCTGCTCTGTTGCTGAAGTACGGAACGGCGTTCGGCGCCGAGGTCTGGTTGAATTCCCACGCCGAACCGTGAAGGGAATTGGTGCCGGATTTCAGAATCTGATTGGCAATACCTCCTTGGGAGTGGCCATAGGCCGCATCGGAGTCGAAGGCATCCACGCGAACCTCTTGGACGGCGTCCATCGGCGGGTTATAGGCGACCCGGCCATCCCAGGTTGCATCCGGCGATCCGTCCAGCAGTAGCTCGCTGCTTTGAATGGGCGAGCCGCCGAGACTGAAATCGGCTGCTCCGCCGTTATCGAACGGGTGCACCAGAGACGGGCTGCCTTCCGGGAGAACGCCTATGGCCAATTGCGCCAGCATGAGCGGCGTCCGTCCGTTTACCGGCAGATCTTCAACCTGCTTAGTCGTGATCACTTGCTCAGCCGACGCATTGGCTGTATTGACCAAGGGCACGTCGCCAACAACGTTGACGGTTTCGGTTGAGTTGCCGACTTGAAGCGTGATGTCGACGACCGGATGCGCTCCTGACGTGATATCCAGCCCCTGACGCTCGAACTTCTTAAAGCCCGGAACCTCGGCGGTAATAGTGTAGGTTCCCGGCAGAAGGAATGGGAGTGTGTAATTCCCATCCACGTCGGATACAGCCTGAGTTTTGGTCCCTGTTCGAGTCTCGATCGCCACGACAGTGGCGTTCGGAACTGCGCTCCCTGAAGAGTCTTTAACCGCACCGCTGATAGTGCTTCGGAACTCCTGAGCGGCTAGGTGACAAGACAGGATGAATAGAAGTGATAGGACAGCAACAGAGCTGCGTTTCATGCGTGGACCCCTTAAACGGGCATTTTTGCCCACAAATCCTGAGGTCAGATTAAGGCGTGAACCGATTCATGTCAATAACAAGGCCCGCTCTGGGACTAGGAAATTCCCCCGCGTAAGATTAACAAGTCTTTATTTCGTTCCGCCTGCCCGCATTCACACGCGAACGCTCGAAACTCTTCAAATTTCCATAATTTTCAGTAAAAACTCAACCAAACTTGGAATCTGACTTAGTGGGAGTGAGGTTTGGTGTTGCTCGGGTGCAGCCTCGGCGTACTTAGGCCACACTCGGCATGGGGTCGATTTATGAAGCGTATTTGATATGATGCCTGTATGAGTTTTCATTATAGCTGGCTTAAGATGAACATCTCTAAATACACGAAGCAGCTCACGGTTGCCGCAGGCCTCCTTGCTCTGCCCTTCGCAGTGCTGACCGAGAAGCAAGTGCCAGCGAAGCCTGTCCAAGCGAAGCCTGTTGCAGCAAAGTCCGTTCCAACGAAACCGCGTCTTGCTCCAGAACCAAGAGTCGATGGGCGAACAATACGATTAAGAAGCTTTTTGGGTCGCCTGCAATGTCCCGTTTCCGATTTGGCCCAGGAATTTGTAAGTGTAGCCGATGAGAACCGCTTGGATTGGCGCTTACTGCCGAGCATATCGGTGATCGAGTCAGGCGGCGGCAAAGCGTATCGCAATAACAATATCCTTGGTTGGAACAACGGCGACAAGTTTTTCCCCAGCGTTGGTTCCGGAATAAGGACCGTGGCATATAAACTTGGCCGCAGTCCTCTTTATCGGAACCGCGATTCGCGAGGGAAGCTCTTGGTCTACAACCCGGACCCGGAGTATGCGCAGAAGGTGGTTCACGTGATGAACGAAATCAGCCCTGTGGTCAACTTGGATCAGGTGCATCGGTCACTGCAGCGCGGGACGCGACAGATGGCTTACAATCGCGCTCCGGCAAACAACCGCTAACTTAAGCTGCGGCCATTTGGGAGAGTTCGCGCAGCGCTTCTATGCCGAGCCTGTGGCAGAAGTCGCCGAACAACTCGTTCGGAAGCCGCGCGTCGCGATAATGCGCGAAAACCGGGCGAAGCAACTCCACGATCTGATCGCGCTTCACGTTCGTAGCGAATGCGGAGCCGAGCCGCGTGCCCAGTACGGAAGCACCAAGATATATGGTGTACATGTCGATACTGGCGCCAACTATGCCGATTTCGGCCGTGTAGGGCCGGGCGCAGCCGTTCGGGCATCCCGTAGTTCGAAGATGGATTATCTGGTCGGGTAGGCCCGCCCTGTTCAATTCCTCCTGAACCTCCGCGACCACTTGCGGCAAGATGCGCTCGGATTCAGTAATGGCTAGCCCGCAAGTAGGCAATGCCGGGCAAGACATGGCGTGCCGGAGCACCGGGGGCAACGTCTCAGGTTCCTGAATGCCGTGCTCAGCTAATAAGGCCGCAATTGCCGGGCGGTCCGCGTCGGAAATGTCGGTGAGGTAAACATTCTGCTGGGCAGTTAGCCGGACACCGGGTCGATATCGCTCTACCGCAGTTCGCAGGCCGGTGCGAATTCGCTGGTCGGAGTCAAAGTCCTTAACGCGCCCGCTGATGATGCGCACTCCCACAAACCAGACCGGATTTCCCGCCGCATCGGAGCCTTGGCGCTGCCAACCCAGATAATCTTCCGCTCGATACCACTCGAGCGGCTTAGGCGCCGCGAGCGGATGGCCCACTCGTTCGTTCAACTCTTGCTTGAACTTCTCAACACCCCAAGCGTCCAATACGTACTTCAGACGGGCTAATTTTCGATTTGTTCGGTTGCCAAAGTCCCGGTGAATGCTCACGATAGCTTCACATACCTGAAGAAGTTCTTCGCGCGAAGCGCCAATCGAGCAAACAGGTTCTGCCAGGCGCGGATGAGATGCCTTAACTCCGGCGCTCTGGCCCATGCCGCCACCGGCCAGAATCGTAAAACCGGTGATCGCGCCCGCCTCATAATGAGGGACGATGCCGATATCGTTGGCATACATATCGGTGGTGTTGTCACCCGGGAACGCAAAGGCGATTTTGAACTTGCGGGGAAGATAAGTTTGGCCGTACAGCGGTTCGACTTCGCCTTCCGGCTCTTCGGCCGTCAGCGCCTTTTCGCCATCGAGCCATACTTCGTAGTAGCTAGTCGTCTTAGGCTTTAACTGTTTCGAGATAAAGGACACATAAGGAAAGAGATCGCGCCGCTGATCGCTCTCAAACGGAGCAGGGCAGGACACTACGTTTCGCACAACATCGCCACAGGCGGCGAGCGTGCTCAGCCAGTTTTCATTCAGAGTCCGGATCAACTCTCGCAGCCGGCCCTTAGGCACGTAATGATATTGAATGTCCTGCCGCGTGGTGATTCGTAGCGATCCCTCACCCAGATCGGCAATGCGGTCCAGCGCCAAATACTGTTGCGGAGTGAGAACGCCGCCCGGGACCCCGACACGGACCATCGCGGTGATCTTCTTCACGCTGGCCTTGCGCAAATCTCGGTCGTCCTGTTGATAGATCCCGTGAAATTTAAGGATCCCAACCGCCGGCTTTGAGAACGCTGGTTCATCCTGGGCCAGTTCTTCTCGCAGAGTGCCGCGCAAGTAGTGGCTAGCGGCCTTCGCTGCTTCGGCCGCAGGGACCGGTGTTGCTTTCTCCATCTATTTACTAGAGTAGGCCCAACGCGGCACTGACGTCAAAGGCCGCAGACCCATCGCCCTATCGTTTGAGCGCGCAGATTCCGATATGGACGGCAGTAGGCCCGCTATGTCCATTTGGATGATCGCTCGCATAGTTCTTTTGGTTTGTCCGCTGGTTGTCAACGCCGGCGCTCAAGAACTGCACTTGGGTTCGAATTTGCTTCGGACGCCGCTCGCCGGACCCGGGGCTGCGCGTCCGGCATTTTGGCTGCACGCCGCACGTTCTATAGGGCCTCTGGGGCTGATGCCGGCCCAAGTCCGGCACTTCTATGGTTTTGACCAAATTTCGAACGGCGGAGACGGGCAGATTATAGGCATCATCGATGCATACGATGATCCCCATGCCGAAGCGGATTTGGGCGTCTTTAGCACACAATTCGGCTTGCCTGCCTGCACGGAGGCGAACGGCTGTTTCCGCAAAATTGCTGCGACCCCGTATCGTCTGCCTCGGCTGAACACCGAATGGGCCCTCGAGATGTCGCTCGATATTCAGTGGGCGCACGCGATCGCTCCGAAGGCCAAGATTCTGTTGGTGGAGGCGTCTACGAACTCATTTTACGATCTAATGACTGCGGTAGATGTCGCAGTCGCGAACCACGTCAGTGTCGTCTCCATGAGCTTTGGCGGCCCCGAGTTCTCGATGGAGTCTTTCTACAACGGGTACTTCTCGGCGCCGCATGTCACATTCGTCGCATCTTCTGGCGACAGCGGAGAGGGCGTACAATGGCCGGCGGCTTCGCCTTACGTCGTGGGAGTCGGAGGAACGGATGTGCAGACGGATGGTAAAGGCGACTATATCGGAGAGACTGCCTGGTCCGGCAGTGGCGGCGGTATCAGCCAGTTTGAGATGGAACCATCCGAACAGAGCGAGTTGCGATCGCAGCATAACGGCCGTCGAGGCGTTCCCGACGTAGCGTACAACGCCAACCCGTTGAATGGGTTTGCGGTCTACGATAGCGAGGGATATAAGGGCTATTCGGGTTGGATGGAAGTGGGCGGAACCAGTGCGGGCGCTCCGCAATGGTCGGCCATGTTCGCTATTGCGAACTCGCTGCGGGTGGCTCTTGGGAAGAACCCAATACAGGCGGTAACGCCGGCGCTCCTTAGCATGGCGCCCCAATTTGAAGCCCAGTCCGGGCCTGACTTTCACGACATCGTGAGCGGTACCAATGGCAACTGCGGGCCGATTTGCACGGCCGGCGTTGGGTACGACTATGTCACCGGCTTGGGGAGTCCCTTGACACCGGTGCTGGTTCCGGCGCTTGTGGACCTGCCCTGACTCAACAGGGAAGAGCCGGAGAGAACGGCGGCCAAAAATTTTTCGCAAAATTTAACGAATTTTCGTATTTCTTACCCCATACGGTCACGAACAGCCGTATCATCTACCTAACCACCGCACGGGGAGCGGTAGCGGTCACACCTGAGTTCGGCTTACGGGGAAGGGAAGACGGACCGGCGCCTGATGTGTTTTTTGCTTGAGGCATCGAGCGGCTCATTCCTTCACCGGTTTTGTTTTAACCGATTGAGACCAAGGATGAGTGTCCGTCGAGACCAGCGTCTCAGACCTGCCTTCGACTGAGGGCTGTACAGACTTTACATTCTTGAGTTGGTTCCCGCGGGCGGGAGCCGATTCGGTAACAGTAGGCGGAGTGTGTACGTACACTCGGCGCCTATGCGAGACAGGAACTACCCATGACTGCTCCTGACGGGCGTTTCGGCCGAAGTCTTCGATTTCATCGCCGCGCCGCGGGCGCTTGTTTGCTTCACTTATTGTGCTCAACTCTGGGCTTACTCATAGTCCCCTTTTCGGCGCTAGCGCAAGGCCGCATAGATCCGTCGCTGCCAACGGCGCCCATATCGTTCACTCGCAAGTTCCTGATGACCCCCGGGATCGACACGGTGAAGGACCCGCACGCTATCCTGCCGCCGCTGACCACTGGCCAAAAGTACTCGCTGTTCTGGCATCGCACGGCCGATATCTCTCTGCCGCTCGAATCGGCGTTTCTCGCCGGATATTCGCAACTGATGAAGAATGCACCCCGCTATGGAAGTGACAGCGGCGCTTACGCTGCCCGCTTCGGTTCATACGCTGGCAACATGGCCGCGTCCAACTTCTTCACCGAAGCGTTTGTGCCGTCTCTCTTGAAGCAGGATCCGCGCTACTTCCGTAAGGGCTCCGGCTCCATGAAGTCGCGCCTCCTCTACGCTCTGAAACAAGAAGTCTTTACCCACAACGACTCCGGCGAGATAGCCTTCAACTACTCTCAATTCGTAGGCGTGGGCATGGCCACCGCTCTCGGCGATGCCTGGTTTCCGCGAAACAGACTGACTCTGGGTGGCACCATGGGGCGGTATGCGCTCAAACTGGGCTTTAACACCCTTCGAAATGTCGCACACGAATTCGGCCGATACCGGGAAAACAGAGTCGTCGTAGCCGGCCAACTCCCTACACCCTAATCCGCGCGCGCCTGCCATCTTCAATCCAGGCCAGGATGGGAAGATGAAGATTCACGATGGCCACGGCGACAACGAGCACTTTTCTGGAAGAACTCCGCTGGCGCGGATTCTTGGATGCAGTTACCAGCGACGATCTGGACACTTATCTCTCTGAAGCCCGGCGAACCCTTTATGTCGGCTTCGATCCCACTGCGGATAGCCTGCATCTTGGCAGTCTGATTCCCGTTATGGCGCTCGCGCACTGCCAGCGTCACGGACATCGCCCACTGGTCCTGGTCGGCGGCGGCACCGGTTTGATCGGCGATCCCAGCGGTAAAAGCTCCGAGCGTACCCTGCTCACACTTGAGCAGACAGAAGCAAATGCGGCTGCCATCCGCGCGCAATTGAGCAAATTTTTCGATTTGTCTTCGGATGAGCGCGCTCTGATGCTCAACAACGCCCAGTGGCTGGTTCCGCTGAATCTGCTCGGCTTCCTCCGCGACGTCGGAAAGCATTTTTCAGTCAACGAGATGATCAAGCGCGACTCCGTTCGTGCCCGCCTGGAAGAGCGCGATCAGGGGATCTCGTTCACCGAATTCGCCTACATGCTGCTGCAGGCTTACGATTTCTATCACCTCTACCTGCATCACGACTGCACCGTCCAAATGGGTGGCAGCGACCAGTGGGGCAACATTCTCTCCGGAAAGGAATTGATACGGCGCGTTCTTGGCCAGCGCGGCGAAGGCATTACATTTCCGCTGCTCACTACCGCGAGTGGAAAGAAATTCGGCAAGACCGAAGAAGGCGCTGTCTGGCTCGACCCCAATCGCACCAGCCCCTATCAGATGTATCAGTACTGGCTGCAGACGGCCGATGCCGATGTAGCACGCTATCTCAAGCTGTTCACTTTCCTCGATCGGGAACCGATTGACGACTTGGCGCGCGAGGTGGAACTACGTCCGGAGAAGCGGCAAGCACAGCGCGTCCTGGCGGCCGAGTGCACCGGTATCATTCATGGAAAGGAACTGGTCGCCGCAATTGAAGCCGCCAGCCGCATCCTTTTCTCCGCATCGGACGAGATACCCGATACAGGAACCATCGCGATGCTGGCGCGCGAAGTTCCGGTCACGAATATAAGCCCAGCGGAGCTAAACTCGGGCATAGAGTTAGTCGATCTGCTAGTGCGTACGAGGCTGGCGGAGAGTAAGGGCGCGGCGCGAAAAGCGATTGAAGGCGGCGGCGTTTATCTGAATAACGAGCGTCAGGCGCAGGCGCGTAAGACTGTGTCGACCGCGGACGTCAAGTGGCCCGGCGCCCTGCTACTGAGAACAGGAAAGAAAAATTATCACCTTGTGGTTATCGAGGAGCATGATGGAACATAACTTACAGCACACAATATCGCTTCTCACTCGCACTCCCGCCGCTCTCGATGCGCTTCTACGTGAGCTACCGGAAGCATGGACTTTCCGAAATGAAGGTGTGAACACCTGGAGCGTGTTCGACATCATCGGGCATTTGATTCACGGCGAACGGACGGATTGGATGCCGCGGGCCACACTAATCCTGCAATCCGGCGACACTCAGACGTTTAAACCGTTTGACCGTTGGGGGCACATACAAGCGAGTCAACGTAAGTCGCTGGGCCAGTTATTGGATGAATTCGCTTTTTTGCGGTCAGAAAACCTGCGCGAGCTGCGTGCCCTGAATCTCCAGCAACAGGATCTCGAACTGCGTGGACAACATCCTGCGCTCGGCGTCGTTACTCTATCCGAGTTGCTTGCTACCTGGGCAGTTCATGATTTAACTCATCTGCACCAAATCTCAAGGGTTATGGCCCAGCAATATCGCGAGGCAGTTGGCCCGTGGACCGAATACCTCGGGGTGCTGCAGTGCGCCGGCCACAGCTCTCCCTAACCCTACTGCGGTGCGCGCCCGTCATACCCGGTCATTTCCAAATAGCCCGCGCCTCGGATAGCAGTCTGGCGCATCGTTCCGGAATATTCGACGGCGCCCTCCCAGTAACTGGGCGTAAAACCATTCTTACTGGACAATTCCTGGTTCTCTAACCGAGTATGTTCGTCTAAGTGGAGTTCAATTCCGGGTATGTCGATTGTCCAGCTCAGGGGATAGTTCGCGCCGGTATTGGAGCTGTGCCACAGTTTCCCAGGCGCCAAAGAAAAATCCCTGATAAAGTGTCCTTCCCCTTTCGAATCCACATAAGTTCCAGATGAAAAAGGATTCGCGCCGCCAGCCTTCGAACGTAACCGATACACCATAACTTCTTGGTTGTTGTCTAACTGAATTGAAAACCAGTCCCAACCAGCTAAGTCTTCACCCAGTCTCTCTGTGAAGAACTCATGATCCATCCAGGCTAAACCATCAAGCGCGTAAGTAGCGCCTTGATAATTTAGCGTGCCACGCGCGCCCAGACGCGTGTATGAGATGTAATGCGAAGCCTGGCCCGGCTGTGGGCCTTTCTGACTGACCCCGTCCCGGCCGTTGATCACAAACGGCTTCTCCGGATTCAGATTAAGTTCCAGACTGAACGCGTCCGCTACGGCCTGCAATTGTTGCTGACCGCTGCTGAGCGAAATCCAGTGCACTTGCCAATTTCCGTTCCAGTAGAGTTGTTGGGCCAAATCGATCCCTGCCAGCCCTGGACCAGCACGGTTCAGCCGCTCCGTGTGATAGAACTTTCCTCCATCGATGTCACTAAGGGCGAGATGGGCGAAGTAGATCTGAGATGGATTCCAAATATTGTCGGAATGCTCCTTTGTATCCACGCCTTCTCGAAAAAATGTTAGTTCAAATCCGAAGCGCCTTCCATCGGCAGTATGCAGATTGCCCGTGTAGTACCACCATTCGGTCTGGTAATCGGGATGGTTGAAGTGGTCGCGCGGAAACTCATAGCGATATCCAGGTAAAGCGAGCTGCCACAAAGACAATAAGAGGGCCGTGAGTTTAGGAATCACCGCTTACTCCTCGTGAATTGCCTCAATAGGATTCATTCGCATTGCCGTCCGGGCTGGATAGAGGCCAGCGAGCACCGTCGCGAGATACACGCCTCCCAGGGCCACAGCAAGCAAGAGAACGGGCAAGTGGAACTGAATTGTCCAGCCAAACGATTGCTTGTTAATGACGAAGATGAGCAATAGAGAAAGTAAAAACCCAAGCACAAGACCGATCCCGATTGCGAGCAGTCCGAGAAGACCGGCCTCCCAAAGAATGATGCCGCGTACCTGCTCGCGAGCGGCGCCCAGAAACCGAAGAAGCGCAAACTCCCGTCGCCTGTCGATGACTAAGGCGAGCAAGGAACCTGCGATGCCGATTACGGCGACGAAGACCGCGACAGCTTCAAGCGCATAGGTAATGCGGAACGATCGATCGAAGATTTTGATAGCTTCAGCCCGCAGCTTATTGTTGGAGAACGCCATTACAGCGCGACCTCCGATGATGTTACCGATTGCGCGCCTTACCTCCTCGGCATTTACTCCGGGCTTGAGATACACGGCGATGTTAGAAGCTGCAGGATCGGGCAGGTATTTCAACAACGTTGCACGATCGAGGATGATAAAACCGCGTTCGGTTGAGTAATCGTAATAGATTCCCAATATGCGAAAGGCTCGCATCTTCCCGGCGAGCCCCAGGTGGATCGAATCGCCAACATGGATGTTGTGCTTGCTGGCAAACGGCTCGCTCACAATGGCGTAGTCGCCCGTTGGCAGCGTCTGCAATATTTTCTGGCTATCTTCGCCCGGGAGGAACTGCGTCTGGGACGACATCTCAGCGGCATCGGTTTGGCCGCCTCCCAGCGATGCAGGCAGTCCGTCATAGTTGATGGCATAAACGCGAAAACGGTCAACCGCGGCCACTTGCGGCAAGCGCTGAATGCGGTCCGGAATGTCCGGATCGATTGTGGGATGCCGATCCGCCGCGCCCGATCCCGCAGGCCGCAAATAGAAATCAGCTTGTAACTGATTGTTCATCCAAACCCGGACTGTCTGGCGAAAACTGCCCACCATAATCCCTACGCTTGCGGTCATGGCCACAGCGACCGCGAGCGCTCCGGCCATAACGGAGGTCCGCCCGAGCGACGCGCGTAAAGATCGCAAGGCGACGAGCGCTTCAACGGCAAAGAGCCGTTCGACAATGCGATTTATCGCGGCGTCCGTAAACAGAACAAGGTTCGGGATGGCCGCTGATGTTCCCGCAACCAGCAGCGCGGCGGCTGTATACGCGAAGATCGGTTGCCGATCGATGGCAGGCATTTGCGAACAAACGCCCGCGGTTGCCAACGCGGCAATCGCCCACCACAAACTTCGACGCGATCTGACGCGGACAGTGTATTCTTCGCGCCCCCGTGCCATCGCTTCTATCGGAGCAACCTGCGATGCTTCAATGGCCGGCGCCAGCGCCGCAATCACCGAGACGCCGATACCTACTGCGAGACCGGTCAAAACTCCACCGAGAGTAAACTGCAGTGGCGCCGCTTCACTGGTGACATAAAGCGATTTCACCGTGTTGCTGACGAGCTGGACCGCGCCGATCGCCATAACGCGGCCAAGCGCCAGACCGGCCACACTACCGAAGACGCCGAAAAAGAGTGCTTCGGCGAGGAAACCGTTTCGCACTAAGTTTCGCGTTGCGCCGAGCGCACGCAGCACTCCGATTTCATTCCTTCGCCGTACTACCGAAATCGCAATCGTGTTGTAAATGAGGAAGGCTCCCACAACCAGCGCAATGTAGCTGAGGACGTGCAGATTCCACCGGAACGCAGCCAGCATCTTTCGGTTTTCATCTGTACGGGAACCCTCCGGCGAAATCGTCACTGATTGTGGTAGTTGCGCGCGCAACAAGCCCTGCCACTGCTCCAAAGAGCCAAACGGCGGCAGCTGAACATCAATGCTATCCAGTTTGCCGGGCTTCCCCGTCACCTCCTGAGCAAGTCCAATATCGGCCACGACGATGAGGGTGTCGAGACCAATCTCGCCCTCGCGGTGCGAGAGAACTCCAGCCACTGTGAAGTCTTGCATCCGATCACCGATCAGTAACCGCACATGCTGGCCGTGGTGAAAGCCGAGGCGCCAACCGGCGTAGATCGGGCGGTCGTTGGCGAGCTCGGTAGCAGCATCGAGTGGCCTTTGGCTTCCACCTTGGAGGTCTTGTCCTGAGGCATCTCCAATCAGGTCGAGACCGAGAAAAGGGAGCGCCTCTCCGTGGCCGTTTATCGTTGCGAAGCTCTCAATACGCGGCGAAAATTTAAACGAATATGGTAGACGTACCAGTTCCGCGAGGATCTGTTGATCGATACCTCCAATGGCAGTGATTGACAAGCCGCCGCGGCCCGCCAGAGATTCAAGCGACGAATGAAAACTGCCCGCCGCCGCCTGCCCGGCCAGATCGATCGCGACAACCACGCCAACTCCTAGAGCGACAGCAAATACAGTGAGTGCGGTCCGCACCGGCTCGCGCAGCATGGGCCGGACGACGAGTCGAATGAAAAGCAGTCTGAAGCTCATACAGCCGCCATGGCCGGCGCTATTCGACCGTCGCGCAGATGGACGATACGGCGGGCGGCCGCAACACTCTCCGCGCTGTGTGTGGCGATGATGACTGCCACACCAAAGTCGGTCGCCGCCCGGCTGAGAATGCTCAGGACGAGATCTCCTGTCGTGCTATCCAGGTTGCCGGTTGGCTCATCGGCAAGCAGGAGCGGCGGGTTATGCACGAGTGCTCGCGCGATGGCAACACGCTGCTGCTGCCCACCGGAAAGCTGGTGAGGCAAGCGATTGGCATGGCCGTCTAACTCCACCCAGCGCAAGCGTTCCATTGCAATGCCGCGGGCGCCCGGCCTGCGCGCGAGCAGCAAGGGCAACTCCACGTTCTCGACAACGCTCAACGTATGCAGCAGCTGAAAGGATTGGAAAACAAATCCGACTTTTTCGCGCCGCAACCGCGTCAAATCCGCGTCATTCAGCCGCGTTGTAATATACCCGCCCAGAACCACTTCACCCGACGTGGGGAAATCCATGGCGCCGCAGAGATTCAATAATGTCGACTTCCCGCAGCCGCTACGCCCGACCAATGCCAGAAAATCTCCTGGTTCCACCGTGAGCGAGATGTCGTCGAGCGCAGTTACAGGCGTGCCATCGGTTTGGTACACCTTGCCGACGTGATTTAGGGCTACAAGAGGCATCCTTATGGATGTTAACTACTGAAACTTAAATAGCATCCCGACTACGAGCGGGTCCAGTTTACGCATGGCGGGCGCATCGGATGAAACAGGATGATCTCCCTGGATCGAATGCGCCTCCTCAGGAGTTAAGGAAACGCGATAACGTCCGCTCGGCAGCCGTTCCGCGTCTAGAGTAAGTACGAGGCTATCGGTAGCATCCCACTTACTAAGTGAGCCACCGTTCCAGGAC
>DATBEF010000085.1:0-2670 GCA_036269625.1 Bryobacteraceae bacterium | reverse complement strand
TTCGATGTTATGCACCACCGTGCCGGCCGGGATGTTCTTGAGTGGCAACGCGTTGCCCACCAGGATGTCCGCTTCCGGTCCTGACTGCACCGTGCGCCCTACTTCAAGGCCCACCGGCGCAATGATGTAGCGCTTCTCGCCATCGATGTAATGGAGCAGCGCAATGCGCGCCGAACGGTTGGGATCGTATTCGATCGCTGCGACCTTCGCCACAACGTTCTTGTCGCGCTTGAAATCAATGATGCGGTAAGCCTGCTTTGCGCCCCCGCCGATAAATCGGCTCGATATGTGCCCCGTAGAGGCGCGCCCGCCGGTTCGTTTCTTGCCTTCAACCAGCGATTTCTCAGGGGTCTGCTTAGTGATGTCCTCGCGCGTGAGATAAGTCTGGAAGCGGCGCGTCGGTGTAGTTGGTTTGAAACTCTTAATCGGCATAGCTCAATGCTTCCTTCTCTATAAGTCCGCGTACTCGGGGATCTTTTGGTTTCCGGCCAGGCGGACATAAGCCTTTTTCCAGTCCGATCCATAGCCCGAAAACCGGCCCCGCCGCCGCAGCTTGCCCACGAAGTTGCTCGTTCGGACTTCGGCAACCTTCACCTTGAACACCGTCTCGACCGCTTGCTTGATCTCGATCTTGTTGGCGTCCGGGTGCACTTCAAAACACATCGTGCGCTCGGCTTCGCGCTTGGCATGCCCTTTTTCGGTGATGATGGGCCGTCGAATTACATCAAAAACGTTCATTAGGCTAAGGCCTCCGACAATTTCCTGGCGGCCAATTCAGTGACCAGCACGGACTGGTGTGCGAGCAGGTCGTATACATTGACCCCCTTGGTCAGCACCAGCTTCACGCCCTGCAAATTCCTCGATGCCAGTTTCAAATTGGCGTTCTCGCCCAGTTCCACCAGCAGCACCGTTTTCTTCGCCTCTAGTGCGCCCAACGCCCACATCATGCTCTTGGTCTTGTGATCGGCCAGGTTGAACGATTGGACTACCTTCAGCTCGCCATCCCGCAGCTTCGCCGAAAGCGCCGAGCGCAATGCGCCCAGCTGCATCTTCCGCGGAAGCTTGTAGGCATAACTTTTCGGTTGCGGTCCATGCACCGTGCCGCCATGCCGCCACAGCGGCGAACGAATGGAGCCCATGCGCGCGCGTCCGGTACCCTTTTGCTTCCACAGTTTCCTGCCCGAACCCGACACCTCATGTCGCGTCTTGGTCGAAGCCGTGCCGGAACGCCGGGAAGCCGTATAGGCCCGTACCGCTTCGTACAGCAAGGCCTCGTTCACTTCGGCGCCGAACACCGCGTCCGCCAGCTCTAATGAGCCTACGGGCGAATTGTTCAGGTCAACAATATCTACACTCGGCATCTTCTTTGATCTCTTTCGCCTTATTCGCTCGCGCCCTACCGCTTGGCCCGGCGAATCTTCACATAACCGCCGTTGGGACCCGGAATCGCGCCTTTCACGGCGAGAACGTTTTCTTCCGCATCCACGCTGACGATTTCCAGATTCCGCACCGTCACTTGATCGGCGCCCATGCGGCCGGCCATCTTCATGCCCGGAAACACGCGCGATGGGAAGCTCGATGCGCCAATCGAACCAGCAGCCCGATGGAACATCGAACCATGCGACGCTGGACCGCCGCGGAAATGATGCCGCTTCACCAGTCCCGCGAATCCGCGGCCCTTGCTCGTCCCAATTACGTCGACAATGTCCTTGGGCTTGAACTCATTCACCAGCACCCGGTCGCCCTGCTTCATATCGCCATTGCCTTGACCCAGCAGAAACTCCTGCAGGTACTTGACACCCTCGGCGCCCGATTTTTTCAAGTGGTTTTCCATCGGCTTGTTGGGTTTCTTCGCGTACTCCACCAGACCGAGCTGCACGGCTTCATAACCGTCAATCGCCGGCGTCTTCCGCTGTGTGACCACGCATGGGCCTGCCTTGACCAGCGTCACCGGGACCACCTGGCCCTCCGCCGTAAATACCTGCGTCATGCCGATCTTCTTGCCGAGAATTCCTGGACTCATGCTCATACCCTTGTCAGTTCTCTTTGGGTCTTTCTACCTTCGCGCTTTACCGCTCCGCGAGGCCGCTACTTCTTTCCAAACGCTTTGATTTCCACATCCACCCCCGCCGGGAGGTCGAGTTTCATCAAGGCATCCACCGTTTCCTGCGTCGGCTCGAGGATGTCGAGCAGACGTTTATGCGTACGAATCTCAAACTGCTCACGCGACTTCTTATCCACGTGCGGCGAGCGCAAAACCGTGTAGCGGTTCTTCAAGGTCGGCAGCGGAATTGGCCCCGCCACTGTAGCGCCGGTTCGCTTGGCGGTGTCCACGATGTCTCCCGTCGATTGATCCAGGATGCGATGGTCGTACGCCTTCAGCCGGATGCGGATGCGTTCTTTCATTTTCACTTTTCGAATAGCTTTCTCATTCAAAAGGCGCTCACTTCTTAGGAGCGCCTTTTAAACGTCTGCGACTTCTTACGCCAAAATCTCCGAAACCGTGCCGGCGCCGACCGTGCGTCCGCCTTCGCGAATCGCAAACCGCAGCCCCTTGTCCATGGCGATCGGCGTGATCAGGTCGATTTCCAATTGCACGTTATCGCCCGGCATCACCATCTCCACCCCTTCCGGCAGCTTCGCCACTCCCGTCACGTCCGTCGTCCGGAA
>DATBEF010000079.1:0-65816 GCA_036269625.1 Bryobacteraceae bacterium | reverse complement strand
GGCTGCGGCTCTCCGCATTCCCCTTCAAAGTCAGACCAAAACTTACACACTGGAACCGGCGCCCGCCGGTAAGACGTTGAAGTCCGCTGATGGCCAGACCGTGTTCACTTATCTCACGCGGAAACCCGATGATGTTCCGCTTGCTGGCAATAGCGCCTGCTGTTTTCATCCGGTCAATACGCCTTCCGGCGAGCGTGTCACCGATATCGCTCCTCCTGATCACCGCGATCATCGAGGTGCATTCTTCGCCTGGGGCAATATGGATTTCGAACGTAAGACCGGGGATGTGCGAGCGGACTTTTGGGGGTGGGGGCACTATGCGCCAACCGCAGGCCGCGTCATACAGAACCGCGATGTGCGAATGGTTAATGCCACCTCTCAATCCGCAGAGGTGGCTGTGGAGAATGACTGGCTGATCGAGGGCGAGAAGGTACTGAACGAATTCACAACCGCGCGAACACGACGAGAGCAAAGCGCGAACATTCTCGACTTGATCTTTCGATTCACTTCCGACGATAAATTTACGGTCGATCAGATGGCATTCACCGGTTTCGTTGTGCGTTGTCGAAAAGACGGACAATCGTATCTCTCCGATTCGAAAGGTAAAGTCACGCTTCCCGATTCAAATGCGTTAAAGCCGGAGACGGACTGGCCGGCCGAGAATTGGTACAGCTACACGATCGCCCTAAACAACGGCAAGACAGTAGCGGCTGCGGTAATCGATCATCCGGCCAACCCGCGCTCGCTTTGGCATGAACCGCGCGGAGTAGCCTTCTTGAATCCCTGCATCTCGGCCATCCAGCCCGTCACCATCCCCGCAGGTCAACCGTTAGTGTTGCGCTATCGCACGGTCTTTAATGACGGCGAGTTTCTGGACGGAATGCTCGACCGGTTGGCTGCCGAATGGCGCACCTCGGCTTAGTGCCATCTACACCGGAATTTGGGTATGGGCGATTCTGGCGTGGCTTGACGGGAGCGGATGGCAGATGTATGCTTTTTGAGACTTAGTCTCAGAACTCTTGAGGGATCTGTTTGCCCCTGCTGTCGCAAATTACCCAGCGTTGCCGCCGTTCTTTGAAAGGAAACAAAACTGACCATGAATGTCCGCTTCCTCTTGCCGCTCGTTTTGCTCGCTAGCAGCCTGCTGGCGCAGGTGACGTATGATCGTCTCCTTCACGCTGACCGCGAGCCACAGAACTGGCTCACTTACTCTGGAGATTATTCGGGTAACCGCTACAGCCCCCTCAATCAGATCAACCGCGAAAATGTGAAGAATCTTCAGTTGAAGTGGGTTTACCATCCGCTCTACCAGAAGACCACCAATAACCAATCAAAAATGGAAAACACGCCATTGGTGGTGGACGGAATCATGTACACGGGGACGGCTCTTGAAGTGGTCGCACTCGATGCCGTTACCGGACGCCCCTTTTGGAAATTGTCACGCCCGCTCGATCCCAGTGCCTATTACAACGCTTACGAAGTAAATAAGGGCATGGCGATTTCGGGTGACACCCTGTTCTGGGCCACTGTAGATTGCCATCTACTCGCGATTGACACGAAAACCGGAAAGATCATCTGGGACAAGGAAATGACGAATTTTAAGAAGGGCTTTCAATACAACGTTGCGCCACTTATTGTTCGGAACATGATCATTCTGGGGCCGGCGACGAACGAAGCGGGCGCCAATTGTTGGGTGAACGCTTACGACGTCAAAACAGGCAAAGAACTATGGCGGACCTATACGGCGCCGATGTCGGCTGACCAGCCAGAGACCAAAACCTGGACGGGCGACTCCTGGAAACACGGCGGGGATCCGATATGGAACGGCGGCGCCTACGATCCGGAAACAAATCTCACGTTTTGGGGAACCGGCAACCCCAACCCCGGATGGAATGGCGATCCGCGGACACCTGGCGACAATCTTTGGTCCGATTCGGTCATTGCTCTAGATGCAGACACAGGAAAGTTGAAGTGGTATTACCAGTTCACGCCTGGAGACGAGTATGACTGGGACTCGACGCAAGTACCCGTGCTCGCCACGATCAACTGGAAAGGCCAACCCCGCAAAGTGATGCTTTGGGCCAATCGCAATGGATTCTTCTACGTCCTGGACCGCACAAACGGGAAATTTCTAATGGCTAAAGCCTTCGTCAAACAGAACTGGAATCTCGGCATCGACGAAGACGGCCGGCCAATCAAGGATCCGAAACGCTGGCCCAAACCTATGGGCGGAACGCTCATCGAGCCCGGAAACCAGGGTGGCACCAACTGGTACCCACCGTCCTTCAGCCCGCTCACCGGACTCTTCTACATCTCCACATGGCAGAACTCAGGCGGCCCCTCGCCGAAGGGTGATCCTGGCCAGTGGACGGAAGGTCAACGTTATACCGGAACGGGTCAAGCAGCCAGGCCGACCGGCACAGCGGCAGCCGCCCAGCGGCGCGCTCGCGCTTCTAGGGCCATGACTAACTACAAAACGGAAGACGAAGGTTACGGGGCCATCATCGCCGTCAACCCAATCACCGGTGAGACAGTGTGGGATTTCAAGATGGTCAGTTACTCCGAAAATGGCGTGCTCTCTACTGCCGGCAATCTGGTTTTCGGCGGCGGAATGGAAGGCAACTTCGTCGGAGTCGATGCTGAGACGGGCAAGTTGCTGTGGCATGCCAATCTTGGCGGCCAAAACGCGGCAGGCCCGATCAGCTACGCGGTCGACGGAAAACAGTACGTCGTCGGAACCGGTGAGGGCACGATGTTTGTCTTCGCCCTTCCGGACTAGCGTCTGTCCACGTCGGCAAAATAATCGATTGACATCAGATAAAAGCCGGTATATGCTTTTTGAGACTCAGTCTCAGTCTCGTTCTGAACCTGCCACGTAGAAAGGGGAAAGATTTTATGTACAAGGGTTATGGATTTTGGCGCTCGTGTGGGGCGAGGTCCATCCATTTGCGACGCTCATTGTGGGGGGTATTCGCATTCGTTTTTCTTCTCGCGGTGATCAACGAATCGGTCCAAGCCCAGGTACTCTTCGGCTCGCTGGTAGGTAACGTCACCGATGCCAGCGGCGCTGCTGTGCCGGGTGCGTCGGTAAAGGTTACAGAAACTACAACCAACAACGTGTTCAATGTCCAGACGAACGATTCGGGCACCTATACGGTCCCTAACGTACCTGCCGGGACATATCAGGTGGAGGTCAGCAAGGAAGGATTTCGAACTTTCGTCACCACCAACATCGTCGTAAATCAAAACAATGAAGTCCGCGTGGACGCTTCGATGCAGGTGGGTGCTCAGGTGGAGAAAGTGGAGGTTACGGCGCAGGCCGCCGCCCTGCAGACCGATCGTGCCGACATTCACTCCGAGGTGGCAACACAGCAGTTGGAGAACTTGCCGCAGGCGAACCGCACTTACGAAGGCCTGTTCGAATTGGTTCCAGGTAGTACTCCGCCAAATGGCCAATTACAAGGCGGAACCAATAATCCCTCAAAGTCGATGAGCTTTTCCATGAACGGCAGCGGTGTCAGCGGCCCGAATGTGCGTATCGAAGGCGTTAGTGCGCGCAATCCGTGGGTGACTAATTACACGACATTTGTTCCATCCGTCGAAGCGATCCAAGATGTTAACGTCGTCACGAATGCCGCTGAGGCCGAACAGGGCATCGCGGACGGAGCTTCCGTCAACGTGAGGCTCAAAAGCGGAACGAACGGGTTCCATGGCGCGGGCTTCGAATATAACATCGGAGCTTATTCCGAGGCAAATAACTTTTTTGCGCCATACGGGAGCAAGCCTCCTCACCTGGTCGACAACGACACGGGCGGGAACGCGGGCGGCCCCATCATCAGGGATAAGCTGTTTTATTTCGGCAGCTACGAAGGCGATTACAACGATTCGGCCGTGTCAGGGATTCTTTCACTACCGAATGCCACAGAGCTTTCGGGTAATGAGAGCGCCTCACCGAACCCGATCTACAACCCGTATACCGGCGATCCCAAAACTGGTAAAGGCCGTACTGCCTTTCCCGGTAACATCGTTCCGGCGAGTATGTTTGACCCTGTGGTTGTGAAGTTACTGCCCCACTTCCCGTCCGTAACCTATCCTAATCTGCCTCTTAATAACGACTTCGTAAATCAAGCACAGGTTTATAACCTGCACAAGATTGACACCAAAATTGATTACACGGCCACGCAGAAATTGAGAATTTCGGGACGCTATGGCTATCAACCGTACTACAACGTTCAACAACCGATCTATGGCCAATATCTGGGCGGATCGGGCGGGTTTGCCTCCGCTGGCGCGGGTAACTATCTTCAGCATGGCGCAACGCTGGCTGTCTCCGGATCCGCAACTTACATAGTGAATCCAACGTTTGTCGTCGACGCAACGTTTGGCGTCACTCAGGGGCACCAGTTACTGTTTCCGACAAATGCCAACGAGCGGCAAGGTCAGGAACTTGGAATCCCGGGCGCAAACACTGGCCCGCTTCCCTGGGCTGGCGGCCTACCTAATTTTGCGATTGCTAACTTTGTCACTTTAGGCTATTCCTATCCGGCCTTGGAATACAAGGATCCAATTTTCGAATATCAAGCCAATGGAACTAAGACATCGGGGGCTCACACCATCCGGTTTGGCTTCGATATCGTTCGTGAACATCAAAATCACATCGAAGTAAGACCAACTGTGTTCACGTTTTCCGGTAACGCCACTGCCGTGAATGCTCCCAATGCTCCTTCACCAAATGAGTGGAATTCCATGGCCGACTTCTTGTTGGGCACTGCGACTACCCTGGGAAATTATGTTCAGTTTGTATACCCGTTGACCCTACGTACCTGGAACCTCGCATTCTATGGCCAGGATCAGTGGCAAGTGAACCGCAAACTGACGGTGAACCTTGGAGTGCGTTGGGAGCACTACCCGGTTCCAACACAAGCAAACCGGGGAATCAATTATTACGACCCGAACACCGATATTATTGAGGAATGCGGAGTCGCCGGCATCAGTGGCAACTGCGGTATCCACGTGTCAAACAAACTTTTTGCGCCGAGCGTTGGCTTTGCTTATCGTCTCTTCGAGGACTTCGTCATTAGAGCTGGTTACTCGCTGGCGCCACAACCGGACAGCATGGGGAGGTCTGGCGTCCAGAGCTATCCGGATGAAGCCCAGTCCACCGTCAACGGCGCCAACTCCTACGCGGTAGCGGGAACGGTAAGCGGAACGGGCGCGCCGGTAATTCCACAGGCCACTTTAGTCAATGGCACCACATTGGTGCCGGCGAATACAGGCAACCTCTTTTGGAACCCAGCCAACTTCATCCGCGGGTATATCCAGTCCTATAACTTCACGATTCAGAAGCAGTTTGCAGGAGGCATCACAACCCAGATTGGTTATGTCGGCGCACACGGCGTCCATTTGTTCACGAACGAAAACATCAACTACGGCCAGATAGGCGGGGGTGCAGCCAGCCAGACGCTCTATAAATACGGCATTACTGCATCTTCGACGGAGAACTTGCCGGTTCTAAGCGACAAATACAATTCGTTACAGGCGAGCGTTCGAAAATCACTCTCGGCCGGTCTCCATTTTCAAGGTGCGTTCACCTATCAGCACGACATTGGAATTCAAAGTTTATCGAGTTCCGGAAGTTCAGGCGGAGCCATTCTGATTCCGCAGTACTTCAGCCGGAACGATTACACAACAAACATCGACAGGACTTTCAACGTAAGTGTAAGCGCGGATTATGAGCTGCCGTTCGGAAAGGGCAAACAGTTTGTGAAGAGTGGTCCGCTCTCGTATGTTGTTGGCGGATGGAATATCAATGGGATATTCACGCATTTCTCCGGGCTGCCATTCTCAGTATTCGCATCAAGCGCGTCCTGCAATTGCCCGGGCAACACCCAAACGGCCAACCTAGTGATGCAGAATGTTGCCATCATAGGAAACGGACTGAACGGCCAGCCCTATTTCAATCCGCTTGCCTACGCGCCGGTGACTACGGCTGCATTCGGAACCGGCGGCTTCAATCAACTCCGCGGGCCGGGCGCCACGAATCTCGACGCGTCCGTTTTCCGCAACTTCTCAGTTACGGAGCGTATTAAGCTTCAGTTCCGTATCGAAGCCCTAAATGCCACCAACACACCCCACTTTGCCAACCCCGGCACAACCGTGTCGAACGTGCAGTACAATCCCGATGGCTCGATCAAGAACCTGAACGGATTTGACCAGATCACCTCGACCGCGCAAATCAGCCGCCTGGTTGATCCACGATACCTGCGGCTCGGCGTAAGGATCACTTTCTAGGATCCTTTGTGTTCGGCCTGGCGAAGCCCGGCTCGAAAGGGCCGGGCTTCTCTATTGGCCAGTGACGGTTGTTAGGCTGGAGAGTTATGCGGACGAAGAAGAAGCGCGGTCCGTCTGCTTCCCAAACCAAAGCGATTTCTCGTCCGGTTGCAACCGAGTGGCAGCCGCCTTGTCTGTTTGCCGGTGCCGCCCTATTCTTCGTGACTCTAATCGCGTTTTCCAACTCTTTCTCCACCGGATTTGCGCTCGATAGCCAAATGCTTCTTCTTGGCGATCCCCGGATTCGGCAGGCAAGCGCCGCTAACGTGGGTCTCATCTTACAGCACACTTACTGGTGGCCGAATGGCGAGGCTGGTCTCTACCGCCCACTTACCACGCTTTCGTATCTGTTCAACTACGCCGTCTTAGGAAATGGCGATCACTCACTTGGGTATCACTTAGTCAATTTTTTTCTCCACACGACCAATGTGCTTTTGGTGTTCGCGCTGGCTCTGCGGTTGCTGGGCCGGCGGGTCAACGCGTTTCGGACTGCCTGCCTCATCGCGGCTTTGTGGGCCGTGCACCCGGTGCTTACGGAGTCAGTAACCAATCTCGCCGGGCGATCCGATCTGCTTGCGGCGGCGGCCGTCCTAAGCGGGTTTCTGATTTATCTTAAAGCGGCGGAGGTCACTGGGCCGCGCCGCGTATTTTGGCTAGGCGGTTTGTCTGTGGCCACAGCGGTGGCAGTGTTCTCTAAAGAAAGCGCGGTCGTTTTCCCCGGCGTCATCGTCGTATATGAATTGGCTTGGTGGAAAAGGGGAACGGCCCAGCGATCCATACTTCCGTGGGGCTGCTTGGCCACCCTCCTTCCTATCGCGGGAATGCTGTGTGCACGCGCAGCCGTGCTGTCTGCGTCGCCGCCGGCCGAATGGCCATTTGTCGACAATCCAATTACCGGCGCTAGCTTCTGGGTCGGCCGATTAACCGCGGTCAAGGTGCTCGCACGTTATCTGGGGCTCGCGTTCTGGCCTGCAACGCTTTCGTCGGACTACTCGTATTCGCAGATATCGCTTGCGCATGGCAGTCTGAGCGATTGGATCTCCTGGCTGGCAGTCACCGCCGCTTTGGTTATTACAATTTACCTCTATCGCCGCGACCGGATGGCTTTTTTCTTCTCCTGCTTCGCCTTTCTTAACTTATTACCAGGATCGAACCTGCTCTTCCCCATCGGAACAATCATGGCGGAACGGTTGCTGTATCTGCCTTTATTCGGACTAATGGCTCTTGCCGCAATTGCTGTGAATGCTGCCGCCGCGAAATATCACCTCTCGCAGACGGCCTTTCTCGTTCTTGCCTGTTTGATAACCGCTGGACTTACGGTTCGGACCTGGTTGCGGAATATGGACTGGAGTAACGACCTTACGATGGCAATCGCCAGCGTCCAGACTAGTCCTTACAGTTTCAAGGTCCATCGATTACTGGCCGCCCTGTTGCTGCAGGCCGATCCGGCTGATGCCAATATCGACCGCGCCGTCGCTGAAGCAGATAGAAGCGTCGCGATCCTCAGTCGGCTACCAGACGACCTGAACGTGCCCGATCCTTGGACGGTAGCCGCCACTTGTCATCTCGACAAAGGCAATCTTCTCGCGGCCGCTAAGGCAACCGAGCAGTATCAGCAGGCAGTCAAGCTTGCTCTACGCTCAATTGCCATCGATGCGGCCTCACGAGCTGCATATGATCGTCGTCATCGAGTTGATGGTGCTGCTCCCGTGAGCGCGGCGGACGCCTATCGGATTCTCGCCTCCGCTTACCTCCGTTTGGTTCAGCCGGAGCTTGCGTTGTCGGCGGCGATGCACGCGCGTACCATCGATCCTCGAAACGTTGAGGGATATCGCGAGATAGCGGATGCGTATCTCTCGCAGCAGCGGGGAGAAGACGCGGCGATTGCCCTCGCCGAAGGCATGTTCGCGACCAGCGACCGCGGTTTGCGGGAAGACCTGCTGAAGCTCTATCAACAAGGCGTTATTGATGGGAGCGGATGTGCGGTAATGCCCGGTCCGCGCGGACCCGCTCTGAATCCCACCTGTGAACTCGTGCGTAGAGATCTATGTGCGGGAACCAATCGGGCACACAGGCCCGATCTGAGAGTCCAACTCAATTGCCCGAACTAAGGCATGCGATATTCGCGAAATCTCGATCGGCGAAACTGTTAATTGACAACAGGGGCGTGTTCCGAAGACACGCGGTCCTTGTAGTGATTTTCGAATCGTGAGAAATAGATTCTTAGCCCTGCAGCCCATCAAAATTCTTGGCGCGCTCACCGTAGCTCTCATACTGGCTTCCTGCGCGAGGGATGTTGTACCTCGTGAGACCCTGGTGCGTCCGGTTGGGAACCCCGTCAAGATCGAAGCGCCCTTGGGTCTACCGCCCGTTCCTATTCCATCCGATAATCCGCCCACCGTCAGAACAATTGCTCTCGGCCGCAAGCTCTTTTACGATGCCAGGTTGTCTCAAGGTAATGCGATATCCTGCGCAAGCTGCCATAACCCTGCGCTTGCTTTTTCCGATCCGCGGCCGCGATCAAGCGGCGTGGGCGGCAAATTGGGAACGCGTAACGCGCCGAGTGTTCTGAACGCCGCTTATTTCACCACGGAATTTTGGGACGGCCGCGTGCCCAGCCTGGAGGAACAAGCCTTGGGACCGATGGCAAATCCCGTTGAGATGAACCAAGCGCATGACGTGTCGGTCCGAAAGATCGATTCGGATCCGGCCTATCGGCGCGAGTTTGCCCAGGCATTTGGTCCGGGCCCGGTCACGGTCGCTAAGATCACCATGGCTCTCGCCAGCTTTGAGCGAACATTGTTAAGCGGCGATTCGCCCTTCGACCGTTATGAATACGGCGGCGACAAGCATGCGATAAGTGCTGCGGCCATTCGCGGATTGGAAGTGTTCCGCGATAAGAACAAGGGTAATTGTGCCGCGTGCCACACCGTTGGGGAAAAGTATGCCTTGTTCAGCGATAACAAGTTTCACAATCTGGGCGTTGGCTTAGATTCCGAGGGAGACATCATCGACCCAGGCCGTTATGCCGCCACTCAATCCGAAGCGGACCGCGGTAGCTTCCGCACTCCGACTCTGCGGAACGTCGCTCTTACCGGGCCGTACATGCACGACGGCAGCGAAAAGACGCTTAAGGAAGTTGTAGATTTCTATGTTGGCGGAGGTAGTTCCAATCCATATCTCGACAAAGAAATCAAGCCTCTAAACTTGACAAGCCGGGAGCGTTCAGATCTCGTCGAGTTCCTCAAGGCGCTCACGGGAAATATGCCGCCGAACTCCGGTCCGGAGGCGATCGCGTCCCGATGACCCACATATCGATGAGAAAAAGCTTATTGTGGCGCCTGAGCGGCCTTTTCCTCGCTGCGGTTCTTATCCTGTCGTCAAGCTGTTCCAAGCCGCCGGAATCGAAGGCGCGTTCAACCGCCACAACGTCTCCGGCACAGCCGGTCTATTACAAGGTCGATCCAGCCACGTCAGGAGTGATCGCGGGCAAAGTGGTATTCGAAGGCAAGCGACCACCGCGCAAAATTATCGATATGAGCGAAGACGCCGATTGTTCGAAACTGCACAAGGCGCCTTTGTACGACCAATCGGTGGTCGTGAGTTCGAGTGGCTCTATCGAGAACGTGTTTGTTTACGTGAAGCACGGACTTGAAGGCAAAGCGTTTGTAACGCCGTCACAACCAGTGATACTTGATCAGAAAGGTTGTTGGTATACGCCGCGAGTTTTTGGTATCCAGACGCGGCAAATACTGAAGGTTGTCAATTCGGACCCGGTAACTCATAACATTCACCCCATGGCCCATGACAACCGCGCGTGGAACCAGAGTCAGGACCCAGGCGCCGCTCCGCTGATGCGGCATTTTATTCGCCCCGAGATAATGATTCCGGTTAAGTGTAACGTTCATGCATGGATGCGCGCCTGGATAGGCGTACTCGATCATCCGTATTTCTCTGTTACTGGCGAGGATGGCCGTTTCGAAATTCGAAATCTTCCTCCCGGAGACTACACGATCGAGGCTTGGCAGGAAAAACTGGGAACACAAGAGCAAAAGATCAGTTTGCCGGCATCCGGCAAGCAATCGTTGGTCTTCACTTTCAAAGGAGCGTAAATGAAGAGTAAGTGGAGATCTATCGCCATTACGGCGTGCCCGCTGACCACCATTGCCTTGGCAGCGTTCATGACCGGCTGTTCCCAATCAAAGGCGCCCTCGGAAACATCGAATTTGAAGCCGGCGGGCTATCGCTTATATGTCACGAATGAGACGTCCGGCGACCTGTCGATCATTGATCCAGGCTCTATGTCCGTTATCGCGACGGTGCCTTTAGGCAAACGCCCGCGGGGAATACATGCTAGTCCCGATCGCAAGACCATATACATTGCTCTCAGCGGTACGCCGCCCGCGCCTCCTGGAGTAGATGAAGATTCACTCCCGCCGGCCGACAAAAGCGCCGACGCGATTGGAGTTTTCGACGTCGCGCAAGGCAAGCTTATACGCACTATCCAGGGCGGGTCCGACCCTGAAAACTTCGATGTTAGCCTCGACGGGAAACGGCTATTTGTTTCGAATGAGGATGCGGCCGGCGTCAGCTTCATCGATATACCTTCCGGCAAAGTAGTTACTACCATCCACACTGGTGAGGAACCCGAGGGCGTGAGACTCGATCCCAGCGGCAAATTCATTTACGTGACTTCAGAAGATGAAGGAACGCTGACGCGCGTTGATATTGAAACCGCTAAGGTGACGGGCAAGGTCAAGGTAGGCCGGCGACCTCGCAATATCGCGTTCCTGCCCGACGGTTCGCGCGCCTATGTCAATGCGGAGAATGATGGCAGCGTGGTTGTGGTGGATGTACCGCATAACAAAATGCTGCAAACGATTCAGCTAGGAAAGCAGGGCGTGATTAAGCCAATGTTTGTGCTCTTGTCGCCTGATGCAAAGCGGTTGTATGTCAGCACTGGCCGCGGCCACAAAGTATTTGTTGTCGATACCGCAACAAATCAGGTGCTTTCGTCCTTCGAAGTAGGGCAGCGCCCATGGGGCTTAGTCTTGTCACCCGATGCGAAGACTCTTTTTACGGCAAACGGCCCGTCGAACGACGTGTCGGCGGTCGATCTCGCCACTCAAACGGTCACCAAGAAGGTCCATACAAGCGGTGGGCCGTGGGGTCTGGTCGTCATTCCAAGCTGAGCTTTTCGGTATCGTCTGGCTCATCGCTGTGTTGGAGCAGCCTTGCGGCTTGCTTGACACCTTTCGCCGCCGGTTATAGAATTTGAGACCGAGTCTTAGATTTGTTGGTTTAGGTACAGGAACCCTCCCCATGTCCCATAAACGCCTCTCCCTTGTCGGGGCCGGCATCGTCACGCTCGTATCAGTAGCTTTTGCGGTTGCCCCCACGGTTTTCGTTCCCGATTCAACCTTCAAGGGATCAACCCTCAACGGATGGCATGCGCTTGGCGCGGCGGACTGGACGGCCCAGAATGGAGAGTTGACCGGAAAACCGAAGAGCGCCGGCGGCGGATGGCTAGTTCTCGACAAGTCGTATCAGGACGTGGGTGTCTTCGCTTCCTTTCGCTGCTCGGAGGGGTGCAAGACGGGCGTGCTGCTTCGCGCTGAAAAGACTCCCAACGGGATGAAGGGAATTTTGATGTCCCTGACGGAAGGCGACATGGCGGTCTACCGGGTGACTCTGGATTCCCAAGGGCAAGAGCTTTCGCGCGAGAAACTGCGCCCCGGAGGCGGTCAGATCCGCATTGCGCCACCTGAGTCGGCGAATGACGGCACAATGCGTGGCGGACGCGGCGGTCGGCCCGGCGGCCGCAGCGAGATGAATGCGAACCTCCCGATCAAGCCCCCTTCCGGCGCATATCGCCCCGGCGACTGGAATCAGATCGAATTGATCCTCGACGCGAATATCCTGCGGCCATTTCTAAACGACGGCGGCAGCGGCGGAATGGGCAGCGTCGCCGAGGAGGAATACGGACGTTATGGCCCCATTGCGCTCTATGCCGGCGGAACCGGTGAAGTGCAATTCAAAGATGTGTCCTACAAAGACCTGAATGGCAAATTTCTGCCCAAGGAGCAGGTCGGCGATAACTTCAATATGCAGCGAATCGACGATTTCTACTATTCGTGGTCCGCAGCTGCCGGGGATTTCAATCATGACGGCGTGATGGACATCGCGGCCGGTCCCTATTATTATTTGGGCCCTGACTACACAACCCGCAAAGAGATCTATCTTGCTCAAACCGTCAATCCGTCCACTCAATACCCCGAGAAATGCATGAGCAACTTCGCCTATGACTTCACGGGCGATGGCTGGACAGATGTCCTTTGCATGGGAGCCATTGGACAACCGTTACACCTGTACGTGAATCCTAAAGGCGAATCGCGGCGATGGGATGAATACGACGTAATTCCGCAAGTGAGTAAGGAAGTCTCTCTTCTTAAAGACATCGACGGCGATGGCAAGCCGGAATTCGTCTATGGCGGCAGCGGTGCGCTCCATTATGCCAAGCCGGATCCCGCAAATCCGACTGGTCCTTGGGTGGTCCACACCATCTCCGAACCGGGCCCATGGGGAGCCGGACACGGGTTGGGAGTTGGGGACATCAACGGTGACGGCCGCATGGATGTTGTGGATCCGTACGGATGGTGGGAGCAGCCTGCCCCCGGAAGCGGTCAGGAATTGTGGAAGTATCATCCTGAGGCTTTTGGCGTCTGGACGGGCCATGCATCGCCCGGGGGCGATGAGATAGCGGTTTACGACGTCAATGGCGACGGCCTCAACGATGTCGTAACGACTCTCCAGGCGCATGGTTTTGGATTAGCCTGGTTTGAGCAGAAGCGCGACAGCAGCGGCAACATCTCATTCGTCAAGCACATGATCATGGACAACCTGTCCAGCAATAACCCGGGCGGCGTGACCATTACCGAAATGCACGCCACGACCTTCGCTGACGTTGACGGTGACGGCATACCCGATTTCATTGTTGGGAAGCGATTTTGGTCACATCGCGACGATTACACCGATCCCGACCCGTATGGCCCACCGGTTCTGTACTGGTTCAAGACCGTCCGCAATGCGAGTGCGCCAGGCGGAGCTGAGCTTGTTCCACACCTGATACACAACCGCTCCGGCGCGGGCAATCACATCCAAGCCGTGGATCTGAATGGAGATGGAGCCGTCGATATCATCACGTCAACCGATCGAGGAACATTCATCTTTTGGGGCAAGCCCCATCAACAGGCGAAGAGGTAGAGAATCTTGTCCCGACTTAAAGCTTCCTTCTTTGCGGCCATCTGCTGTCTGCTGGCCATCGCTGCCCTCGCCGAAGGTCCCAAGTTCATTCCGGACTCAACCTCCAAGGGCCAAAGTCTCTCCGGATGGACCGTGCTGGGCCAATCCAAGTGGAGCGCGCATGACGGAGAACTGACCGGAAAAGCCAAGCCGGGGAGCAAAGGCGGCTGGTTGGTGCTGGATCGGTCCTATCAGGATGTTGGATTCTACGCCGATGTTCGCTGTGCCGCGGAGTGCGAAACCGGCGTTCTGCTTCGCATGCAGAAGACGCCGGAGGGTCTAAAGGGAAGCTATGTCTCGCTTTCCGGGGAACCGGCCGCCTACTCGGTCACTCTCAACTCCCAGGGAGAAATCTTGGATCGCGAAAAGATGCGACCCGCGGGAGGGATGATGCGTTTCGCAACGCCGCCCACCGCGCCAGTTCCGGCTGGCGTTGGACGTGGCACTCCAAGCTTCCGGAAGGATGACTGGAATTCGCTACAAATCATTCTGGACTCTGACATTCTGAGGGTCGCCATCAATAATGCAAACTTTGGAGGAGCGACTCAGGATAACCGCGAGGGCTACGGACCCATTGCTCTCTACGTTGGCGGTACGGGCGAAGTTCAGTTCAAAAATGTAGCGTTCAAAGACCTGATGCCCAAATACGAACCCAAGGAACAGATCTCGCGTAATTTCCGGATGCAGCGGATCAGCGACTTCTACTATGCCTGGTGTGCCGCTGGTGCCGACATTAACCACGACGGAGTTATGGATGTGATCGCCGGTCCGTTCTTTTACCTCGGACCCGATTTCACAACACGCCGCGAGTTCACCTCAGCACAGACGTTCAACCCGAGCACCGAGTACGCATCCGGAATGGTTAACTTCGCCCACGATTTTACAGGCGATGGCTGGCCCGATATTCTCATGACCGCCGGCAGACCCATCTGGATGTACGTCAACCCTCGTGGCGAATCCCGCCGGTGGGACAAATATCTCGTCGTCCCGAAAGTCACAACCGAAATCGTCTTGCTGAAGGATATGGATGGCGATGGACAACCGGAACTGGTCTATGGCGGCGACGGAATCCTCGCGTATGCGAAACCTGATCCGGCGAATCCAACCGGTACATGGACTGTTCACCAGATCTCCGATCGATCAAATCCGCCGAATATTCATGGATTGGGCGTCGGCGACATCAATGGCGATGGCCGGCCGGATGTCTTGCAACCTGCCGGATGGTGGGAACAACCTCCGCCGAACAGTACGCAAAAGACCTGGACGTTTCATCCTCAGGATTTCGGCAGCGGCGGCGCTGAAATGGGCGTCTACGACGTCAATGGCGACGGCCTCAACGACGTCGTGACCAGCTTGCAGGCTCATGGGTTTGGCATTGCATGGTTCGAACAGAAACGCGCACCGGATGGAACCATCTCCTTTGTTCGCCATGCCATCATGAGCGATTTTTCCGGCGAAAGCGCAGGTAACGTGACCTTTACCGAACCGCACGCGATGACATTTGCCGACTTGGACGGCGATGGCATTCCCGACATGATCGTCGGGAAGCGCTACTGGTCCCATGAAGAAGGCTATCTGGATCCCGATCCCTATGGTCCGGCGGTTCTCTATTGGTACCGCACCGTTCGTGACAAGAATGCTCCCGGGGGCGCAAGATTCGTTCCGGAACTGATTCACAACCGTTCCGGAGTCGGCTCGCATTTAGCCGCCGTGGATCTTAATCACGACGGCGCGGTTGATATCATCACGTCCACCGATCGCGGCACTTTCATCTTCTGGAATCTGATGCACGGGCGCGCGCCCGCATCTACACACTGAAGTCTCGCAGGAATGTGATGCTCTGTTTGAGCTTCTCCATCACTAGTTCGGGACGAGCACCTGTCTCAACGACATAGTTCCGCAGAGGCGCTTTTTTCGCGGCGGCGAATATTCGGCGCCAATCGAGAGTTCCTTCGCCAACGGCAACGCCAATCTTGCCGTCACGGACATCCTTCGCATGGAGGGAAAAGTACCGCTCGGGAAACTTCTCAAGATAGGCGACCGGGTCTTTACCCGCTACCGCGACGCTACCGACGTCGAGCTGCATTTGGACCAGTTTGGCATTCGTTCCGTTAAGCAGCAGGTCGAAAGGCACGATCCCGTCGATCTCGGTGAATTCAATTGTATGGTTGTGATATCCCGTCAGGATTCTGTCGCGTCGAGTCTTTTCTCCCAACTCATTCAGCTGGTCGGCATGCCATTTCCAGCCGTCGGCTGATTTCGTGTGGCTCGACATAGATTGGCACACTACGCTGTTCACCCCGAGCGTGTGCGCAATCTCAATCGTCTTCGGGTATTCGTCATGTAATTCCGACCAAGAAAAATGGCAATTTTGGCAGCGCAGGCCCGCGGAATCGAACGCCTTCCTCACGTCCTCGCCCGTCATTCCGTTCACGGAAGACGAGACGCCGGTGTTATGTGCCAGCCATACATAATCGATCAATTGATATCCGTACCCGGCCAGAGTGCGGCAAGAGCCTTCAAAATCCCGGCTCAGTTCCCGGTTAATGTCATAGCTTTGAAAACCCAACGGCAGGTCCAGAGGAAAGGCCTTGATGGGGAGCGCAGCCGCCAGTCCTACGGCGCTCCCGGCGAGAAACTGTCGTCTTGTGATCGCAGGATTCATTTATGAGACTACGTATTATATATTGAGACACACGGATGCGACTAGGTCTGCTGTTGCTGGTTGGGACTTTTTTGGTCAATGCCGCCTCTCCGGGGAATGAATATGTCGATTCCCGAACCTGCGCGAAGTGCCATCAAAGAATAGACGAGACCTACCGCCGCACCGGCATGGGCCGGTCACTCTACAAACCGTCGCCCGCTAATACTGTCGAAGACTACGAAAAGAATCACGAGTTCCTGCATCAGCTTTCCGGTACGCATTACTCCATGAGCATCCGGGGCGGAGTCTATTATCAGCGGCGATGGCAGATCGGTTTCGACGGCAAAGAGACCAACGTTGAAGAGATGAAGATCGACGCCGTAATCGGTTCCGGCAATCACTCACGATCGTACCTGCACCGGATGGCGAACGGCGGCTATATCGAGCTTCCGCTCAGCTGGTATTCCGAAAAGGGTGGTTACTGGGCTATGAGTCCGGGGTTCGATTCGCGCCATCCGCCCACGCGGCGTTTCGCCTCCTACGAGTGTGTCTTCTGCCATGATGCCTATCCGAAAATCCCGGTTGGCCATGATACCCCAGAGAGCGATCCGCTATTCGTTGGCGAACTTCCGCAAGGCATCGATTGCCAACGGTGCCACGGGCCGGGCGGAAGGCACTTGCAAGTGGTGCAAACTGCCGGTTCGAACCTGCAAGACGTTCGCGCAAGCATTGTAAATCCGTCGCGCCTGAATGCTTCGCTCCAGATGGATCTATGTATGCAATGCCACCTGGAGCCCACGAGTTCCGAGATTCCCGCCCTGATTCGTCGCTTTAACCGAGGACCGTTCTCCTTTAGGCCCGGCGAACCGCTCGGCAGTTTTCTCCTGGCATTCGATCACGCACCTGGGACAGGCCACGATGACAAGTTCGAGATCGTAAATAGCTCCGCCTACCGCCTTCGGAAGTCCCAATGTTTTCTGAAGAGCCAGGGAAAGATGACATGTTTGACCTGCCATGACCCGCACAGCGTGCCTCGCGGCCCAGAAGCAGTCTCACATTATTCGGACGTCTGCCGGCAGTGCCACGCCGCTGCAATCGATGCCAAAGTCGCTTCAGGACAGCATCCTGCCGCGTCCGAATGTATCAGTTGCCATATGCCCAAGCGCCGGACCGACGACGTTGTGCATGCCGTGATGACCGATCATCTGATCCAGCGCCGCCGGCCAGCCCGCGATCTGGTAGCCGATTTGCCCGAGCGGCATCCGTTGGCAGCGGAAGAATATCGGGGCGAGGTGCTCCCCTACTATCCTTCTCCTCTTCCGCCAACCGATGAAAACAAACTCTATCTCGCCGTTGTGCAGGTGGCATTACGCAACAATCTTCAGAAAGGCGTTTCGGAGCTGTCCCGTGAAATCGAGCACACGCAACCGCGGGAGGCTCAGTTCTACACGGTGCTCGGAGATGCATCGCAAAGCAGCGGGAAACCGCAGCAGGCTGCGGCGGCCTATGAACACGCGCTTAGGCTCAGACCCGATTCCGCGCACGCTCTACTGGCTTTAGCCGGCGCTCTGAAAGCTTCAGGGCAAATTCCCCTTGCGGCCGAGAAATTGAGTCGCGCGATTCAGATGTATCCCGAGGACGCATCCGCCTGGTTTCAATCGGGCGCTGTCGATTACTCCCTTGGGCGCACGTCGGAGGCGGTGAGTAAGATGCAGAAGGCAATCGCACTCGATCCGGATTTGGTCGGTGGACACCGCGGATTGGCTGAGGTCCTGTGGCGAACCGGCCAGATCGACCGCAGCGAAGACGAATTGCACGCAGCGCTCCGCCTCGATCCCTACGATAGCGATGCTTATGACCTGATAGGGCGTGTACTCGCGGGTAAAAGCGAACTGCCCGAGTCGCTCTTCGACTTCGAAAAGGCCACGAAACTACGCCCGGGGTACGCTCCGCATCTCTACGATTTCGCATTAGCGCTCTCGAGCGTAAACCGTCTTGACGACGCACAATCATCGGTGGAGGCTGCCTTGCGCGCTAATCCGAATATGGCTGAGGCCCACGAACTACTTGGCGGTCTTTTTGCTGGAAAGCGATTGCTACCGGAGGCCGCTCATGAGTATTCGGAGGCGATACGACTCAAGCCCGATTTCGCCCGAGCGCATCTCGATCTCGCGCGAGTATTGGTCGCGCAAGGCGATACGCCGGGCGCTGTTCAGCAACTTCGCGAAGCCGCGCGAGAATCCGATCCGCAGGTGGCCCAGGTGGCCAACCAGGCGCTTCAATCCATAGGACAGCCGTAAGCGGGACAACCCAATTAGCTCTAACTTAAGGCGAAATAGTTTCCGGATCGCGCGTAGTACGACAGCAATCCGGAAGTAACCTGGATTCACTTGTCCGACATGCCGACTTCTCGCTCATGTGGCTTGCTTCCGGTTGGCGAAAGATCCGCTCGGCGTGGGTAAACGCTGCGCCGGTACACGTTACCACGTTCAGCGCTGCTGCTTTTCCAAAAGCTAATTTGGCAAGAATCTTCACTTCTGCTGTCCCCATCTGTCAAGCGTCGAACGAACTGCCGGATATAAAATGAACGCGCCGGCCCGCACTGCGTGTTGTCTGGCGAAGGAGAGGTTCTGTTTCATGCGAGCAGACATTGCACCTGGTGCGGTATTCCCCGATTACGAGCTAACCGATCACACGGGTAAACACCGCAAGCTCTCGGATTTGCAAGGGCCCAATCCGATGATTCTGGTTCTCAGCCGAGGAGGTTTCTGTCCAAAAGATCGTCGGCAGGCAGAGGGTTTGGTCGAACTCCATCGTGAAATGGAAGTCGGTTACTGCCGCCTGGTCACTATCAGCACGGACAACCTTGCTACGACCAACGAGTACCGCACTGGCCTAGGAGCGCATTGGACATTCTTGTCGGACGCGGGACGCAAGGTGCAAAAGGATCTCGAGATCGCCGAGTATACCGATCCGACGCATGATCCGATGATCCCGCACACGATTGTCCTCGAGCCTGGACTCATCGTCTTTAAGATCTACGTTGGCTATTGGTTCTTCGGCCGGCCGACGACGGAAGAGTTGCGACAGGATCTAAGAGCAGTCTTAAAAAAGTGCCGCCCGGATTGGGACATCACTACGCCCGAGATGAAAGCCGCTTGGGAACGGGGCGAGAAAGATTGCTTCTATCCTTACGGCAAGAGCTATGCGAAGGTGTTTGGAGAGCAGGAGTAAGCGATTCCGCCATGGCCGAACATACTCTTCAGTCCATCGCTTTTCCGGTCCTGGATGCGGACCAGATTGCCCAGTTAGCCAAGTGCGCAACGGTCGCGCCAAAACAATATCGCGACGGTGAAACCCTCATCCACGTCGGTGATCGTCTGTTCAAGTTTTTCGTTGTTAAGACGGGCGAGATCGAAATTCTCGACTATTCCGGCGACGCGCCGAAGACGCTCACCGTCCACCGGAAGGGCCAGTTTACCGGCGACATCTCACATTTGACAGGCGCGCCTGCAGTGATCACGGCGATCGCCCGCGGCGATTGCCAAGCATATGAGGTCTCGGGAGAAGCTTTGCGGCATGTATTGAATCAGTGTCCCGGCCTGAGCGATATTATTCTCCAGGCTTTTATTGCACGCCGCCAGTTGCTGCGCGAGTCGCCCGACTTCATCGGCTTGCGTGTGATCGGATCGCGTTATTCCCCGGATACATTTCGCGTGCGCGATTTTCTTGCCAGGAATCGCGTGCTCTTCACTTGGGTAGATTTGGAAACTGACCCGCAGGTGGATCGCCTGCTGAAAGACTTTGGCGTGACTGAGGCCGATACGCCAGTGGTGGCCTGCGCGCACATGCTACTTTTACGCAATCCGTCGAACCAGAACTTAGCCAATGAAATCGGCATTCATCGACCACTGGAGCAGACCGTTTTTGATCTGCTCGTTGTGGGGGCGGGGCCGGCCGGTTTGGCCGCGGCGGTTTACGGTGCGTCGGAAGGACTGACGACAGCGGTATTGGATTCTACGGCCCCAGGCGGCCAGGCGGGCAGCAGCATGCGGATTGAGAATTATCTGGGCTTTCCCACCGGGTTGACTGGCGCCGAACTGACAGATCGCGCGACCCTCCAGGCTAATAAATTTGGCGCTCACCTCTCCATCCCCACGGCGGCCACTCGTTTATCGTTCGAGAACGGGTATGCGACTCTCGACGCCAATGGCGACGAGCCCGTAACTGCCAAGTGCCTCCTGATTGCAACGGGTGCTCAGTATCGGCGCTTGGAAGTCGAAGGTGTTGAGCAATTCGAAGGGACTGGGCTCTATTACGCGGCAAGCACCGCAGAAGCGATGCTCTGCCGTGGGTCTCTCGTGATTGTCGTGGGCGGAGGGAACTCGGCGGGGCAGGCGGCCGTTTTTCTAGCGGGGCACGCGAGCCGGGTGCTGCTACTAATTCGCGGCAGTGACCTGAACAAGAATATGTCTAGCTATTTAGTCCGACGGATAGAGCAGACCGCGAATATTGAGCTAGTCTGCAACACCGAGATCCAGCAGATGGTGGGAAACAGCCATCTGAAGGCGGTTGAGATCGCAAATAACAAGACCGGGCAGCAGCAAACTATAGAGACTCCGGCGGTATTTAGTTTCATTGGGGCCACGCCTCGAACGGACTGGCTGCCTTCGGAGATTGAGCGGGACGCGAAAGGATTTGTCCGGACGGGAACAGCCCTCGCACAGTCGCGATCGTGGCGCATCACGCGCCCGCCATTCCTGCTAGAAACCAGCCGTCCGGGTGTCTTCGCCGCCGGAGACGTACGCTCTGGGTCCGTGAAGCGCGTCGCTTCGGCGGTGGGCGAAGGCGCAATGGCGGTCCAGTTCGTGCATGAATATCTCAAAGAGATGTAGTGAACGTCGCGCCAAAACATAGAGTTCCCTTCCTGACCGCTGCGCAGCCGTGATGTCTCGCCGTTTCCTCCGGCGTAGTCGCCATGAGTAGAGTTATCTTGCGCCTGTCACTTGGCCGAGAACGCGCAAGCCGCCGATTAACTCGCCAGCGTTGGAGCTCACGAAACCACAGGAAATCGTCGCCGACTTGACATCAAACTGGATTTCCTGGGGTGTTTCACGGAAGTAGTCTCGCGGTCTTTAAGAGCGCGCTCGGCGTCGCCGGAAGCTAAAGCAGCAAGGCATAGGCTATCGGTAGGGTTCGACTAGCGGATTGAAAGAGAAGGACGGGATTTAGTGGTGGGCTCAGACTGGGCTGTTATGGAAAGGCTCGGCAATGCCGTCACGCAAATCGCCCACACAACCACGTGCATGATCATGAGAAAGAGCGCTGCTGGCCACCCTCCCCCCATGCTGCGAGACCTTGCTAACAGCACGTCAGGGATAAAAGACACGAGAAGAACAGCCGCCGCAACGCGCCGGTAGGTCCGGACCGACTCCGGGTAAAACACGATCGCTCCAAACACTAGGATTACGCCCAAGCAGCCCATCATCGGTTCCGCGAATGCGGGCTGCGGGAACGACACCTCCGTCGATCCCAGCGATCTCTAATGCTATTCCACAGCGCCCCACTCCCTAAGTAGCGTAACTGTCGTCCTTTGAGTATCGCCGCCAAACAGCAGCGCGTATCCCAATGGCGTACATTCCACGATCTCGCCTGGCCGCTCGTAGCCTCCGGGAAGCTTCACGCGAAGGCCGAGATCTGCACCGCGTTCAAGCAGTAATTGTGTTACCGGCAAGCCGTCGTCGCCGGACTGTGTCACTGCATGGAAGATTGCCGTTTGCCCGCCGATGCCGGCCTCATCGACTATTGCGGGGGCATTGACGTCGGCCCCACGGTCGAGGAGCAGGGTGGCGGCTGCAAGATTGCCGTATTCCGCAGCCACGTGCAAAAGTGTTCCGCCTTGAAGAAAAAGGGAACGTCCGCCGGTTTGGCCGCAATCGAGTTGTGGGAAGGATTGATTGACGACGCCAGGCTCGGCGTCCATCAGCTTTGCCAAATCATTCAGCCGTCCGCGTAGCACCGCCAGCACAGCCGGTATGTTGTACCTGGTCTCCCCGCCGGCCCGCAAAAGAAGGTCGATACAGGCGCTCAGCCGTTCCATGGAACGCGCGTAACCCGCAATGACATAGTCGAGAGCCGTGCCTGGATATGTATGGCCGCTTATCTCGTATTCATGGGAGCGACAGTTCGGATTTGCGCCATGATCAAGAAGCCATTTAAGAGCAGCCGGGTCCAGTGATTCGCACGGGGCAAAGATGATGGGGAAATGTCCATGCCACAGCGCGTTCACATCCGCGCCGCGCGAAACCAGAAGCTCCATCATCGGGATGCGATATGCGTTGAGCGCCGCCCGCATCAGGGGACCGTCGCCCCCTTGGTGCACATCCGAGCCATGCGTGATCATCCATTCCGCCATGGCCAGTCTTGCGGCGCACGGGGACTCCCAAGGCACGCGGCATTCGGCGACCCACGTGAGCGGCCCATCCCTTCCGTACCCAAGTGGGGCTCGGTGCAGCGCCGGGTTGCGCGTCAACATCCTCTGGACACGCGTGAAGTCGTTAGTATCGATCGCCCGTTTGAGTTGCCTGACCTCCTCGGTTGACTCGATATGCGCCTTGAGCTTGGGCCAACTCGCAAACCCGTAGAGGCGTGCGATCTGGAACTGCGCATCGGCGAGTGATGACGCCCTGCCCGCTTTATGCAGGTCCTTGGCTTGCTCCTTCAGATGGCGGAGATTGGGACGATCGGGAAGAGCCTGTGGGGCCCCGTTTGGTTCAGTCGACATAGCGACCTCCTTTCATCGAACCGCCCGGCGTCCGCACAATCGGGCTGAAAGAAGGTTGCTGAGACTTGAAACTGAAAGGTGGGCTTCTACCCTTTCCGCGGACCGGATGCGTCCTTCACGCTGTTAATAATTCTATCGCGGTCCCATAAACCAGCACTCAAAAATCCCAAGTTGACGGGAAACGCGCTAGCCGTAGAGGTGACCAGGCTGGTACCGAATCGTGTCTTGTTGGTCCGCAAACCGTAGCTGGACTGAATTAGGACCGACAAGTCAGCTCCTCAACGCCCTAGCGGGGGAGCACCTAGATCGTCTAGTCCGGAAGGCCGAACGCATACAGCGCATTATCCGCGCAGACAGCAACGTATTGATGACCGTTTGCTTGATAAGTGATGGGCCCACCGGCAATCGTCCCGCCGAGATTCGTCTTCCACAGCAGCTCTCCGCTCCGATCATTCAGCGCAAAGAAATTGCCTTCTTTCCCACCCGAAAAAAGCAGGTCAGATGCGGTGGTCAGAACGCCGCTCTCGGTGTAATCGACCATCTTGAATTCCCACTTCTTTTCGCCGGTTTGCGGATCGATGGCGCTCACTGCGCCGTAACCTTCGGCCTCCGTCCTGTATGCGATGCCTGCGCCCCGCATAGCGCTGCCTCTCCGAGCTCCGGGCGGGCGAACAGCTCCACCTGAGTACTTGCCGCCCGGTGTCCATTCCTGTATCGGGCCCTTGCCCGAGGGTCCGCCATAATTGTTCCAGGTCGAAACGTAGAAAAGCCCTGTTCGCGGACTAAACGATGGCGAATACCAATTAGTACCGCCCTGAGTGCCCGGTTCGACGTATGGTCCGCCCACCGGCTTTGGATCGAGAGCAGGCGACCTCATTGGACGGCCTGCTTCGTCAAAGCCGACATTCCAGTTCTGTTTCACAAAGGCCTTGCCCAGCAGAAACTTGCCCGTACTTCGATCAAGAACGTAGAAGAAGCCGTTCCGATTCGCCCAAAGCATTACTTTGCGAGGGGCGCCATGCCAAGCAATCGTGGCAAGTACAGGGACTTGCACTGAATCCCAATCGAACTCGTCATGCGGAGTGAACTGGTAATGCCATTTCAGCTTGCCAGTGTCTGCATCCAATGCAATGACGGAATCCGAATATAGATCATCACCCGCGCGATTATCTCCGTTCCATCCGGCGTTTGGATTGCCAGTACCCCAGAACGTCGTATTGCTTTCCGGATCATAAGATCCAGTCACCCAGATCGGACTGCCGCCGTGCTTCCACGATTCTCCAGCCCAGGTCTTCGAGGCAGGATCGTCGGCGGACATCGGCGCAGTGTAGAAACGCCACACCTCGTTTCCGGTTTTAACGTCGTACGCGGCCACCCAACAATTCGCGCCTTCCTCATTCGTGGCCGGACCAAGAACCACTTTGTCCTTCACCACCAGCGGCGCGACATTTAGCTGATACCCTTTATGCCAATCCACCAGAACCTTGTTCCAGTTCGCCGTACCCGTTTTGGCATCGATCGAAATCAGATGTCCGTCGTAGGTCGCCCAGAACAGAGAATTGCCGGACATCGCGAGACCTTTCACGACCATCACGTACTGGTTCGATTCGGGTGGGACCGCATAGTGAAACGTCCAGAAGATCCTGCCCGTCGACGCGTCCATTGCCACGGCTTCACTATTCTGCACGGTATAAAGGATGCCATTGACTACCAGCGGAGTCGCTTCCATTTTTTCCAGATACCTGGGACGCCACACCCACTTCAACTTAAGATCTTTCGCGTTGTTGTGGTTCAACTGCGTCAGAATGCTGTAGCGCGTGCTGGAATAGTTGCCTCCATAAGTCATCCAGTTCTGCGGCTGATCGCTCGCGTGAAGAATGCTGTCGTAGGTTATTTGCGCCGGCAGACCCGCGGCGATCAGCGCGAACGACAGCAATTGATGGAGACGCATGGTCGGAATATCCTCACTTTGAGTCCGGCAGACCAAACGCGTACATCGCGCTATCTCCACAAACTGCAACGTATTGCTTACCGTCTACGGCGTAAGTGACCGGACCGCTGGCCACGGTCCCGCCCAGGTTTACGTGCCAGAGCAATGCGCCGGTCGCCGCATCCAGGGCGAAAAAGATTCCTTCCCGTCCGCCTGCGAAGAGTAGATTCGATGCAGTGGTCAGAACTCCGCTCTCGGTGTAATCGACCATCTTGAACTCCCACTTCTTATCGCCTGTCCGTGGATCGATCGCGCGAACTGCGCCGTAGCCCTCGTCTTCAGTTCGGTATTCGATTGGCGTCCCGCGAAAACGGGCGCGCGCCGCGCGGGCTCCAGTTCCGGATGGCCTCGACGCCATTCCCGTGTACTTGCCGCCTTCTTTCCATTCCTGGATAGGACCCTTGCCAACAGGGCCACCATAGTTGTCCCAGGTGGAAACATAAAACAGTCCCGTTCGCGGGCTAAAGGAGGGCGAATACCAGTTCGTGCCTCCTTGGCCACCGGGAAAAACAGTCAGTCCGCTCATGGGTTTCGGATCGATACCAGGCGCCTTCATCGGCCGGCCAGCCTCATCGAACCCAACATTCCAGGTCTGCTTGACAAAAGCCTTGCCCAACAAAAACTTGCCCGAGGTCCGGTCCAGAACATAGAAGAATCCGTTCCGGTTGGCCCATAGCATCACCTTCCGCGGCTTGCCCTGCCAGTCGATATTGGCGAGCACCGGAACCTGCACCGAATCCCAATCGTACTCATCGTGCGGAGTGAACTGGTAATACCACTTCAATTTGCCAGTATCGGCGTCCAGAGCGACCACGGAATCCGAATACAGATCGTCGCCGCTGCGATTATCTCCATTCCAACCGGCGTTAGGATTGCCCGTTCCCCAAAATGTCGTGTTCGTTTCGGGGTCATAGGAACCAGTCACCCAGATGGGACTGCCTCCGTGCTTCCAGGATTCGCCGGCCCAGGTTTTGGCCACCGGATCGTCGGCTGACACCGGCGCAGTATAGAACCGCCATAACTCATTGCCGGTCTTAACGTCATAGGCGCCTACCCAGCAGTTCGCGCCTTCCTCGTTCGTGGCCGGCCCAAGAATTACCATGTCCTTCACAATCAGCGGGGCCACGTTCAGTTGGTATCCCTTGTGCCAATCGACAATCACCTTGTTCCAAATTACCTTGCCCGTTTTGGCGTCGATCGCAATCAAATGTCCGTCATAGGTGGCCCAGAACAATCGGTCTCCCGCCATCGCGAGCCCTTTCACCACCATCAAATACTGATTCGATTCAGGCGGCACGGCATAGTGAAAGGTCCAGAAAATCCGTCCCGTGGCCGCGTCCATCGCCACCGCTTCGCTATTCTGCACCGCGTACAGCACGCCGTTCACAACAATCGGTGTCGCTTCCATCTTTTCGAGGTACTTCGGATGCCAAACCCACTTCAATTCCAAATTCTGGACGTTGGTGCGCGTCAGTGTAGTTAGCAAGCTGTACCGTTGGCTTGAATAGTTCCCGCCATAGCTGAGCCAATTTTGCGGTTCACTGGTCGCATGCAGAATGCTATCGAAGCTTACCTGGCCAGGCAACAATACTGCCAGGAGCAATCCCGCCGCAGTCACCGGGAGAAGGCGCCACGTTTTCACGACTACTGCGGCCCTTTTAGGGAACTGAGATACGCGACGATATCGGCCACTTGCTGCTGCGACAGCTTTTTATCGTATGAAGGCATCAGACCTTTGGTGAGAATCGTGTACCCGCGAATCTTTGACGTTTCGAACGATCTCAGGTCTTCCTTGGCATCGATCAACTGCACGCTCATTGCATCGTGATTGAGAATTCTTCCTTTTACCTCGGTCCCATCCTTCAGAGTCACCACCACCATGCGATTCTCGGGAAGCACTTCGTCGTCTGGCGCCACGATGGATTTCTCCAGGCGATCCGGAGTCCGGCGATCGCCGATGTCCGTGAGGTCCGGACCCATCCGCGAACCCTCCTCTCCAATGCGGTGGCAGGTCGCGCAGCCGTTCGAGGCATACAGTTCCTTACCCTTTGCCGCGTCTCCGCTCTGCGCCAATAGGGGCGATGCCGCCAGCATTACAATACTTGCTCCAGCCGTCCACGCCATCTTCCTGGATTTCATCGAAACATTCATGGTTTTAGTCATCCGCCTTTCAGGCCGCCTTCGCGGTACCGCGCGCCGTCTATTTGCTCTGGCCCGCTGAAGCCGAAAACTCTATACGATCCTTCTGGTTTTCAAGCTTCTTGATATCAATATGGGGAACTTTCTCCAGATCGCTCCAGTCCTTGATTTCGCCTGCCGTTTCCCGATAATGGACGATCGCATCGGCGTCCGCGCTTGTGATTCCCAGCGCCGTTGAAAGTTCGCTCTCATTTGCTTTGTTTACGTTGATCTTCGGACCGAAGTGCGCGGAAAGATACGCCACGACCAGATCAAAGTCGTCGTCCGTCCCCTGCGCTCCCCGCGAAACCATATCGTCAACTACCGCGGACCAGCCGTCGGACGTATTTCTGTGCTTGGTCACCATCTCCAGTCCGTGACAATGTGAGCAGATCTGCGTAAACTGCGCCTTTCCCTTTCCCTCCGGCAACTCTGGACCGGTCTGCGCCCACGCGGCTCCGCCCAAAATCAGGCCAAACGTCACTCCAACGGGGACGAAAAGTCTTTGGTGGTACATGAAGTCCAGAATATCGCTTATTTTTGGGACAACGTCTCAAAAAGGATACATCCGCTGCGTTTCGCTGTCAAACGATTCGAGCGGAACAATGACTGGAGCGAACGCCTGCAGGCGTCATTTGCGCGGAATATCTTAAATCCGATATACTCCCTCTGGCCCGGACGCATAGAGGAGGAACAACCTTGAACCGTGGTCTCTTCGTCGCCTTATCGGCACTCTCCCTAATGGCGCTTTCCGGACCGGACGAGCGCCAGATTACCGATCCGAAGTCGATCTCCTCCGTCTCTAACCCTGGCGCAGGTCCCGTTTCGATTGACGATCTCTTCTTCACGCGTAACGTAGGCGGTCCATCCTGGTCGCCCGATGGCAAGGACATTGTGCTCACCACGAACCTGACGGGCCGCAACAATCTTTGGAAAGTTTCTTCGTCAGGGGGCTGGCCGATTCAGGTTTCACAATCTGACGACCGGCAAAGCGGTGCTGTCTGGTCGCCAGACCGCAAATGGATTCTCTATCAGCAGGATCGTGGCGGAGGAGAAATCTACGACATCTTCGCCATTCCAAGCGCCGGCGGCGAAGCCGTCAATCTGACCCACACAGACGATATTTCTGAGACTGCCCCTCAGTTCTCGCCCGATGGGAAAACGGTGGCAATCTCCTGGAAGCCCAAGAAGTCGCCCGTTCCGGACATCGCGTTGCTCGATTGGAACACGCATAATGTTCGGAATCTGACGAACGAGAGGGCGAAAGATCACCTTTGGGAATTCGTCGCCTGGAGTCCGGACGCAAACAGCATTTACGCGGATCGAGCCTACATCGGAGGTACGGATTCGGATGTCTACCGTATCGATGTCAAAACAGGCGGACTGGAGAATCTCACTCCTCACCAGGGGAATACGGTTTACGCCGCGTCATCGCTCTCAAGTGATGGGCGCACGTTGCTCATCAATTCGAACAAGACGGGCTTCAATAATGTGGCTCTGCTTGACATCACCAGCAAGAAAATAACTCCCGTTACCGACACCCAATGGGATGCCGCAGCCGGAAACTTCGCCCCGAGCGGAAGTTCGTTCACCTATCTCATCAACCAGGACGGCCAGACGGAGATCTATCTTGGAGACCGTGAATCAGGTAGACACGAGCGACTGCCATTCCCGCAAGGATTGACATACTTCAGCGGCAATCCTTCGCCATGGTCTCCAAATGGCGATCGGCTGCTAATCGGGCATCAGAGTTCACAACAGGCGTCCGATCTGTGGATTTACGACTTGCGTGTAAAACAACCAGTGCAACTTACTTACTCGGCTATCGCAGACCTGATTCCGTCCAGATTGCCAGGCGCGCAGGTTGTCCATTACAAGAGCTTTGACGGGAAGATGATCAGCGCGTTCGTCTGGATTCCATTTAACCTTGAACGCAACGGAACCGCTCCCGGTGTGGTCTTGCCGCATGGCGGCCCTACCGGCCAGACTGTCGATTATTTTAATCGGGATGCTGCGGCTCTGGCTTCACGAGGGTATGTGTGCATCGCTCCTAACGTGCGCGGCTCTACTGGATATGGCATTGCGTTTCAGGAAGCGAACAAAAAGGATCTGGGCGGCGGCGATCTACAGGATGAAGTATACGCCGCACATTTCCTTGTGGATACCGGTTACGTCGACAAGCGCAAGATCGGCATCACCGGAGGGTCCTATGGCGGCTATATGACCCTAATGGCGATCGGTAAAACGCCGGATATTTGGGCGGCAGCAGTGGAAGAGTACGGAATCATCAATTGGTTGACGATGCTGCAGCACGAGGATCCATTGCTGCAGCAATACGAGCAATCACTGCTGGGCGATCCGGTCAAGGATCGAAAGGTCTATGAGGCGGATTCGCCGATTACTTTTATCCGGAACGAAAAAGCGCCGCTTCTTGTGCTGCAGGGTGATAACGACATACGCGTTCCGAAGGAGGAGGCCGAGCAGGTTGTATCAATTCTCAAACAGGAAGGCAGGACGGTAGACGCACACTACTATCCGAACGAGGGGCATGGGTTCTCGAAACGGGAAAACGAGATTGATGCCATGCGGCGCACCATTGATTGGTTTGATCGTTATTTAAAGGGAAACGCGGCGCATTCCACTCAGTAATGGCGAGTGTTCGCGGACAACAAACCCGTGTACGAGATATTGGCAGTTCGACAAAACGCTGCACGTTGATAGACTGTGGCGGGATAAGAACATGGCAAAACTTCTTGGAAAGAACGTACTTGTAACTGGCGCCTCATCTGGAATTGGAGAGGCGATCGCTATCCGCTTCGGCCAGGAAGGCGCTAACGTTGCTGTCAATTATTTTTCGAATGCAAAGAACGCCGAAACAGTTAAACAGAAGGTGGAGAGCGCCGGAGCTCACTTAGGCGGGAAAAAACCTCGCGCGGTGGTCGTCGGTGGTGACGTTTCGGATGAAGGGCTAGTCAAGAAAGTCTTCCGCGAGACGATTGAAGCTTTCGGTTCGATTGACATCCTGATCAACAACGCAGGTATTCAGATGCCAAAGCCCAGCCATGAAATCGAAACAGCTGACTTCGATCGTGTAATTGGCGTCAATCTGCGTGGCGCATTCCTTTGCGCTCGGGAAGCGATCAAGCATTTTCTCACGCAGGGTAAGGGGGGAGTAATCGTGAACAATTCAAGCGTTCACGAGATCATCCCGAAACCAAAGTATCTGCCTTACTCGATTAGCAAAGGCGGACTGGGAAATCTGACGAAGACGCTCGCGCTGGAATATGCGGACCGCGGAATCAGGGTTAACTCGGTCGCGCCCGGCGCCACTGTTTCACCAATAAACCGAGCCTGGATTGATGATCCAAAGGCACGCGCTGAAGTCGAGAGCCACATCCCCATGGGCCGCGCAGGCACGTCGGAGGAGATGGCGGCAGCGTTCTTGTTCCTTGCATCAGATGATGCTTCCTACATTACAGGCCAAACCCTCTACGTGTGTGGTGGTTTAACTCTTTACCCGGAATTCAGAGTTGCATGGTCTTCGGGCGAATAGATATTCACTTATGTCAACCAATCCAGCTCTTCGCGACCACGTCGTCTATCTATTGAAAGCAGGTGGGGCTCACACCGACTTCGATTCCGCCGTTAGTGAGTTCCGCGCCAACCTTCTCGGTGTCAGGGCGCCAGGGTCGCCACACTCCGCCTGGGAACTGCTGGAGCATATGCGAATCGCCCAATGGGACATTTTGGAATTTGTTCGCGATCCCAAACACGTCTCGCCCGAGTTCCCGGGCGGCTATTGGCCGAAAACACCGGCGCCTTCGAATGACGAAGCTTGGCGTCATAGCGTTGAAGCATTTAGGAGCGATCTCGGCGCCTTGATCGAAATGGCACAAAACGCGCCCGACCTCTTCGCAACCGTTCCGCACGGGGAAGGGCAAACGATACTGCGTGAACTCCTGTTGGCAGCAGACCACAATGCCTATCACCTTGGCCAACTCGTGCTTGTGCGCAGATTGCTCGGCGCCTGGCAAGGATGAAACAAGGCAATTAAGAATATGAGGCGCGTGGAACTGGCCGCAAGCTGCCGGCAGCCGGAGGGGTGCGTTACTATTTACGAATCATGCGTTGGTTGGTAGTGGCGTTCGTGGCGGCGGCGCGATGTTGGGCACAGGATGTAGTGAGCCCTTCATCGGCCTTTGAACCGCCGCGCGCGAAAGAGGCGGCATCGCTCGTGGCGAGCGCGAAAACCGTGCCTGCGAATCTGTTGACCACGGGCGAGAAATCGGATTGGAACGAGACGGCGCCGTATCAAGAGGCTGTCGATATTGCTCACCGGATCGAGCGGATTTCGCCTTTGGTCAAAACCGTAACTTTCGGGACAACACCGGAAGGCCGCCCGATGATCGCGCTGATCGTGTCGAAAGATCGGGCCTTTACCCCCGCCGCAGCGGCGCGCACCGATAAGGCGGTCATTCTGATCCAGAGTGGTATCCATTCGGGCGAGATCGAAGGCAAAGATACCGCGCTGATGCTGGTGCGCGATATGGTGATCACGAAGCGCTTTGCAAAATGGCTGGACGGCGCGATATTTGTGGTGATCCCCGTCTTCAACGTGGACGGGCATGAGCGCTTCAGCCCGTATCACCGCATCAATCAGAACGGACCGCGATCGATGGGTACGCGGGCCACCGCGCAAGAGGTGAACCTAAACCGCGATTACATGAAGGGCGACACACCGGAGATGCGCGCTTGGCTCCGGCTTTACAATGCGTGGCTACCGGATTTCATGTTCGATAACCACGTTACGGACGGGTCAGACATGCAATACGATCTGACGTGGGACATGGCGCGGAACCAGGATCTGGCCGAGCCGTCGCAGGGATGGGTTCGCCAGACATTTCTGCCGGAATTAGAACGCAGGATGCAAGCCGACGGGCACATGGTGGCGCCTTATGGTGCGTTGCGAACGCAGCCAAACGGTCGGCGCGAGTTCTTTATGGAAGTGTTTTCGCCTCGTTACTCGCATTTATATACGGCAGTCCAGAACAGGCCGTGTTTGTTAGTTGAGACTCACAGCCTTAAAGCAGCGAAGACGCGGGCATGGGCGAATTACGATGTGATGCGGGACTCAATCGAGACGATTCTGCTGGATCCGCAGGCTCTGCGCAAGGCAGTGCGGGAAGCAGATCGTCAGATGTCGGAGCACGCGGGCGACCGAACGGCTCCGGCGGTGTACCTGGGCGGAAAGGTAAGTGAGGAAGCGCGGCCGTATGTGTATCGCGCGCTCAAGATCGAAAATTACAAGAGCGAGATCACGGGAGCGATGGTTCCAAAGTATCTCTCAGAGCCAGATGATATTGACACGGTAATTCACGATCGCATAGACACGACGGCTGAGGCGCAAATGCCGTTGGGGTACCTGATTCCGGCGGCGTGGAGCGGGCTTGCCGATGAACTCGCGCTGCATGGGGTACAGATGAAGAAGACGTCAAAACCCATCGAAGGCGAATTTGAGACCTATCGATTCTCACAGGCGAAGTTCGCAGCCACTTCGTTTGAAGGGCGCGTAATGTTGGACTTCAAGGCCACACTGGTGACTGAGAAGTGCGCGTTGCCGGCGGGATCCTATTGGGTGTCGATGAAGCAGCGGCGGGCGCGGCTCATTTTGGCTCTGCTGGAGCCGGATGCGCCGGACTCCCTGGCGCACTGGGGCTTTCTGGATGCGATTTTCGAGCCAAAGGACGGAGCAGCGCCCTACATTATGGAGCCGATCGCACAGCGAATGATGGCCGCATCGCCGGAGTTGAAGGCGCAGTTTGAGCAGCGGATTGCGTCGGATTCGAAATTTGCGGCGGACCCCAGGGCGCGATTGATGTGGTGGTATCGGCAGTCGAAGTACGAGGACGCCGATAGCGGCCTGTACCCTGTGCTGCGGGTTTGGGAAACGAGCGCAAAGGGCGGGTTCTGACCGCTTTTGCGCGAAAGTCAAAGAACTGATGAACCGGGAGGCTATCTTGGCGGCAAACACGATGAGATGGTTGGCGCTGGCAGCGATCGGCGCAGGCGTACTGGGCGCGGCAGACGGTCGGTTTGACGTGGCCGAATATCGCGATCCGGCCACAAAGCTGATTGGCGCGGCACTGGCGGATGAGCACTCCCTGGATCGGCTGGAGTATTTGTGCGACCGGATTGGGAATCGATTGAGCGGATCACCGGCGCTCGTGAAGGCGATCGCGTGGGCCGAGGCTGAAATGAAGCAGGCGGGCCTCGAGAATGTGCGCGTGCTACCCGTGAAGGTGCCGCATTGGGTGCGCGGACAGGAATCATTGACAATGATCGAGCCGGTTGCGCGGCCGGTTGTCATGGTGGGACTGGGAGATAGCGTGGGGACGCCGGCGGGCGGCATCGAGGCGGAGGTTGTCACGGTGTCCGACTTTGGACAACTGGCGGCATTGGGACGCGAAAAAGTGGCGGGCAGAATTGTTTTATATAACGCACCGTTTGAAAGCTATGGGGCTACGGTGATGTATCGAACTTCCGGTCCGTCGGAAGCGGCAAAGCTGGGCGCCGTGGCGGCGCTAGTACGTTCAGTGACGCCAGTCAGCCTGCGCGATCCACACACGGGCACACTCGCATATGAAGACGGCGTAGCGAAGATTCCGGCTGCCGCCGTGTCAGTCGAAGATGCGGAGGCGCTAGCTCGCCTGGCGAAGGCGGGCGTGCCGGTGCGAGTCAAGTTGTCGATGGATGCGCATATGGAACCGGATGCGGATTCGGGCGATGTGATGGGCGAAATTCGCGGGAGTGAGAAGCCGGATGAAGTGGTGGCGCTGGGCGGCCACATCGATTCGTGGGATATCGGGCAGGGCGCGCAAGACGATGGCAGCGGAATCATGGCATCGTTTGAAGCAGTGGCCCTGATGAAAAAGCTGGGGCTGAGACCGAAGCGGACAGTGCGCGTTGTGTTTTGGGTAAATGAGGAGAATGGCGGAGCGGGTGGCCGTGCTTATCGCGATTGGCTGGGCGATAGCGTGAAGAATCACGTGGCGGCAATTGAGATGGATGGGGGTGCGGAGAAACCGCTGGGCTTTGGGTTTGGCGGAGGGGAAGAGGGCGGCTTCACAGTACGGAGACGACGGGCTCCGGGAGCTGCGTCGCCCATGATGGTTCCGGCGACGAGGGCAACGGCGGTGTCCGATGCGCAATTCTCGCGAGTTGTGGAAATTGGCCAGCTCTTAAACATCATCGGATCGGGGAACATCACCCATGGCGGCGGTGGGTCGGACATTGCGCCCTTGATCGGTGCGGGAGTTCCCGGTTTTGGGTTGCGCACGGTAGGGACTCACTATTTCGATTGGCACCATTCGAATGCGGATACTTTCGACAAAGTGGATCCGAGCGATTTTCGGCAGAACGTGGCGACGCTTGCCGTGATGAGCTATGTGCTGGCGGACATGCCGGAGCGGCTCACGGATATGAAATAGTCTACGCACGAGCGGAATGAAATCACATGAGTGAAGCCGGACAAGATTCAAATCAGTGGGAGTCAATCTTTCAACGCGCCGTGCAGTTGCATGGGAGTGGAAACCTGGCTGAAGCAGGAACGCTCTTTTCCTCGATCGTCGAGCACAACCCCACCCACTTCCCTTCCCTTCATCGTTTGGCCGCCATTCGCCGGCATCAAGGGCAGCTTGAAGAATCGCTTGCCCTGCTGAAACAGGCGATAGGCTGTAACCCGAGTTCCGCGGACGCGCACAATAGCCTTGGCAACACATATAATTCGATGGGACGCCAGGAAGATGCTGTGGATCAGTACCGGTGTGCGCTCGCGCTTCGGCCGGATTTTCCGGAAGCACACTTAAATCTCGGCAACTCTTTGAAGGTGCTGGGCCGCTATGAGGACGCTGCAGCGAGCTATTCTGCGGCAATCGCGCTTCGCCCTCAATACGCCGAAGCGCATAGCAACTTGGGCATTGTGCTGGTCCGCATGAACCGCCCGCAAGAGGCAATCGGCAGCTTCACAGCCGCGATCTCGCTCGATCCCACCGTGACAATGGTGTACAGCAATTTGGGCGCGGCACTCACTGCCTTGAATCGGCATGAAGAAGCGATTCCTATTTTGCAACGTGCCCGCCAGCTTGACCCTGCTGCGACGCAACCAGTTTTCAACGAAGCCTTGGCACGGTTGGCGATAGGGGATTACGAACGTGGGTGGCCAGATTACGAAGCCCGCTGGCTTGCCCCGGAAACGAAGATAAAGGCCCGCGATTTCCGGCAACCGTTATGGGATGGCGAAGCAGAAGTCGCCGGGAAAGCGATCCTGCTTCATGCCGAACAAGGGCTTGGCGACATGATGCTGCTTGCGCGATACGTGCCGCTAGTGGTCGAACGCGGCGCTCGCGTCATTCTCGAGGTGCAAAAGCCGCTGACAACCCTGATGAGACGTATTCCCGGCACGGCCCAGGTTCTAACCTACGGTGATGAGTTGCCGGATTTCGACTTGCATGCTCCGTTTGGCAGCCTTCCTCTGGCGTTTAAGACCACCCTCGACAACATCCCGGCCGACGTTCCGTATCTGCAAGCGCCGGACGAATCGCCGGCCATTGTGGACATCGACAGTGGCTCCGAACCGCAATTGCGCGTTGGCGTCTGCTGGGCAGGCAATGCAGGCTATGCCAATGACCACAACCGGTCCATTGCGCTATCGAGATTTCAACGTCTGTTGAACGTTCCCAATATTCGCTTCGTGTCGCTGCAACCGGACCTGCGGCCGGGAGACGACCGCATGCTGGCAGGCTTCGAGAATATTGACCTCACTTCAATCCGGAAAGCAAGCAGTTTGGCCGATACGGCTGCCTTGATTTCGAAGCTGGACTTGGTTGTTACGGTGGATACCGCAGTTGCCCATCTTACCGGCGCGCTAGGCCGGCCCGTCTGGATTCTTCTGCCCAATTTCGCCCATTGGATATGGCTGCGATACAGGACCGACAGTCCATGGTACCCGACTGCCCAACTATTCCGTCAACCTTCGATCGGCGACTGGGAGAGCGTGATTGAACGTGTTGCTGAGATGCTGAAGCAGACGGTCTCTTCGCGGGCTGCGCGTATTGGGTCCGCCGCGCCAATTTCAGCTTCCATTTAATTAAACGGAGCAGTTAGGGAAGAGCCGCGGGTCCGTCCAGACTGCGCCAAAGATACCAACTGGCGATAGAGCAGTAGGGGCGCCACTTTTCGGAGATCTGCACAAGCTCGGACGGCTTCGGTACTTCATCCAGGCCGTACGCTTTCCTGATGGCATTACGGATACCCAGGTCACCAATCGGCATCACGTTTGGCCGCTCGAGCGCGAAGATCAGGAACATTTGTGACGTCCAGATTCCGACGCCGCGGACTTGCGAAAGCTTCAGAATCACTTCCTCATCGGTAAGCAGGTGGAGTTTGCGGAAATCGATTTCCTTGCGAAAGGTGCGTTCTGCGAGATCCGTAAGCGCCGCGATCTTCTGGCGGGACAGGCCGCAGGCGCGGAGCTGTTCGGGCGTAAGCTTCAGGAAGGCCGATGGAGTGAAGCGCCGCCCGGTAGCCTTACGTACTCTATCGAAGATGGTTTTGGCGGCTTTGCCGCTGAGCTGTTGGAACGCAATGGAACGGGCTAGCGTCTCGAACGTAGGTTCCCGGCGGATGCATAGAAAAGGCCCCACCCGCTCGATGATTCGAGCCAGGATGGGGTCTGATTTGGTCAAGTGCCGGATTGCCGCCTTCATCTATTTGGTAGACGATAATCATATCGAAGAAGATGTACCGACTTGAGATGTACCGATTTGTTCAACTGTTAGCGTGGACCGGCATAGCTGCCATGGCCGGTGGAGGATTGTTGCCCACCCGCGCAATGGCTCAAGAGAACCCGGGGCCGGGCCCGGGTCAGGACCAAGCGACACGACAGAGCCAGGAACCCACCATCAAAGTGAACGTGGACCTGGTGAATATTCTGTTTGCGGTCCGCGCGAAAAAGGGCGGAGCGTTGATCCCGAATCTTGAGAAAAACGATTTCCGGATCTATGAGGACGGCAAGGAGCAAGATATCAAGCAGTTCTCGCGTGAAACGGATTTGCCGTTAACGTTGGGCCTCCTAATCGATATCAGCGCGAGCCAGGAGAACCTGATTGAAATTGAACGCGATGCGGCGGCATCGTTCTTTTCAAGTGTGATCCGGCAGAAAGACGAGGCTTTTTTGATTTCGTTCGGCAAAAGCACCGATCTGCTGCAGGACTACACCAATTCACCTCGGCTTCTGCGGGCGGGGCTGAACGGGCTGCGCGGAGATGGCTCCGGCGTCATTTACGGCGGCGGCCCGATACCGAACACCGGCCCCATTCCGCAGACCGGCACGCCCAAAGGCACGCTGCTGTACGACGCGATCTATCTGGCTTCAAATGAAAAATTGAAAAACGAAGTGGGCCGCAAAGCGATGGTGCTGATCACCGATGGCGATGATCAGGGCAGCTATTACAAAATACGCGATGGCATAGAAGCGGCGCAGCGAGCAAACTCGATTATTTACAGCATCTACTACGTGGATCGCATGTTCTATATGCGTCATGGCATGATGGGCGGCGGCGAGAGCGAATTGCGGAAGATGTCGGACGAGACCGGCGGCCACGTGTTCGTGGTGGATCGCAAGCACACCTTGGCCGATGTGTTCAAAGAATTGCAGGACGAGATGCGGAACCAGTATTCGATCGGGTACACGCCTACAAACGACAAACGGGATGGCTCATTCCGGCACATCGAGATTAGGACCAAAGAGAACGACTACAAGGTTCAAGCGCGAAACGGGTATTACGCTACGCCGAATGATGAGCACTGACGGCGAGAGTAGTCTGTTGGCCATTCTTCAGCGTTCCCTTCACCCGGTGGAGACAATGGCTGAATGCCACGTCATCGCCTGCAGTGATGCTTACATCGGGAAACTCAATGTGAATCGGATTCTGATATGACTCGAAAAACTCTTGCCAGTGTTTCACGAACGTATCGGTGCCCACGGCTTGCAGCGGGGGAAGGATGTCGAACGAAACAATTTCCGGGGCAAAAAACAGACATAACTCCGTTGACGTCTTTGGCGCGAAACGCTTTTGCAAAACGGTCTATCAACTCTCGGATTTCGGCTTCGTTGTTCGTTTTGTTTTCTTCGATAGGCATAGTTTTCTTCGGGCTGAGGGTTGCGTTGCGAGCATTGGTTTCATCGAGCCGGCGCGCACAAGCCGTGACAAGTGCGACAAGGTAAAGAACTACGCTTCCAAGTTTAGATTGGCTGGACCTGCCGGCGGGAAGAGTTAAGCGCTTTTGTGGAAGCGCGCGGCTCCAATCGGCCCGTCCAGTTTGCAGACTCGGCCGGCCCTGCGGCCAGGCAGATCGGACAGGCCTGTATACTCGGGTTTCCACACATGACCAGCAGACCTCTGGCGATGCCGGCTGGCCATCTCGCGTTCTCGGTTCCGCTCTGTGGATCCGTCCGCCGTGTAGGCCGGTCCTAGTGGGGCGGCTGCTTTTGGTTACCATCGAGGCGTGAAAGGTGCTTGCGAAGGGTATCCAAATTCGGCTCTTGTTGCGCCTCCGCCAGAGCGACAGCCTTTCGGTAACTTGCAAGAGCTTCAGGGGCTTCGCCGCGACGCTCCAATCCTTCTCCGAGGCTGTCCCATGCATTTGACGATTGCGGGTGCTGTTCTACGTTGAACCGGAACGCTGCAATGGCCAGCTCGGAACGTCCTGTTTGCAGATGCTGGTAACCGAGTTCATTCACGATCCTCTCCGGCGGCTCTAGTGGGACGCCCAATTGCTCGCCCAGTTTAGCGAAATGAGATTTAACGTCTGCAAGCGAGCCGACTAGCAGGTTTGTCTTCGGATCGCGTGGGTAGTCGTAGCCGGCAAAGATCATTCGCAGTCCATCGTAGTAACTCTTGATCACTGTGGAGTCGTGCGTCTCATCCGGATAACTCCGTGCGCTCCAGCGCAATGCGGAGCCGTGGCGTGCCTTGAGCGCAGCCTTAAGGGCGTCGATATCCGCGTTCATCTCCACACCTTCGTCCGCGCTGGTAAGAAATAGCGCCCTGAGGTGCGGTTGAGAGGATGCCAAAAACGGTACGAGTTCTTTAAGCTCCTTGCGGTTGTCCCACGCTAGCCACGGACTTGCCACCATGACCGCTTGGAACAATCCTGGTTTGCGCCTTATTGCATGCAGCGCAAAATTGCCGCCAGCCGAATGACCCGCGAGAATTCTCAGTTCGGATGCTCGGTAAGACTTTTCAGTCCAAGGAATCAATTCCTTTGCGATGAACTCAAGGAACTGGTCCGCATTGCCACTCCTAGGAAATGGAATCACCCGGTCGCCTTCCCTGAAATCGGCTTGCGTTGCATAAAGGTCATGCGTTCGATCCGGGTTCGTGACGCCGATCACAATCATTTCCGGAATGATGCCATTTCTTGCAAGAAACTGGGCGGTGGTCCACGAATGTGGAAAGTGCCATTGGGCGTCCGTCACGTACAGAACCGGATACCGCTCAGTCCCGCTCTTGTAGGTTGTGGGCAGGGCTACGAAGATCGTGCGATCTTCGCCCAACACTTCCGAGTGGAGCGTTATCTGCTCGCCAGCCGCAATTACAGCAGCCGTACTGCGTGAGACGAGCGTAAACGCGATAAACAATAGCGCAATCGGAGCCTTGCAGTTGAAATGCACCTCCTTCAGCACTTGCGCGGCTTTCCTCATCAATGCTTTGACACCGAGACCAGAGGATGGTTAGCATAAACGGGGTGCGGAGAAGCGGGACTAGTATCAAATCATGGCTTTCGTTGTACGAAAGACCGCCCGCCCTCAGGTTTAGCCCAGCGGCATTTGAGTTTGGATCTGCTCGATTGCCCGCCTAATCCCTGCTGAAGCCGATGTATCCTCCGGAGAAATAGGGTGCCGCGTTTGTAAAGCAGGCTTCCGAAGGGTCACGAAACTCGCAAACGATAAGCGCGACGGCACCTTCCGGCACATCGAGATTAGGACCTGCAGTGATGCTTACATCGGGAAACTCGACGTGAATCGGATTCTGATATGAGTCGAAAAACTCTTGCCAGCGTTTCACAAACGCATCGCCGCCCACCGCTTGCAGCGGGGGAAGGATGTCGAACGAAACAATTTCCGGGGCAAAAACAGACATAACTCCGTTGACGTCTTTGGCGCGAAACGCTTTTGCAAAACGGTCTATCAACTCTCGGATTTCGGCTTCGTTGTTCGTTTTGTTTTCTTCGATAGGCATAGTTTTCTTCGGGACGCTCACCCACGCCGCCGTTAAGTATGAGGCGACCCGGCTAATTCTCCGACGGCTTCTCCACATGCTGGATCACGAGAACGTCCACCGGAGCTTTTTGTGCTTTGAGCTTCAAGCCGAGTTGTTCCTGAATTGCGGTAAACAGATCGGGCCGTTCGTCTCTGGTGGAGGCCCGCCGGGTCCTATTGGTCCGCCTGCTAGGCCTCCGGGTCCCTCAGGGCGGCCTTGCCGGAGTTGAGTTTCTGCGGGTGTCCAGTTCAGCGTTAAATCATACCGGCCCGAAAGACCTGTTTGGTCGACAACATAGTAATACCGTAATACCAGCTCATTGCCTGCTCCTCCGGACGGGCATCGACGATGGCTTCGTTTTCGATACGGTCTTCCCGGACTGGATCTCTCTTCGGCTTCTTCATGCGTTGGCGCCGAGAAGACGTCTGACGGAGGTGCGCCCGATCGCGAGCCGCCGTGCGATTTCGGAGTTGTTCACCCCGGCACGATGGAGTTTCCGGATTTCCGCAGCGTGTACGGCAGCAGTGGCCGGCCGGCCCAGCCGTTTGCCGTTCTGCCGTGCATGCGCCAACCCAGCGCGGGTTCGTTCGCGCAGGATCTCTCGTTCGAACTCCGCGAAGATGGACAGCAATCCGGCCATGGCGCGACCGGCGGGCGTGGTCAGATCCAGCGCCTCGGTGAGCGCTACGGAACCGACGCCGAGATGCTCCAGTTCCTGCAGCGTAGCAAGGAGATCGGCCACGGACCGGCCCCAGCGATCCAGCCGCCACACCAAAACAACGTCGATTTCACGACGGCGTGCCCCCTCAAGGAGTTTCTCGCGGGCCTGCCGTTGTGCTGCACCAGAGCCAACCTCGCGAACCTGCATAGCAACCGTCCAACCGCGGCGGTCGGCGTATTCATGCATCGCCCGCATCTGTATCGGAAGTGTCTGCTGTTCATTCGTGGACACGCGCGCATACAGGCCAACCCGGAACATTTTCGTCCGACTGCGTGACGGGCCCAAAACGCTATCCGATTTTGCTTTCTGAGAAGCCCGTTTCACCGGCATTTCAGGAGGTCCGATCTTACTGGCCGCATAGGATCCTTTTCGGCCAGCCTGCCAATGGCATAAGGCTAGCCGGAGTTGACGCTGGCAGTGTTTTGTAGAAGTGTTTCGAATAGGGATCAGTGGACTCTCGTGATGCAGAGCCGGCCATGCTGGCGTGGCTGGACGGTTACGCTTCATCTCTAACAGTCTTGCCGGATGCAATCTCGTTCGGATAGTTGAAGAAGAGCTGATTGCCGTCGGGATCATCGACAACCAGGAGCCGGTAGCCCCACGAACCCTCCTTGACCGGAACGCCTTTGGCTTCGAGTTCCGCGCGCAGCGCGTCTAACGCGGCGATCGCGGCCTCGCGCGTCTCCTGCTCGAGGTTCACGGAAATAAACATCAACCCCTTGCCAATCTTCTCCGGCCATGTGTCGGCCAGGATAAGCGCGCAGCCCTGCCGCTCCACCTGTGCGACGCGCGCTCTGCCGTCCTCCTCGTATCGCCAGGGGCTCGTGAAGCCGAGCCGGTTAACGTAAAAGCGGAGCGAGTCCTCAACGTCCGTTACGTGCAGGACGGCGCGCGCGAACCAGTCTGTCATAGGCTATATATCCTCGAATGAAGACAACTTCTTGCTGCGTCTTGAATTCTACGCCCCACTTTATGAGTTTCTTGGCCGATGCGAACCCGGCTGCAACCAAGCTTGCCGAAAGGTCACCGAAACTCACAAACGATAAACGGGATGGATCATTCCGGCACATCGAGATTAGGACCAAAGAGAACGACTACAAGGTTCAAGCGCGAACCGGGTATTACGCTACGCCGAACGATGAGCACTGACGTGCTGCCGGGCATGCAGGTAATCGCGTATGGCCTCGCGTAAGGGCGGCATGGGCGCGATGCCGGCAGCTTCCATTTTTCCGTTATCGAGAGCAGAAAATTTCGGGCGGCGCGCGGCAGTCCGGTACTCGCGTTCGTCAGTGGGCTGAAGCGGCGGATTTACGCCGGCCTCGTCGAAGATCATGCGGGCGTACTCATACCAGGAAATGGGCTGCCCACCGCCCATGTGAAAGACGCCTCTAAGACGTTTCTCGACCATGTCGGCTGTACGCGACGCCATGGCCGGAGCGTAGGTAGGAGACGCAATGTGATCCTCCACCACGCGGATCGGGTTGCCACTGTTGGCGAGGCGCAGCATGAGTTCGGGGAAATTGCCCCGTGGTGTAAACAGGCCGCCCGGGCCGAAGACGCCCGAGGTGCGCAGGATCAGTGGATTCTCAAGGTAAGCCTGAGCATAGAGCTCGCCGGCGAGTTTGGAGACGGCGTAGGCGCCAACAGGATGGGGCAGATCCGATTCCGTGTAAGGAGATCCCTTCGTGCCATCAAACACATAGTCCGTTGAGTAGTGCACCAGAAAGGCATCGACTTGCCGGCATCCCATGGCGATGTTGCGCACGGCGAGCGCATTGGCCATGTAGGCGGCAATAGGCTCACGTTCCGCGATATCCACCTGGTTATAAGCGGCGGCGTTAATGACGATTTGCGGATCGGCAGCGGCAAGTGCACTCTCGACAAGCGCACTGTCGGTGACATCGAGGGACTGGCGATCAAATTTTTTAACGGTGTAGGCGCGGCGCTCAAACTCGCGGCATAATTCGACGCCTAATTGACCGCCCCCTCCAAACACGACAACTTTCTTGTTCATTCCCTTTGCAGGATAGCCGATTGGCAATTCGGAAGCAGGGCGCTATCTCACGGCTTCGATTACCCAACCAGCGCCCTGCTTTTTCAGGGCGAAGGTTACGGTTGATGCTGGCGGCTGCTTTTCGGTCCCATCTGAAAAGACCTGATCCACTTGCCGCCGGCAAGTAACCGACGCATGATCCCCATCGATTTGTGGAGGGGAGAGTGGGGTCAAGGTCATGCGCCACACTCGAACTGGTGCAAGCTCCGCCTTCAAAGTACGTCGATTCAGATTCGGTTGCAAAGCCAATATCGTTTCCTGGTCCTTCGCGAGCCAAGCGGCCGCGTACCTCTGCAGAACGGCCAGCACATTTCCCGCATCTGCTTGGGGCGGTGGCCGCTGATTTATGTTTGCCAGCGCCTGCTGCGCCTGGTTCGCGTGCCTGCCCGATGGAAATTGGCCCAGGTATCGTTCGAGCGAGGCGCGGTCAGTCGCGTCCGCCGATCTCCAGGCGTTGTCATCGGCTGCTTGTTGCGCAGCGAGCCCTTCTTGGTTGGCAAAATCGGCGAGTATGTGTTGAGCCGCGGCGGTATGACTGCCGTTCGGGTACTTTGTCATAAACGCTCGGACATCGTCCTTCTTGTTCTTGTCAAGAGAGTCCCAATCGCTCTGCTCCGCGCGATTTCTTTCTGTTACCCCAAGCTGCGCCAGCAGTCGCCGCGCCTCATTGCTGTGGCTCCCCTCCGGATGCTTTGTGATGTACGAGTTGAGTGCCGCCTCGCTATTCTTATCGACACCACTCCACTCCAGGCGCTGTATGCCTTCGCTTGCCGCTTGCGCGTGGGGTCCGGTTGGATAGCGCTGCTGAAAACCGTACCAGTCGGCCAGGTTGCCACTCGCCTTGACGCGATTCCAGTCTTCCGCTTCGCGAGCGGCCGCGTCGGGTCCAGCCGGTGAAAGATCCAGATCGGCGACAGTTAACGTGAGGGTATGGCCTGGTTCAACCGAGCGGCCAAACCGTTTGGGCAAAAAGCCCTGCCGAGAGATCTCAAACGTGTGCATTCCAGGAGAGATGTTGTGTGGCGTAGCTTTGCCCCCCGACACGTCGCCGAGATCAACGCCATCGACTTTGATCCTGGCGCCCGGCGATCTTACTTGAAGTTGTAAAAGTGCTGGTTTAGGCGTGAGACGAAGATTCACGCCGACTCGTGAATCTCTTGCAAGGTCAACGTGAGTGGTGTCAGAGTTCACATATCCATCGCGGGCGGCGTAGATATCGTATCCTCTGGCCGGGAGTACCAATCGAGCCGTGGTTTCGGCCGCAGCGTTATATTTTTTGCCGTTTAAGAACAGGTCGGCGCCAGGAATATTGATCTTCACTTCCAGTGTGCCGGTTGGCGCGGCGCCAGAGACCAGTACATACAGAGACGGTTTCTGCCGCACTACAACGTCGAAGCCCGGAGCATCACTTGTCCGGCCGATTTGAAGATGGTGAGTGCCCGGCTGCAATACAGGCAGGGCAAGCGAGCCTTTAAGCGTAGACCCAACGGGTTGCCTATCGACGAAAACCGGCTGTGTCTCGAGCGCGCTTGTGCTCAATGTGCCGCTTTGATCTTTCGCCGCAACCGCCAGAACAGAGACACGTTTTGCGGTAATCGGCCCATTGACGCGCGGTCCCGCGACACTGTCTTCGAAAAAAGGGATAGAGGCGTCTCCCTCTCTGCTGCTGATCCTAAGTACATGGCTTCCGGGCGCGATTTCGGACAAGGAACTCGATCCGAAGTTCAACGCACCAACTTTGGCGCCGTCCAAATAAACATCCCCTGCCTCGACATTTCCAGAAATTTGAATAGCAGGAATCGGCGGTGTGACTACCGCAACCTTGGTCTCGGTAACAGGTTTCGCCTTCGGTTTGCGGAGCAACCAGACTGCTACAACCACTCCAATCAATAGGACAACGAGCAGCGGAACGAGCAAGAACCGCCTAGGGCCACTTTGTTTTGCCTGCGGAACCTCCAGCGCCTGAATTTTCGAGTCAATTTCGGCAATCATCGAATAAGCAAGCGCACGGACTTCCCGGTCTCGAGATTCGGCGAGACCTTTTGAAACATAAGATGACCGCAATTTCGCGAGCTGCCGTTTTGTGTTGGTGGACTGGAGTTGCGATCTGAACTGGAGCGTCTGCTGGTGAGCTTGTTCTCTGAGTTTCTCGATCTCCAACTGCCGAATCCGATTAGAAATGATCTCGAGGCGCTGGTTGATTCTGACTTCGTCAGGGAACTTCGCTTTCCCAAGTTCTAGAGATCGCTTTGCCGCAGCTAAATCGCCGCTTGACTCAGCGCGATCGACTTCATCCAGAACGTGGACAACTTCAGCTTCTCGTTGTCTGCTCCGAATGGCTTCTGGCAAATCGACGGGGATTGGATAGTTGGGATCAATTTGGCCTATCGTCTTCACCAGGAGTTCGGCGCCCTGCCAATCATTCTCAAGCGATGATCGGGCCTTTCTCAGCATCAGCTCGAGCACCCAATCACGGAAGCCGACGTCGTCCTTAAACATTCCGGCAGCGGTCGTCAACAGTTCGGCTCCGTCTGCCAATCGCGCGTCTCGAAAAGCGTCCGCGCCTTGTGATGCGAGTTCGCTACGCCGTATCTGCCCCTGCCGAACATCTTCGATTTTGGTGCGGAGGTCAGCTAAAACCGGATCTCCGGCCAACTCGAGGCTGGCTTGCTGCAAAATTGAAGACGCCGTATCGGCATCGGCTACAGCCAAAGCTTTATGTATGCGGCCGACCCAGTTGTTTCGAATTGCGGTGGTTCTTAACTCCCACTCACGTCGTACGCGTTCCAGGTCGTTGTCGATGCCCGGATACCACGGATAAAGGTTGCGCAGTCCCTCCCACTCGCGAAGGGCATCTTCGTACAGCTCTCTTGACTCCAAATCGCGAGCTCGAGCCAACTCGGCGTTAAGCAGCACCTGTTTGTTGTGCAGCAGAGTTAACTCGTCGGTGTAATAGCTTTCCGAAGGATAGAGACGAATGGCCTCCTTTAGAACCTCTTCCTGTTTGCTATAGTCCGGTTCCGAAGCGAGTCTTCGCTCAACCTCGCGAAGATATGCAGACACTTCCTCCATTCGGCGGAGTTCTATTTCCGACCGCCAGTTTTCCAAGGCTGCATTTTGCGGGAATTCAGCGATGCTTCGTACACAGAGGTCCTCCGCTTCTTTGAGGCGCCCTCCGTCAACCAGACTTTGAATTTGCGCTATCGCTGAAAGTACGCGGCTGACTTGCTCCGCCACCCGCGTGACTTCCGGATCTGTGTTTCGGTGCGCGATTACTCGTGTGCGCTCCAATAGATCGCGGAGGGCATCTGTCCGGGAAATTGTCTTAGCGCTCTCCTCAAAAGATCTGAGTTCCGAAAGTTGCTGTTCGCGTCGTACTTTCTTTTCTGCCTTTTCCTTGGCCTTCAAAAGGCGGTCCTGGATTAACAACACTTCCGGTTCACCAGGATAGGCTTCTAAGAAACGTTGTGTCCTCGTCAGCGCCTCCGCAAAATTTCCGGTCTCCTCCAGCGGCTGGACAAGGGACCGAAGCTGATCAAGGTCACTTTGCCGGCGCGCCGAGAGTAAAGATGACTGAAGCTCCTGCGGGATGACGACTGCGGGGTCTGCGGCCTTCGCATCGGCCATCATCGATTCTGCGATCGCCAGGTCGGTCGTCAGTGCCTGGCCGGCATGCCTGATGAGAATTGCGGCGGCGGACGCCGGGATGTCGGGCTCGTTTTCGGCAGCGTCGAGAGCTTGGCGAATGCTCTCGCGGCCAGGTTGAAACTGACCCGAGATAAAGTTGCCTTCGCCTTGCTTCAAGTGATTGAGCGCCTGGGCCCGAAGCTGACTACGTCTAGAAATCAGCTCCCCACGGCGCGGAAGTTCCGGGTCATTGGGATACTCGGCTTGGGCTTCGCGAAGCCATTCTAGTGCCGACTCATAATCGCGGTCCTCAACCGCCTTATCGATTGCGGATAATAACTTCGCGCGCGCGTCAGCTCGCTTCTTTCGGATCAGTTCCCCGCAATGTGCGATCGCGCTGTCAACGCCGGGGTAGAAAGGATAAAGAGTCTTAAGATCTGTCCACTGTTCCAACGCCTCGGAGGGAAATCCTTCACTTTCCAGCGCTTGAGCCCGGTCAGTGATCGTTCGAATAATTCGCTCTTGATTGCGAACCAACGCCAGTTCGTCCGCAAAATACTGTTCATTGGGATATTCCCGGAGGGCCTCCTCAAGGATTTTTCCCCTCTTTAGCAGATCGGGCTCAGCCGCGAGCCGATGTGCGACTTGCTCCAGAAATTCGGTGGCTTTCTCACGCTCCCGGGTCTCAGCCTGCGCTTTAAGGTTGAGGAACAAGCGGTGTTCCGGGTCCCGCGCGAGCACTTCGTTGGAGATGCGGAAAGTACCTTCGATGTCACCACGAGCCAGGGCGCCAGATGCGGACTCGAAAGCCTCGACCTGTTTGCCTATCTCGACAACGATTGAGGTGAACTCCCGATCCCTCCCATACCGTTCCGCAAGAGTTTTGCCTCGAGTGATGAAAGTCCGGACGCCCGTGGGCACTTCCGTTTGTCTCAATTCATCACGCAATGCCCGCAAGCTCTGCAGATCTCTCTCGCGTTCCTCCTTGCGCCGCTTTTCCAGGATCGCCTTCTCAAGCAATCCGAGCTTGGCTTGCAGACGCGGCTCTTTGGCGTGCTTCTCCAAGCCTTGCTGCAGAATCACTCGCGCTTGAAGCAGGTCGTCAGCAGTCTGGGCAGCATCCGCCACCCTCAACGCATTGACCACGTCCTCGTCACGCTCCCGCCGGAGGACATCCTCCCAAAATCTGGCCGGTACCGACAGTTCGGTATCGAGCTTGGCGGTCAACTCGAGGATCGTCTTCGCCGTGCGCCAATCATCGCCGGCCACAGCCTCGGCTTGATTGAGGGAAGCTTGGAAAACGCTTCTCTTAAGAGATGCCACTTCACCGCTCAGTTCACCGGCCTCGGCCAAGGCCTGTACGGCGTCCTGAAATAGTCTCTCTTTCGTGGCCCTCCGAGCTTGATCGAGTAGCGACTCGACTTTCGCTGCCCGCTCCAATTGCTTTTCTCTACGCAGGCGGACCGCCGCGATTTCACCATCTGAAGGGAACTCGCGTTCTGCTTCTTCTAAGAGCTTCCCAACAGTATCCTGTGTAGCGTTCGCGAATGCATTCTCGATCCTGTTTAAGAGATCTGCCTTTCGCTCGGAACGCTGCTTCTGGAAAAGATTTCTTGCCCTGGCAACTTCATCGCTCAGTCCAGGGAACCGCGAATGAATCGCCCGTAGATTATCCCACTCGCTAATTGCGCCTAAAAAGTCACCCTGACGCTCCAGTGCTCGCGCCTTTTCGGCTACAGCAGCCACGGTCCGCGCCATGGACCGTACATTCTGGATCTCCCGCAGGAAGTAGTCATCTTTGGGATAACTCTTCAGCGCATCTTCGAGTATGCGGAGACGAAGGTCCAGGCTATCTTCACTCTCCACCCTCGACGCGATTGTCTTTCTGAATGCTTCGGCGGCTTCTTCAAGGCGCTTGGCTATCTCCTTAGATAGCGCGACGAAATCCGGCTGCTCAGAGTACTTAGCCAGATAGCGGTCGCATATTCTCTGGGCCGCAACGAGATCATGGTCCAGCAGGTTGTGCGCTTGTGCGAGCGCGGTCTTCAGAGCGTCACGTTCCACCCGAACACGGCGGTAGAGCTCCTTATAATCTTCCGCTCGCTCCCGAATATCGCTCGATTGAGAAGTGAGCCGTTCCAGCTGATCGAGATTCTCGATCGCCAATTCGATCTTGCCCGCGAAGAAGGCAGCTTGTGCCGCTTGATAGAGCCGCTCCTGATCCTGGCGCTGCCGCAATACATCCTTCTGCCTTGAATCGACCTCACTCAGAAATTGCCGTGCGCGCGTATCGGAAGGACGCAGTTTGAGCGCATCCTGGACCGCTTGCCGGGCGTTCGTAAAAGCTGAGCGCTCCAAATGTTCGGCAGCAAGCTTGAGCAACTCGCCGATTTTTTGCTCAGTGAGCAGGTTCTGAATACGCTTCTTCAATGCGAGCGCAGTGGAGTTCGCAGCGTCGATTTCGAGAACCTCCTGGATCTTGCGCAGCGCCAAAGTGTATTCTTCATCGGCGAAACACCTATTTGCTGCCGTCATGAGGCGATCGGTTCGCGCACGCTGTACGGCCTGATCCAGCTCCCGCCGGAACTCAACAATTTCAGCCCCGCTGTGTCCTTCTGCCTCAAGCTGGCTAACGATCTCCGACGCGAACTGCAGATCATTCTGTTCAAAGCATCGGCGGGCGCGCTCCAGCCGGGTACGAATAACAACGCTGTTGGCGCCGGGGTTTTCATTGCGAAGCGCCTTTTGAAGAGCTTCGGCAAAAGCCGAGGCGGTTTCAAAGCGGTTCCAAACATCTTTCGCCATGGCTTTGGCAACCACTTGGGCAACAGGGCGATTGACGGCCGGATTCAGATCTGAAGCAAGCGGTGGAATGTAGGTAGTGATCGCTTCCACAATGTCCATGTCAGAATCGCGCCGGTCCTCGCGCCGGAGAAAGGGATGCGATCCCGTGAGTGCTTCGTAGCAAACCACGGCGAGCGAAAAGATATCGCTCCTGTTATCAAGCTGCTTGAAGTTGATTTGTTCGGGCGACATGTATTGCGGCGTCCCGCGGATACCCGTCGAATTACCTCCTATTAGATGGGCGACCCCGAAATCTATGACCTTCACCGCGTCATCGCGCATGACGAAGATATTCCGAGGTTTGATATCCCGGTGTAGCAACTCTCGTTCGTGGGCTGCCTGGAGTCCCCGGCACGCCTGAGAAATAATGTCGACGCAGCGGGTTGCAGAAAGAGGAATGCCGTCCGGATAGATCAGATCGTGTAATGTGCTGCCCGGTAGCAGCGGCATGACGAAATAAGGCTTAGCGACCCCGTCTTCTTCGAACTCGCCCATGTCGAAGACTTCGACCACGTTGGGGTGGACCATACCGGCTAAAACGCTGCATTCGCGGGAGAACAGGTCCAGGAAGGTGTTGCTCGGGACGTCGCGGAGCGTCTTCAACGCAACATCGCGCCGCATAAGGGTGTCATAGGCGTGATACACGACGCCCATTCCTCCCTGGCCGAGAACCGCCCTAATCTCGTACCGCTGCTTGATTGAGTTCCCGACCACAACTGTCCTTAAAGATAACTTAAGCCGAACGGGTTCCGGCCCCAAGTGCTAGGCAATGCAGGGCCGAGGCCATTTTAGAATCGCCCGGCTTTCACTCTTCGTTATATACTCACCTAGTCCGAACGGATGATTGATGGCTACTCGATTGCTGGTACTCAGCACGACTTTCTTGGTCCGAGGTAATTTACAATGCCCACTCTGTTTCCACGAATTGGTCTCGCAGCAGCTTTTCTATTTGCGGTCCCGGCCTTCTCACAGTCGACTCCGGTCATAGTATCGAGTGTTCCGGGGCTCGCGGCTGTACTGCCCTCAGCGAGCGCATGCACGGGGCGCTCAGGCTTGGCTTGCGCCATTCCAAATCTCTACGGCCCTTATGGCCTCGCGCTTCCCAATCCCACCCACGCAGCCCACTTCAATTCCACGTTTCAGTCCAATTTTTCGGCGTTGGATACCGCAATTGCGACACAGCTAACGCTCTTGCCTCTAGCAAGCCCGGCATCCGGTTTCACTTATAAATACGACCCCGCAACCGGCGGACTTCAACAGATAAAGGAAAGTTTCGGGCCGGTGCTGACGGAGCGTGGCGAAACCATTGGACGTCACAAGCTCTTTTTCGGCGCAACCTTTCAACGCTTCCGCTTTAACAAGCTCGACGGCGTCCCCCTGCATAATTTCCCTGCAGTCTTCAGCCATCAGCCCGACAGTTTTCGTGGCACAGCGGAGCCTTTCGAGACACAATTCATTTCCACACAGAACTCGATTGACCTAAAGGTTAATCAGTTCACGATGTTTGGAACTTTTGGGATAACGGACCGTATCGACGTCTCTGTGGCGGTCCCGATCCTGCAGATCGGTTTCAACGTGACTTCAAACGCCACTATCGAGCGGACTCTTGGCACAGAGCCTCTGGGCGTAGTAAACGGTGTTTTCGTACCCTGCTGTTCCAACGGGCCGCCGTTTGCCCATTTTTTCGACCCCAACGCCCAAGCCACAAGCATCACTCATACGTTTTCAAATAACCAGTACCCGAACGGAACCCCCGGAGACTTGTATGAGAATCCAAGCAAGAACAATGCTATGGGGATCGGAGACGTGGTATTCCGGCTGAAGGGAACCGTCTACAGGACGGAACGCCTCCGCCTGGCGCTGCTCGCCGATCTTCGCGTTCCGACGGGCGATGAGAGGAACTTCCTTGGCTCCGGCGCTTATGGTTTGAAACCCTCTGTCGCTGCCTCTATCCGGACGGGATGGCTCACTCCTCACATTAACCTCGGATATCAGTGGAATGGATCCTCTCTGCTGGCAGGCGATATTTTGGCGGGGACCAGATCCAAGCTGCCAGGTTACGCGTTTTTCTCGACCGGAACCGATATTGGCTTGGGCCGCCGGCTTACCCTTGCAGTCGATTATCTTGGACAGGAACTCATCAATGCACCACGCATTGATAGCGGGGTGTATGATGTCACCTCCGGCTACAGCCTCGCGAGCGGCCAAACCTCATTCCCGACCATTGGCGCAGCCGGGAAGCAGACCTACAATCAGAGCAATCTGGCTATCGGGTTCAAATACAACATCTACGACAAATTGATTGTCACTGGAAATCTTTTGATTGCGTTAAACGACGGCGGCTTGCGCGAGCGAGTGGCGCCACTCATCGGGCTGTCGTACATCTTCTAATAGAATCTGGGAGATACGGCGTTTTTACCAAACGGAATCCTTCAGCGTGAGCTGCGCAGGAGGTTGTCGATAATGATGCCGAGGACTCCGAAGAAGAATACCGGTCCGCGCCAAACTGCCGGCAGGAGCCGCGGGAGGACGAAGATCGCTACCAGCACCCAAACGGCAATGACCAGCGCGAAACGCCAGTCTTCGACAAACAGGCCGACGATTTCGCGCCAAGCCGAGCGGAAAGGGTTCATGAACGAACCAAAATCTGCGCGTTCCGTCTGCGAATCAGTTGGGTCATAAGGAGCGCAGTTACCAGAAAGCCGGCAATCATGGCGACGATGGCCCAATCGCCTCCGGGCCAGGCGTAGCCAAGTCCCTCGCCGATCCAGAAGACGCCAAAGGCGGAGAGCAGAACGCCGACGGCTAACTTGAGCAGGTTCTCCGGGACACGCGCGAGCGGACGATGAACGAGCGCCCCGATGGTGACCACAGTGAGGCCGGCGGCTAACGCCCCGATGCTGGCCGGTACGAGCAGATTTCCTGCCGCGCCTACCGCGACCACAATAAAGACGACTTCGAGACCTTCGATCAGCACGGCCTTGAAGCTGGTGATGAAGGCCAAACCGTCAATACCCGAACTGACGTCCGAAAAGGATCGCAATTTTTCGGTCTGGCGGACGAAGATGGCTTCTTCGTCGTGAAGTCCAATGACGCCGGCGCCGCGCAGAATCGCCTTTCGGAGCCACCGGGTGCCGAAGAAGAGCAGCAATATTCCAATCACAACCTGGAGGATAGTGATGGGCACCGAACTGAGACTTGGGCCGAGGAGCAAAACCAGGATGGCCAGCGTGAGAGCTCCGGAGGCCGCCCCCGTCAATGAAGATCGCCAGTTCCTGGTGACAGCGACGGCCAGGACGATGGTCAGGGCTTCGACGAACTCGACGAAAGAAGCGAGGAAGGCGGCCAGAATGGCTGGAGCGCTGTGAGTCCAATTCAAAGGCAATCGTATCCCTTAGGAACGATTATCGCGTTCGTGGTCCAAAAGCCAACGCTTGCGATGGAGGCCGCCGGCATAGCCCGTCAGCTTGCCGCTACTGCCGACGATGCGATGGCAAGGAATAACAATAGCGATGGCATTCGTGCCGTTGGCGTGTCCGACAGCTCGCGATGCGCCGGGCCGATCGATGCGCCGGGCTATTTCACCGTAAGTCATGGTCTGACCGGGTGTGGTCCGGCGTAACTCGGCCCAGACTTGTTGCTGGAACGAAGTTCCTCCAGTGTCGACGGCGACGGACCCGAGGGCGTTCACATCGCCGGCGAAATACCGGTCGAGAGAATCGCCGACTGGCCGGGGCACAGGAACATCTTTGAGCATGTAAGGCGAGTGGCGCAGATCTAAAAGCTTCCGCATACGCTTTTCGTAGTCAGCGAAATCGAGTGCGAGTAATTGTTCGCCTCGCGAGACGAGCAGAATGTCCCCAATAGGAGACGTATAGGTGCTGTAGGAAAGGATCATAGAAAGCTCCAGAGATGTAAGGCGGCATAGGCGCGCCATGGGCGCCATTGTTGCGATCTTTCGAGAAGTTGTTTCGCGTTGAGGGCCAAGCCTTGTTTCGCGAAGGCGCGAAGCAGTCCGACATCGTTAGCGGGAAAGGCGTCAGGCTGGCGCAGCGTGCGCATGGCGATGTAATGGGCGGTCCATTCTCCGATGCCGGGAATGCCGCACAGTTGTTCAATGGCGGATTCGAGGGGCTGCGAAGAGTCGAAGAATGCCGGGTTGAGAGCGACGGCCCCGGCTAAGGCGCGAATGGTGCGCTTGCGTGACTCGGGCATGCGCAGGAAGGCAAGATCGGAGGCCGCAACCTCAGCAGCATCCGGGAAGGCGAACTGGGACTCATTTAAAGCGCGGCCGAGCGCGGCGACCAATATTCCGGCGAGCTTGGTAGCGGCAGATACGCTGATCTGCTGGCCCAGTATTGCCCTGATGGCCATTTCAAAACCATCCCAAGCGCCGGGTACGCGTAGACCGGGACGTTCCGCAACCGACGGCGCCAGCATGGGGTCTTTCGACAGGTGGGCGGCGATGCTGGAGGGATGGGCGCCGAGGTCGAAAAGCGCCGTGACGCGGCGGACGATCTCGGGAAGTGCACGAACATCCGGGAACTGAATGGATACAGCGACCGCATCTTGCGCACGTGCCACCTCGATCAGCCCGTACCTGGCGCCAAGCTCAATACTCCGGCGGTACTTCCCTTCCTCGACAGTCTCAACGCCTGGGATGGCTCGGGGCGCGAGGAACCTGAGGATTCCGTTCCAATCGTAGGGAGGGCTATAGGGCAGGAGCAAACGAATCCCTTGTGCATCGGGGGCGGCGCGAGCGCGTCGGAACTCACTCGGGGTCCGGCCGTAGACCCCGCGCATGCTGTGGTTGAAAGTGCGGAGGCTTGCAAAGCCCGAAGCGAGTGCAACATCGGCCAATGGCATGGCGGTATCGGTGATGAGTTGCTTAGCGAAGAGCACACGGCGGGTCTGGAGAACCGACTTGGGCGAGATGCCCACGTGCGTTTGAAAGAGCCTGCGCAGGTGACGGTCCCCGACACCCAAGCGAGCGGCTAGGGCTTCGAGATCCTGATCGTTAGCGGCTCCGTTTTCGATCAGCCGGAGCGCGCGAGAGACCGTGTTGGACGTGCCATGGGCGGCGGCGAGCCGGGGCGATACTTCGGGACGGCAGCGGAGACAGGGGCGAAATCCGGCGCCCTGAGCCGCAGCTGCGCTTGCAAAGAAGAGGCAATTCTCCTGCTTGGGCGTGCGCGCAGGACAAATGGGGCGGCAATAAACGCCGGTGCTCTTTACGGCCGTGAACATGCGGCCATCAAAGCGCTTGTCACGGGTCAGCAGCGCACGGTAGCAGGCGTCCCGGTCCAGTTCCATTGTGTACGTCCTGCCTCAATTATGAGCCGGGCGGGACGGCTTGGCTGGCAATTTTCGGCTGTGAATGTTCGCTTGCGCAATGTGGCTCTCGCCCGAATGCCGGACGCAGGCGAGTTCGACTTCGGCGCCTTTCGAATGGAGAATACTCTGACGGGTATTCTTGTTTCAGGCGCTCAAGTATGAAGTTTCGAAAAGCGGCGGTCAAACTCATCAACCTGAGCTGGTCTTTCGCAGATCAAGGGGTCGTTAGCGCCGGTAATTTCCTTCTGAATATGTTCTTGGCGCGGGTATTGACGCCCCGCTCCTACGGAACATTTGCGATGTTCTATCTGGCCACGCTGGGCGCTAACACCATTCACAGTTCTGTTGTCACCTATTGGCTGAGCGTGACCGGAGCTAACGCGAACGGTGTCACCGTGAGAAGGCTCCTAATTGGTGCGCTCGCGATTACATCTGTTTGGGCACTACCCTTTTCGCTCATTATCTTGATCGCGAGTGTAGTCGTCCATGACTTCTCCCTATGGATTCCGGCAACAATCGCCATGGTCGCCTGGCAATGGCAGGAATCGGCGAGAAGAGGGCTATTGTGCCAAGCGCGCTACCGCTCCGCCGTTCTGCCGGACGCGCTTAGCTATCTGGGCCAAGCAGCCATTGTCGGCGTGTTGCGACCCACGTCTCTCTTGGTTGTCTTTTGGGTGATGGCCATAACCTCCATCCTCGGCCTGCTATGGCAGGGCGCGTTGATAGGCGTCGGTAAGGTGACTATAGCCGGGTTGAAGTCCGACTTCGTCGAAAGTTTTCACCTTGGCCGATTCATCGCGGTGGCAAATGGAATGAACATGCTCATCTTGCAGATTCCGAGTTGGAGTCTTCTTGCCTCTACTGGAAAAGGAGGAGTCGCTGCGTTCCAAGCTCTTATGAATGTGGTAGGGGCGGCCAATCCTCTTCTGCTAGGCCTCAGCAACCATCTCATACCTGCTGTCGCCAGAGCTGCGAATCGAGGCGTGGCTGCGGCACGGCGTGTCGTGGCCGTGGATGGATCTGCCGCTGGAGCGATCTTGCTGGTCTACATGGTTGCCATACTTCTGATCCCGGTTCAGATCATGTCGCTCATCTATGGCCACAAATCGCCCTATATATCGTCAGCCCCGTTGCTAAAATGGTTTGTCGTCGTTTATGCTTTCCAATTTGCCGCAGCTTTGGTTGGGGCGTATGAGGGAGGTTTGGGCCGAACGACGTCTTACATGCATTCGCAGTTCGCATCGCTGGTTAGCTTGTGTGTGGCGGGAGTACCGCTCATCTTTAAGTATGGCGTGCCCGGCGCGGTTGTAGCCGCTGTGATCGTATATTTCATGCGATTCGTAGTCGTCACGGCTCTCTCTTATCGTCATGACCAAACCTTTAGGAACCTCCAGGTGGAAATGAGACCAGATGCAGAAACCTCAGGTCAACCTCTGTCTCCTAACGTATAAGCGGCCCGATTTGTTTCGGCGCGCTTTCGAATCCGCTCTCTCCCAGGTATTTGTAAGGTGTCCTGATGTCAGGTACCGAGTCACTGTGGTCGACAACGATCCGGCGGCTTCGGCTAGGCCGATTTTCGAAGAAATGGCCAACGGCAGCCGGGCAGAACTCGCTTATGCAAGTGAGATGAAACCTGGAATTGCCCGAGCGAGAAATCGTGCGTTGGACGAATCGGAGAATTTCGAGTTCATGGCGTTCCTCGACGATGACGAAGTGGCGCCTCCCAATTGGCTTGACAATTTGATGGCCGCGCTTCGCAAGTACAACGCCGATGTCGTCACCGGTCCCGTTCGTCCGTGTTTTGAATCTGCTCCCGACTGGGTAATTCAAGGAGGCTTCTTCGCCGAGGAACAGCGGGAGACAGGATCGATTCCGAAGTTCGTCGCAAGTAACAACGTTCTGATGAAGTGCGGGGTGGCGCTAAGATTTCGCTTCGACGAGCGCTTCAATAACACAAGCGGGGAGGATACTCACTACTTCATGCGGATCCGGGATACCGGCGCGAAGATTGTCTGGTCACGCGAGGCCATCGTTGAGGAGTTTGTCCCCGCCTCCAGGACCACCGAAGAATGGATTGTGCAACGCTGCTACAGCAATGGGAATCGATACACGAGATGCTGTCTTTATCTGTACCCCGGGGCGCGTACAGTGGCAGTTCGCTCGGTAAAAGGAATTGCCTTTATACTGACAGGTCTTCTTTCGTTGCCCCTTGCCCGCGGAAAATTAGACCGCAAAGTAAAATCCTGGTCGAAAGTAAAGCGCGGAATCGGAATTTGCTCCGCCGTGATCGGCAAGGCGGACGTGTATTACAGGAAACCCGGTGTCACAGCTTCGTAATCGACTTTTATACGAACCGGGGCTGCTGCGCCAGTCCCCGCTAAATCAAATGCCGTGCGCTGCTCAGGGGCTCTGGAGAAATTGCGTCTCTGGTTCATTAGGCGATTACCTCGTTGCCTACCGTCGGCATCAATCGCAAAGCGTCCGATCGCGTCGAATCCGGCCACCCCTGGATCTTTGCGAGTGACGTTCTCAATCGCGGCGAGCTGCAGCCCGAAGATTTATCTCGTCGACGGCACCTACGAGTTGTTCCGACATTACTATGCGCTGCCTTCCGCAAGGGATGAGGACGGTTTTGAGGTCGGCGCCGTTCGGGGCGTGCTCGCGTCAGTTTTAGGCATGATCAAGAACGGGGCCACGCACATCGCCGTTGCCACCGATCATGTGATTGAATCGTTCCGCAATGGATTGTGGCCGGGTTACAAGACCGGAGAAGGCGTTGACCCCGCGCTGCTCGCGCAGTTTTATCTGCTTGAGGAGGTCCTTTCGGCGGCCGGCATCGTCGTGTGGCCTATGGTGGAGTTCGAGGCCGATGATGCACTCGCTGCCGCAGCTGCGACCGCCGCGCAGGATGCATGTGTCGAACAGGTAATCATTTGTACTCCGGATAAAGATCTCGCCCAATGCGTGCAAGGTACCCGTATCGTTCAACTGAATCGCCGGAAGCGTGTCGTACTCGATGAGGCTGGCGTGATTAAGAAATTCGGCGTCGCTCCCTTATCCATTCCTGACTATCTCGCGCTTGTCGGTGATTCAGCTGATGGATACCCAGGCCTGCCAGGGTGGGGCGCCAAATCGACGGCTGCAGTTTTAGCCAAATATTCTCACCTCGAATCGATCCCTCGTGATTGGCGCGAATGGCGTGTCAATGCCACGAACGCGAGTGCTCTTGCGGATACTCTATTTAGAGAGCACGATCGAGCGCTGCTGTTCCGGCGGCTCGCTACCCTTCGAACTGACATCGTGCTGTTCGAGGACGTGGAGCAACTAAGATGGATCGGCCCGACCCCGGCGTTTGCTGCGCTTGCAGCCAGGCTTGACGCGGCAGTTACCGAAAACAAGCGAACGCTTCGCGTGCAACCACAGGAGACGGGTGTTTTCGAATAACTGCGATGCGGGGAAAATCAGGTTCTATTGCAGCGGTTCGATTGCATAGTAGGCGACGCAAGTTTGAAAATTATTGAAATCACTTGCGATTTCCAAAAGCGCAGATCCGCCTCTCACAGGCAGCAGCACCGAAGAATAGTTGGGACAGGGATCATTGCGCGCATCAGGCACTTTGACTGGCGCAGGCATGGTCCTCCAGGGGCCTGAACCGTCGCTACTGTGATTGATGAACAGCACTTGGCCATTCTTGGGCGAGACGGTTCCGCTCCGTTCATAGAGCATCTGACCGACCACCAGAAGACTGACATCCGCTGAATCCGAATGAGATATCGAGATGGTCGTCGGGGCGTGCTCAAAATACGCCCCGGAAACAGTCTCGATTTTCTTGCCCGTATTCGAGGGCGGCCCAAAGTTCCAACCGTCGCGAGAAGTGCGCGAGAATACCGTACACTGAGCGGGTCCGCAGAGTTCATAGGTCATGAAATAAATTCCGGCCGGGGTTTTTGTGACCCAAGCCATGCCAGGCCTGTCAGGTTCAATGTTGCTCGCGACGGTATTCTTTTCATCCTTCCATGTAGCTCCGTCTCTGCTGCGGATTTGTGCGAGTTTCTGGCTGCAACATGGGTCTGTTTCATCGGACCAGAACATAACCAGAGCTCCGTCCGCTGCTACTTCGAAATGCGGTTCCCACAACCCCTTGTGCGGCGTGCACTCACCTCGTCTGACCGGTGTTGAATGATAGGTCCAATCTTTTCCGCCGTTCGAACTGGAATAAACATCGATAGATGCAGTCTGCCCAACGCAGAATGATGCTGCAAAAAGCAGAGTCCCGGCGCTTAGACTTCCAACCTGTGCTGGCACTTCGTAAAGCGTTCCGCAGCATTTCCAGGAAGTGCCGGGCTGAAAATTAATATTTGAGAACTTAGTGAAACTTGTTCCGTCGTCCTCGCTCTCGTATACGGCGCCTTTTGCAACGGTCGCGACGATCTTTCCTTTTGCCGGACCATAAGAAAGCCGCACGAGGCGAGCGTTCCTGGTTGAAACATGTGGGTCTTGGCTGAGCGGAACTCCTGATGCCGCAACGGCTGTATGAACCGCGGCGCTGAGCGTTAGAATTCCTAACAGATAGAGAGAATGTAATTGGCGAGTCATAATTAACGAATCGGGTGCTGACGCATTAGTCCGCCACAACTTCCAAGGTAGAGGATTTTGAGAACAGATCCAAGCCACGAAGTCCGATTCTTCTCACGATCTGCGTGCATCAAATTTCATCAGGTAGAAACTACTTATAAAATCGGCGTAACCAATGGCGATGCAGCACAGAAGTATGCGTTATCTGGTCCTTCTTGCGGTCGCTCTATTGTCGGCGCACAGAGACGAAGGGCCAACTGTTGAGGCGAAGCTGGACCGGCTGGCTGACAAGTTCGTCGATCAGCAGCTTCAACACGACCCGACTCTTTCCTATTCCACCGGCGTCCCCGCGACAGACCAAAGCCGTTTGGCCGATCGAAGACTGCAAGCGATCGAGCGTCAAGTTGCAGAAGAACGCGAGGATTTGCGAGAGGTACTAGCGTTCGACGCGAGCGCTCTCTCGCCGACGGCTCGCGCCACCTATGCGACGCTTCGCGAACAGCTGGAATCCGACCTGCAAATGCGAATTTGCAGGACTGAACTATGGGACGTAAATCACTTCGACGGGTGGCAATTGCACTTTGCGGAGGTCGCAGCGCGCCAATCTGTCAAAACTGCGCGCGACAGAGAGGAGGCTCTTCGGCGCTGGAACAGCATGCCGCAGTATGTTGATGTCGAGATCGCGAATCTTAAGGTCGGGCTTATGAACGGGTACTCCGCTCCAAAGTCAGTAGTGGGCAGAGCGATCCGTCAAATGAGAAGTATGACTCCTACGGATCCCGAGAAATCGCCGTTCTTTTCCCCAGCGGAGCGGAGCAGCGATCTTATATTTCGTAAGTCTTTTCGGCAAGTGGTCGTCGAACGGATCAATCCGGCTCTGAGAAAATATGCTGCCTACCTCGAGCAAGAGTATCTGCCTAAAGCGCGGGAAGGCGTAGCTCTTTCGGATCTGCCGAATGGTGAGGCGTGTTATGCCGCATTTCTCCGCGCCAACACAACTCTTTCGCGGACGCCTGAGGAGGTTTTCGGGCTCGGCGAACAGATAGTGGCTGCGAATCTGTCGGAGGTTCGGAAGTTTGGTGAGCGGAGCTATCACACCTCGGACCCAGCTGCGATCCTAAGGGCGATCAAGAGCAATCCTGCGGAACATTTTGAATCCAAGGACGAACTATTCACGTTTTCTCAAAAGTTCCTGGGACGGGCGAAGAACATCACGTCGACGAAACTGATTGCCGAGATGCCGAAGCAAGATGTCGTGATCCGGTCTCTATCCGCGTTTGAAGAGGCGGCGGGGGTGGGCTCAAGGTTCCAGCAGGAGCCTGATCCTTCTAAGCCGGCCGTTTATTACATCAAGCTCGGGGGATGGGCAACGCAGACCCGAGCGGAGGCTGAAATCACGGCGGTACATGAGACAGTGCCTGGACATTTTTTGCAGAAGGCGCTTGCCTCTGAGTTTCAGAAACCGAGTAAGCTATCGAGGTTTGTGGACAATGCGGCTTACTCTGAGGGATGGGCCCGCTACGCTGAAGCGATGTCCGAAAAGGCCGGCATCTACGACACGGAGGACGCCGCAATCCTTCGCCGCATGTGGCCAGCCCGTGGCATGGTGGTAGATCCCGGGCTGCATGTATTCCACTGGACGCGGCAGCAGGCGATCGATTTCATGATGGTATCCGGCCGCTTCACCGCCGAGGAAGCCAACGATTACGTGGATCGCATTGCAGTTATGCCGGGGCAACTGACATCGTATGACTCCGGTGCGCAAGAGATCATAGCTCTATGTGAGGAGGCAAAGAGCAGGTTAGGCGAACGCTTTGACCTGCGGTCCTTCAATCGGGCGGTGCTGGAAGAAGGTGTTGTGCCGCTGGGTGAGTTGCGTGCCCACATCTCGGATTGGATCTCTTCGCAGCAGATCAATGGTAAGGGTGGCTCGCAAAGGCGGGAATAAGTTTTTCGTATTTGGGAGGGTTCGACAGTGGCGGAAACCGGATCGTTCCGGCTGACGTACTGGCTGAAGTTCTTCGGAGTATCGTCGCCGACGAACCCAGGATAAAGGCGTCCAGCCTTCGATCAGCTTTATCATTTTGTTGTGACTGCCGAGCTCTCCGATGGCGTGATCTTTTTGCGTCCTTTGCATCCGGGGGATGCTGCTGATCATCTTGCTGGTGAAGATGAGGAGATGGCCAAGTGGCTTAGCGGAGGCCGCAGCACGCTAGCCACAGTTCAGAGCTACATCAATTCATGCGAAGAGCAGTGGCGTATACAAGGTCCACGTCGGGCTTTTGGGATCTGTTATTCCTTGACCAAACAGCTGATCGGAAGTATCGAAGCCAACTTCGGCCTTCCTTTGGCCGCAGGTCAGGTAAATATCTCATTCGGAGTTTTTCCCGATTGGAGAGGAAAAGGTATTTTGCAGCGGGTTCTTGATTTGATGAGTTCTTATCTGAAGAGTGCGACAGGGGCGAGACAGATGGTGGTGCGGATTTCGGTCGGCAATCATGCATCGCTCAAGGCCATCAATAAAGCCGGATTCCAGTTCGTAGGAGTGTTCGGGGAATTAGAGGGCGCGATGGCTCGATATGTCCGCGATATCTGATCAGACAAGGGTTGCGCGTGGCTAGCCCGCAGGGTTCGCGATTGGAGGTGTTATAACATGGCCACCCAGCTTCCTCAATTCGAACGCGTCTATGCCCTGAAGAGCGAGCATTGTGGCCAACTGTCCGCCATGGTGGATGTCATGGGACATGATTCTCCAGATGGTCCACTGCCTGGATACGACGTATTCGGCCAGGGCATAGGTCTGAAATAGATCGTCGACTGTCCATTCGTCGAGCAGGCATTGAATGGGTTGCCAGGATGACGCGAGCCATTCCGCGAGCAAAGCTGAGTCATCGCAAGGCACAGACTCTTCCGCGACGCGACGAGTACCGTCATCCTCCTCGTGCCATCGTGGAATGCGCTGGACGACCGCATCCATCCCTGGCCCGCCCATGCGCGAGAGCCAGGTAATGCGGCCCATGCTGATATGGCGAAGCACTCCGCCAATCGACCGGCGCTCTGGCGCTGGCCGCCATGACAACTGCTCGCTGGTCAAAGGCGTCACGGCATGTAAGAGGCTCGTCTGATAGCCATCCCATCCTTCAAGAATGCGGGCAAGCTTGTGCATGACCTTGTTTGTTGTAGACTACGCAGTGCGGGAAAAGCAAATTGTTATCCCGCTTAACATTAATTACTTTAGAGGAACACGTTTGTGCCAGGCAACACAGATCAGCAACGATTTGACGATACGATTACTTATCTCGGGACCATAGATAACGCGCTAGCCGCGGATGTAAAGCAGAAGCTGATCGGGAAGACCGTTGAAGCGGGAAAGGATATCTCGCTGGAGGGCATGGGCTATTGGCATTCCGGCAACGACGCACAACATAAAGCGGTCCGTGCGCTGCTTCTGTGTCAAAAGGCCTATCTGACGCCTCCTTATTTCAAGGGCTTTTTCATCAGCTTTGAGAAGGACAAAACCAAGCAGTTCTGGCATGGAAAGTCAGAGACTGCCGTGAAGGACGCAATCAAATGCTATCTCACCAAGCCGGGCGCAACGTATCAGACGCTGGTTAGCGCTGCCAAAATGGTTAATCAGACCTCGGGCGATTTTGACTTTTATACTTTGACCCGTGAATCGAGGAATCTGGGCGCCAACCCGATCTGCTTTTCTGCCGTGAGAATGTGGTTGTTTAAAGCAGGGTTCGTGTCCATCAAGTGGCTTGCGTCAGACGGATTCGATCTGACGGCTAATAGCGCGAATCAAATTCTTGGAGATGGACAAATAATTAGCCTCAGCAAAATTGACCAGATTCCCCCGGGCCACATCTTCAACTTTCATGCACCCGAGTCTAAGCCGACCTGTCACTGGGGTCTATCCATCGGGAATGGCCTTGCGCTCGCGGCAAACACACACCAGCAAATCTTGCAATCGGTGCGGGTCAACTTCATAACCGGAAATTCGTTTTATGGGGAATTTCAGTTGGCCGAGTCTTACGACGTATGTAAATGGAAGTATGCGCGCGAAGGGGATTTACTGCGGTTAAAAGTGATGGGCGAACTGCCGGAGATCACGATTCGGGACATCGATCCCACTCTGGTGCCGACGTATTTTTAATAGAGGCATGCGGCAGCAAAGCGCTTCGGCAGTGCAATTGCATTCGGAGAGTGCATGGAGCAGCCGCATCCTACAAATCAGCTTGGGCTTCTGAGAATTCCCGGTCCCGATGTCAGCCAAATCGCGCTACGGCTTTCACCGCTTTCGGCGCGCGATCACTTCGATCCGGATTTATGGCCGCAGCATCCGTTATCGAAAAGCTCAAGCTTTCCAGGCTGGTGGGAGATCGATGTCGACCAGATGGGTCTCGCTGATGGCGTTTATGAATATGAATTCGTGGCCGGCGGGAACCCGGTTGCCGACCCTTACGCCGAAGAGTTAACGCGTTTTGCAGGCTATCGCGGTCTGCTGACAATGAGCGCAGGCCAGCGCGTACGAAAAGCGTTCGGCTGGGATGACGAATTCAAACCGGGCGTGGATCTCCCGAATAACAACCAGATCGTCGTTTATGAAATGCCGATCAAATGGATGTCTTCTGATCCGAGCGAGAACCCGCTTGTCGAGCTTGGCACGTTCGACAAGCTCATTTATGAGCATCTGGATCAGCTGATCGCTCTCGGCATCAACTGCATCGGGCTACTTCCCATCGAGGATACGCCGCAAACGCTGAACTGGGGCTATGGAACGCGCTTCTTTTTCGCACCCGACTACGATATTGGAACGCCGGTGGACGCGAAGTTCTTTGTAAAGTACTGCCATCAGCGCGGCGTGCGCGTTTTCCTCGACGTGGTGATGAACATGTTTGCCACGGAGTGCCCGCTGGCGGGGCTTGCAAAAAGCTGGTTTTGGGAGCCTGCGTCGCCGGGACGTGAGGATTTCAGCCAAGACTTGTTCCATTACAGCAGCCCCTCTTACGGGGATTACTACGCCGCTCGGGAGTTTCTCTGCGAAATGGGCGAATACTGGGTCTCTGAATATCACGTCGACGGGTATCGCGTCGATGATTTCAAGGACATCAACAACTATGAGTTCGTGCAGGACTTCTGTGACCGCGCGACAGCTCAAAGCAAGCAGCTGTTTCCGAATAAGCCTTTCTTAGTGGTGGCGGAGGATTCCAACCGGCGCTTCAGCATTACTGACGGCGATGCTTTCGACGGGCACAGGGTGGTGGACAGCATCTGGAACTTTGGGTATCGGGATGAGATCAGAAAGTTGCTCACCGACAGCATCGACACGAATTTCGGCGAGCCTTCGCGTTCGGCCCGCGTCGAGCATTTAATCTCGATGGAGGGAGTCTGGAATAATCTTCCGCGCAGTTTTGATCCCGGTTATGGAGACATGACTTGCTCAGTCGACTACATCACCTCGCATGACGTTGCGGATGCCGCCCGGCTTATGAATGTGATTCTGGGGCCTATGCTCGCCTCGGCGGGGCTCGCCGGCGACGACATCGACGGGATCAAATGGGCGGTGGATAACGCGGATACCTGGAGCGACACCAGGGTGAGAGACACAGTGCTGGCTGCCTGCCGTCGCGTCTTTGGTGGTTTTGCGATTCTGATGACCTCAGTCGGAATCCCCATGTTCCTTGCGGGCGAGGAGTTTGGGGACGTCCATGACATGAGCTTCACCGACGTCAACCCGAAGCAAGAGGACCCCGTGCAATGGCTACGCGCGGATTTTTCGAGCAACAGCGCGCTGCTCACGAATGTTGGGGAGTTGATTCGCCTCCGCACGTCTCACCCGGCTTTACAGCGCGATGAGGTCGAAGCCTTCTATTTCCACCCACAGTTCGACAATAACGACGCACCACGCGTGTTTGCCTACTGCCGAACCGGTGGGCAGCAGGTGGGCAGCACCGGGCAGGTTATCGTAGTTGCGAACATGGGCGCCGCGAATTATCCAAATTATGAAATTCCTCGCTGGCCTTGGGGCAACACGCCGCTGACGGAGGTAGGGAGTATGACCACGGGCGCGCTCGCCTTTGATGCGGGAACTGGATCGCTAAATGTTGCG